>CALWSM010000016.1 GCA_944384185.1 uncultured Blautia sp. | reverse complement strand
TAGAAAGCAGAAAAAGGACTGTTTGAACAGAAAAGATAAATCAGGAAGAAAGTTGCCAACGATTACTTGACAGTAACCAAGTTCAGGTTTATTATATCAAATATTGAATCTTGTCCTCGAATATGCTATATTATAAATACAAAAGGAACAACCGCCCACAAGGGGTTGACCTGATAAGGTATATCATAGAAATGCCACCCTAAACCGGTCAAAGTTATGAGGGTGGTTTTTCTATGCAGACAGCACTACTTCAAAAACGTAAATACGAATGTCAGCAAGGCAATAAAAACCGGGAACCATCCATAAACTCCGACTTTACAGTCTGGTTTCGGATAGTTCCCGGTTTTATAAAACTAATTCCAGTGCGGCATACCCGCCCGTCTGCGCCTGCCCGTGCAGGCACGGCGGTTGCCCGACCACGTATTGCGTAAAAAATCAGCGCCCTGTTCCGAAAAACAGAGCGCTGTATTTTTTAATGATGATTATTTGTTGTTCAGTGCTGCCTGAGCGGCTGCCAGTCTAGCGATCGGCACACGGAATGGTGAGCAGGAAACGTAGTTCAGACCTACTTTGTGGCAGAACTCTACGGAAGAAGGATCTCCGCCGTGCTCTCCACAGATACCCATTTTCAGAGTCGGGTTTGTAGAACGTCCTTTTTCTGCTGCCATCTTAACCAGCTGGCCAACACCCTTCTGATCCAGTTTTGCAAATGGGTCAGACTCGTAAATCTTGTTCTCATAGTAAGAACCTAAGAATTTACCGGCGTCATCACGGGAGAAGCCGAAGGTCATCTGTGTTAAGTCGTTTGTACCGAAGGAGAAGAATTCAGCTTCTTCTGCGATCTCGTCTGCTGTGAGAGCTGCACGAGGAATCTCGATCATAGTACCAACATGGTAGTTGATGTACTCGCCTTTTTCCTTCATAACTTCTTCTGCTGTAGCAACAACGATATCTTTTACGTATTTCAGCTCTTTCTTCTCGCCTACTAATGGGATCATGATCTCAGGAACGATGTCATAGCCCATCTCTTCTTTTACTTCGATAGCAGCTTCGATGACAGCTCTTGTCTGCATCTTGGCGATTTCCGGATAGGTTACAGCCAGACGGCATCCGCGGTGACCCATCATCGGGTTGAACTCATGGAGTTCATCGCAGCGGGCCTGTACTTCTTCTGGTGTAAGACCCATATCTTTTGCCAGAGCTGCAATATCTTCAGGATCTGTAGGAACGAACTCATGAAGCGGCGGATCCAGATAACGAACGGTCATTGGACGGCCTTTCAGAGCTTTGTACATAGCCTTGAAGTCTTCTTTCTGGAATGGGATCAGCTCGTTGAGAGCTTCCTCTCTCTGCTCTACTGTATCGGAAAGGATCATCTTACGGATCTTCGGAATACGGTCTTCGTTGAAGAACATATGCTCTGTACGGCAAAGTCCGATACCTTCAGCGCCTAATTTCACAGCGTTCTCTGTGTCGGCAGGTGTATCGGCGTTTGTACGAACCTGTAATTTACGGAACTGGTCAGCCCATCTCATGATACGGCCGAAGTTTCCGCCTACAGAAGCTTCTACAGTCTTGATATCGCCTTTGTAGATCTTACCTGTTGTACCGTCTAAGGAAATGTAATCGCCTTCATGGAAGGTATATCCGCCTAATGTGAACCATTTCTCTTCTTCGTTGATCTTGATATCGCCGCATCCGGATACACAGCAGGTTCCCATACCACGGGCAACAACGGCTGCGTGAGATGTCATACCGCCCCGGACTGTCAGGATACCTTCGGAAGCATGCATACCTTCGATATCTTCCGGAGATGTCTCCAGACGAACCAGAACAACTCTGGCGCCTGCTTCGTGAGCAGCTTTTGCTTCTTCTGCTGTGAAGTAAACTTTACCAGCAGCAGCACCCGGAGATGCCGGAAGGGCGGAACCGATCACTTCGCCTGCTTTCAGAGACTCAGCGTCAAAGGTTGGATGCAGTAACTGATCCAGAGATTTTGCTTCGATACGGCAAACAGCTTCTTCCGGTGTGATCATGCCTTCGTCTACCAGGTCGCAGGCGATCTGGATAGCAGCCGGAGCTGTTCTCTTTCCGTTACGTGTCTGTAAGAAGTATAATTTACCTTCCTGGATGGTGAACTCCATATCCTGCATATCACGGTAGTGGTTCTCCAGCTTCATAGCCAGTTCCATGAACTGTTTGTAGCATTTTGGAAGGTCTTCTGCCAGTTTGCTGATCGGCTGAGGTGTACGAACACCGGCAACTACGTCTTCACCCTGAGCGTTGATCAGGTACTCGCCGTAGATACCTTTTTCACCTGTGGATGGGTTACGGGTAAATGCAACACCTGTACCGGATGTTTCGCCCATGTTACCGAATACCATGGCCTGTACGTTTACAGCGGTACCCCAGTCTCCCGGAATATCGTTCATACGGCGGTATACGATAGCACGGGGGTTGTCCCAGGAACGGAATACAGCTTTTACTGCTCCCATTAACTGCTCCTTAGGATCCTGTGGGAATTCTTCACCGTTCATCTCCTCAGAGTAAACAGCTTTGAATCTCTTAACTAACTCTTTTAAATCATCTACAGTTAATTCTGTATCGTAGTGAACGCCCTTAGCTTCCTTTACTTCGTCGATGATCTTCTCGAAGAAGGACTTTGGAACCTCCATAACTACGTCAGAATACATCTGGATGAAACGTCTGTAAGAATCATATGCGAATCTTGGATTGCCTGTCTTTTTAGCGAAACCTTCAACTGCCACGTCATTCAGACCCAGGTTCAGGATGGTATCCATCATACCAGGCATGGATGCTCTTGCTCCGGAACGAACAGAAACCAGCAACGGATCTTCTGTATCACCGAATTTTTTGCCCTGGATCTCTTCCAGCTGTGCTAATGCGTCGAAAATCTGTCCCTGAATCTCTTCAGAAATCTTCTTGCCGTTGTTGTAGTAGTCTGTACAAGCTTCTGTTGTTACTGTGAAGCCCTGAGGGATCGGCATGCCTAAGTTGGTCATCTCGGCCAGGTTGGCGCCCTTTCCACCCAGGAGTTCTCTCATGTTGGCGTTTCCTTCACTAAATAAGTAAACCCATTTTGCCATTTGAACATTCCTCCTAAAAGTAGATACTAGAAAACATACTGTTCATAATATATTTCCCACGGTGCAGGCAGGATTTGCCTGCACAGTATTATTTTAACATAAGACCTCTGATAGTCAAGCAAGTTTTTTGAAGTTTTTGACTATTTCCTCTTCATTTTCAGAACCAGATGCCTGGGCAGGCCGTTTACCATGATGGGCTGGTAATCTCCCTGGATCAGCGGCTTGATATAATCCACAAAATCTTTTGTCACATTGTTGGCTTCCTTATTCATCCAGGAGCGGGGAACCAGCTTCTCCTCATTGGCGATCCTATGTACGTCGTAGATTCCCGTAGCGCTCATATAAGGATCGTCGGACACACGGTCGATGACTACCATCTTGCCGGTGTCTCCTTCATCCGCTGCTTTTACCGCAGCGCCGCCTACCATAAAGGCCTCGTCGATATCCACTCTGGAAGCCATATGGGAAGCGCTTCTCTGAAGGGTAGAGAGCTCTACCGCCCTTGTCTTGCAGCCGCACTCTGCCGCCAGGAAATTAGCCAGATAGGTGGCGGTTCCCTGAAGCTGCTTATGGCCGAAAGCGTCCACATAATCTCCGGCGTTGCCAAGCTCGCATACATAGCGGCCGTCCTCCAGCTTAATACCCTCAGAAACCACGATAACGATGGAAGATTTTTTCTTCAGCAGTTCTTTTACTTTTTTCAGGAATTTTTCAACATCAAAGGGAACCTCCGGCAGATAGATCAGGTCCGGTCCGTCGCAGTCCTCGGATTTTGCCAGGGCTGTGGCGCCGGTAAGCCAGCCTGCGTTTCTTCCCATGATCTCCATGATGGTGATCATATTTTTCTTATAGGTCAGCCCCTGTGCGTCACGGATCACCTCTTTTGTAGAGGCGCCGATATATTTTGCAGCGCTGCCAAATCCCGGCGTATGATCCGTAAGCGCCAGGTCATTGTCAATGGTCTTAGGCACGCCCAGGAATTTCTGGCTCTGGCCGGTGATAATGGCGTAATCGGAGAGCTTCTTGATGGTATCCATAGAATCGTTACCGCCGATATAGATAAAGGTGTCGATCTCCAGCTTATTTAAAATGCCGAATATTTTTTCGTAAATTTCCTTGTCCTCATGGATCTCCGGAAGCTTAAATCTGCAGGATCCCAGAAAAGCGGAGGGGGTCCTCTTCAAAAGCTCGATGTCCAGCTCAGAATGGATCTGGGTAGAAAGATCCACATACTGCTCGTCCATAAGCCCCTGGATCCCGTGAAGCATACCGTATACCTTGTCAAATCCACGCTCTATCGCATTTTTATAAACTCCCGCAAGACTTGAGTTAATTACGGCGGTAGGTCCGCCTGACTGTCCTACAATAATATTTCTTTTCTTTGCCATTGTATCAACTCCTCCTTCTAAAACAACAGGCCTTTTGCCCGATAGGATCAGAAATCAAACTTTTCCTCAAAGTATGCTTTCAGATCTTCAATCTTTACTCTTTCCTGTTCCATGGTGTCACGGTCTCTTACTGTAACGGCTCCGTCGTTTTCAGAGTCGAAGTCATAGGTGATACAGAACGGAGTACCGATCTCATCCTGGCGGCGGTAACGCTTTCCAATGTTTCCTCTGTCGTCATATTCGCAGTTATATTTCTTGGAAAGCTGCTGGTAGATCTTCTGTGCGCCGTCTGCCAGCTTCTTGGAAAGGGGCAGGACCCCGATCTTCACCGGCGCCAGAGCCGGGTGGAAATGAAGGACTGTCCGCACGTCGTTCTTTTCTGCGTCCAGAACCTCTTCGTCATAAGCGCTGCACAGGAAAGCCAGCACCATACGGTCTGCGCCCAGAGAAGGCTCGATCACATATGGGATATATTTTTCTTTTGTCTCATCATCAAAGTAAGTCAGATCCTGTCCGGATACTTCCTGATGGCGGGACAGGTCGTAGTCGGTCCTGTCTGCGATCCCCCACAGCTCGCCCCAGCCGAAGGGGAAGAGGAATTCCACATCTGTAGTGGCCTTGCTGTAGAAGCTCAGCTCTTCTTTATCATGGTCGCGGTAGCGGACTTCTTCCTTCTTCAGTCCCAGGCTGTAGAGCCAGTCCAGGCAGAACTGCTTCCAGTAGGCGAACCATTCCAGGTCTGTATCCGGCTTGCAGAAGAACTCCAGCTCCATCTGCTCAAACTCCCGGGTACGGAAGGTAAAGTTTCCGGGTGTGATCTCGTTCCGGAAGGATTTACCGATCTGGGCAATACCAAAGGGCAGCTTCTTTCTGGAAGTCCTCTGTACGTTCTTAAAGTTTACAAAGATCCCCTGAGCCGTCTCAGGTCTTAAGTATACCGTATTCTTGGCGTCCTCTGTAACCCCCTGGAAGGTCTTGAACATCAGATTGAACTGACGGATATCTGTAAAATTGTGCTTTCCGCAGCTTGGGCAGGGAACCTTATGCTCCTCGATGAAATTTTTCATTTCTTCCTGGCTCCAGGCGTCTACGCTTCCCTCCAGCTTGATGTCATGTTCTGCGCAGTAATCCTCGATCAGCTTATCTGCCCGGAATCTTTCGTGACACTCCCTGCAGTCCATAAGGGGATCGGAGAATCCTCCCAGATGGCCGGAAGCCACCCAGGTCTGCGGGTTCATCAAAATGGCGCAGTCCACGCCTACATTGTAAGGGCTTTCCATAACGAATTTCTGCCACCAGGCCTTTTTTACATTATTTTTCAACTCCACGCCCAGGTTTCCATAATCCCAGGTATTGGCCAGGCCGCCGTAAATCTCAGAGCCCGGATACACAAAGCCTCTGGATTTTGCCAGGGCAACGATTTTTTCCATTGTCTTTTCCATTGTATGATCTCCTCTGCTACAATATTTTCCACAGAAATCCCTCCGGATCCCCGGGATTTATCTCCTCAATAAGCCATATTATAACTGCTGCCGACGCTCTTTTCAACCATTAAAAGGCTGTTTTTCCCGGTCAGTCCATGATTTTCAGGATTTCCAGGCTCTTAAAATCCCGGTCTATGTACCTTTTCCGGTAGGCCCGCATCACTCTTCCCACTTCCTCCCGGACCTCCCTGGTCACCGTAAAGGAATACAGCTTTTCCATTTTTGCGGCAATAATAAACTGAAGGGTATACAGGGCGGCCGGGCTTACATGGATCAGTCCTTTCCGGGTCCTGCCGCAGGCAGAGCAAAAGACGCAGGAGTCTTCTACCGAAAACCACTCCATATTCTCTGTGGCCCCGCAGGATGCGCAGGCGAACACAGAAGGATACTCCCCGTTCACGGTCATGATCTTCAGTTCAAAGATATACCGGATCAGTTCATTATCCACCTGGCCCTTCACCAATGCCTTTAAAGTGACATAAAGCAGATTCAGCATTTCTTTTCCCTCTGCATTCTCTCTGGCGTAATAATCTGCCAGCTCCAGGAAATAAAAGCCGTAATATACCCCCGGCTGGATCCCTGCCAGCTCCGAAAAGTACTGCATCACCGAGGCCGAACGTATCTGATAGGCAGTCCTGCCCTCATAGAGAAAGAAGGAGCCAAAGACAAAGGGGTTGGCCGCAGCAAGAAGAGAACTGTTCTGCCGTCTGGCCCCTTTTGCAAAAGCTGTGATCTTCCCCCGCTCTCTGGTAAGGAGCACCAGTCTTTTATCATAGTCCCCCACCGGCGTGGCAGATAACACCATGCCGGTCACAGTGATCAGATCCCTCATCAGACTTCCTTCTTGTCATATCCGAAATTTTTTATAAGAAAGTCACTGTCTCTCCAGTCTTTCTTAACCTTTACCCACAGCTTGAGGTTCACTTTTTCCTCCAGCATTTTTTCAATCTCCGTCCTGGCCTGGCTGCCGATCTTCTTCAGCATAACGCCCTGCTTTCCGATAATGATCCCTTTATGGGAATCTCTCTCGCAGATGATGGTGGCGTCAATGTCTACCAGACCTCCCTCCGGCCGTTCCTTCATCCGTTCTATGGTCACTGCGATCCCATGGGGGATCTCTTCCTCCAGGCATCGAAGGGCTTTCTCCCGGATCATCTCCGCTACGATCTGCCTCTGGGGCTGGTCGGTCACCGTATCCTCATCATAAAACTGAGGCCCGTAGGGAAGATATTTGAAAATACAGTCCAAAAGGGTATCCAGATTTACAGAACGCAGGGCAGACACCGGCACGATCTGGGCAAAATCCAGGATCTTGCGATAAGCGTCTATAAATCCCGGAAGATCCTTTTTCTCCACTTTATCTACTTTATTCATTACCAGGATCACCGGAAGTTTCGTCCTTTTCAGCTGCTGGGCGATATGCTGCTCTCCCGCCCCGATATAATCCGAAGCTTCCACCAGCCACAGGATCACATCTGCGTCCTGAAAAGTTCTCTGGGCCACATTTACCATGTATTCCCCAAGTTTATTTTTTGCTTTGTGGATCCCCGGGGTATCCAGAAATACGATCTGGCCTCTTTCATCGGTATATACGGTCTGTATCCGGTTTCTGGTGGTCTGGGGCTTTCTGGAGGTTATGGCGATCTTCTGCCCGATCAGATGGTTCATCAGGGTAGATTTCCCCACATTCGGCCTGCCGATGATCGCCGCAAATCCTGATTTAAAATCTTCCTTCATATATTCTCCTCTTTTTATAACAGATGCTTGATCTCCTTGAACACCTCTTTATCCTGCTGGAGCTTCTCCTCGCTTCCGATCACGCAGATCCGGTCCTGTCCCATGATAGCGTCCACGATCCCGGCCAGGTTCCGGATATCCTCCGGCTGGGCGTCCAGGATCTCATCCCGTTCCTTCTGCATATCCTCTCCGGTGATCCCGGAAAACCATGCGTTCAGGGACATGGCGCCTTTGGCGGAAGGCGTCAGCGGAGCGTCCAGCTCACTGATGGTCCCGATGATATATTTGGTCATTTCCCGCTCATCTGCGTCAAAAGAACGGATAAAATCTCCGGTCTTCCGGAACACCTCCAGGGTATTCTTCAGATGAGGATCCCGATAAGACACTAAAAATCCGTCTCCCGTCCTGCGGAAGCCGCTCATACAGCCGTAGGCTCCTCCTTTTACCCGGATATTGGTCCACAGGTACTCATAGCTGAGCATGACCTTCAGGATCCTGAGAGCGCCGGTATATTCGTACCCGTCCTTAGCAAAATTGCCGGCTGCAGCTACGTACTGAACCTGGCCGGAGGTCTGGAATCCCTCGTTTTTATCCTCGAATACCGGCTCCAGCGGGGAATCTTCTATTTTCCCATCCTGAAGGACCTCTTTTAAGCCTTCGATCTCTTTTTCCAGGCCTCTGTATCCTTCCGGATCCGCCGTGTAGCTGACAATGAGATTTTCTCTCCGGAACACCAGTCCCATCAGTTCCTTCAGGTTTTTGATGATCTCTCCTTTTTTCTCCTGGAAATTTTTCTCCAGGTCATCGATCAGATCATAGAAATCAATGCCTGCGATCTTCTCCTGGAAATAAGCGTTCTCAGAGAAATAAGAGAGAGCTCTGTTCACTGCCGTTGAGTGTCCTGCGGAAACCATGCTCATCTGCATTCTGGATTTCATCTTGGCCAGGATCTCATACAGCCTCTTTTCGTCATCCAGCCTGGATGTGCAGAGGATCTCCCGGACCATCTGAAAGACAAAGGGCAGATCCTGATATAAGGCTTTTGCTTTGATTCCCAGCATATGGGTGTTCAACCGGTTGTCCCGCACATTGCCGAAAACCTGGATCCCGAAAAGGATCCCTCCGGTCCTGGCGTTGATCTCGTTAAACAGCTCGCCATAGGTATAATGTTCCGTATCCACATAGCCCAGGACGGATTTCAGGATCCCCAGATATGGGATCAGTCTGGCCGGCACCTTCTTTGTATTAAACAGCAGATTCAGGTAGCCGATGCCGTTTGTGTACAGATCGTGGTGAAGGATCAGAGTCTCTCCTGCATATTTTTCCGTATTGTAGAATTTTCCCGTTTCCCTGGCGATATCCTCCCGTTTCAGAAGGGGGATGGTCTTAAGGGCTTCCTCTGTCTCCGGGGCATCCTGGTACTCCTTCAAATGAGCCGTGGCTTTCACCAGATTTTCCAGTTCTTCCTTTGAAAGAGATTCCTTATACCGGGCCAGCTTTTCTTCCAGCTGGGCGTCTCTTTCGGCTGCCAGTCCTCTTTTGGGATTTACCACCACTACAGAAGCATGGGTATTATCCAGAAGATATTTCCGGATCAGCTCTTCAAAATATCCTGTGCCGGCTTTTTCTTTTAATTTTTTGTAAATATCCAGCCGCATAAGCTGGTCAAAGGGTTTACTCTCGTCATAGAGCCAGCTGTCAAATACATCGATGCCGTACATCAGGCCTTTGGGGAAGGAGGAATAATCTGCTTCCCGGAACCGGAACTCCATGTAATTGATACCGGCGGCCACAGCCTTCTGGTCAATGCCTTCCTTCACGATCTTTTCCAAAGTCTCCCGGATAAGAGAAAGAAACGGTTCTTTCTTTTCCGGTCTGGCATTTTTCGCCACAATGGAAAAGAAGGGCTGATAGATCCCGTCCTCATAGGAGCCCAGGATATCCTTGCCGATCCCCGCATCCAGCAGCGCCTGCTTCAAAGGCGCACCCGGAGCGCTTAAAAGCACATAGTCCAGGACCTCGAAGGCCGTGCACTGCTCTACGTCCAGGCTGTCCCCCAC
Organism: uncultured Blautia sp.; assembly: GCA_944384185.1. GTDB lineage: Bacteria > Bacillota > Clostridia > Lachnospirales > Lachnospiraceae > Blautia. Next base: position 17,821 of record CALWSM010000016.1, on the reverse strand, counting down.
AACCAGGTTATAGGAAAGATAGGAGTTCTCCTCTACCGGCTCGCTTTCCGACACCGGATATTCCATTTCCAGCTCTTTCACCTGGTCAAAAGGCTTCTGCCGGGGAATCCTGGAATCTACCGGTATCGCATCATACTTAGAGAGATACTCCCGGTCCATCCAGTTGAGGCGCTCTTCCATATCCATATCTCCATAGAGATAGATATAGCTGTTGGCCGGGTGGTAATAACGGCTGTGGAAAGAAAGGAACTGGGAATATTTCAGTTCCGGGATACAGTCCGGATCTCCCCCGGATTCTACTCCATAAGGAGTATCCGGGAACAGAGAATTAAAGATTTCCCGATCCAGCACGTCCTCCGGAGAAGAGAAAGCCCCCTTCATTTCATTATAGACCACGCCGTTTATGGTAACCGGACTCTCCGGATCTTCCAGCTCATAATGCCAGCCCTCCTGGCGGAAGATTTCTTCTTTTTCATATATGTTTGGGAAAAACACAGCGTCCAGATACACATGCATTAAATTCTTAAAGTCCTGGTCATTGCAGCTGGCCACCGGATACATGGTCTTATCCGGATAGGTCATAGCGTTTAAAAAGGTATTCAGAGAACCCTTGACCAGTTCTACAAAAGGATCCTTCAATGGAAAATGTCTGGAGCCGCATAACACGCTGTGTTCCAGAATATGGGCTACTCCTGTGCTGTCTGCAGGGGGAGTCCGGAAAGCGATATTAAAAACCTTATTATTGTCGTCATTTTCCAGCACCATGACTCTGGCGCCGCTTTTTTTATGTTTCAACAGATATCCTCTGGAATGGATATCGGAAATTTCCTGCTCCATGATCAGCTCATATGCAGGGATTCCTTCCAATCGCATAGTCATTCCTCCTAAATTTCCGATGATGATTTATAGCCCGGGCAAACTTCTGCCCAGGCTATAAATATAGCACATTTTTAATTAAGATGATAGGGGCTTGGCAAATATCTTTACAGCTTTGAGTACCCATATCCATTGACGATAGCGTCGATCTTTTCTTTCTTTTTGCACATCGGGCACTGGTCTGCAGGATAAGATTCATAGTTGGGTACGTCCTGCTTGTAGAATACGGAATTGATATCCAGCCCGGCCACCTTTGTCACAGCGCTGAAGATCGCAGAAACGCCCTGTATCACGCCGCCGTAATATAAAACGCTTTCCATACACTGGCGCAGAGTGGCTCCTGTGGTAATAGAGCCCATGAGGATCACCACATTCCGGTTCCGCACCATATGCTGGATGTTATCCCGGAAGATCACCTGGCCGTTGGCGTTAAATTCCGGGGTAACGATATAGATCGTCTTATGGGCGTTCATAGACAGGACTCCCGCCTTCGCCAGCTCTTCTGCAAGGAAGGCGCCGATAACCTCCAGCCCGTCCATACAGATAATGGAATCCACCGGCGTTGTGGTCTCATATCTGCCGGAAAGGAGCCTGGCGATCCTGGCCGCCTCTGCGCAGCGGGTCTTCATCGTGGTCATTTCCAGATAATGGCTGATGTGGGACTGGGACGTGACAAAATGTCCCGGTATGATCTTCAGCTGGATCTTTTCGTCCCCTTTCGCATAAACTTTAAACATTCTGGCTTCTAATTCCATACTCATGCCTCCTCTCATGATTTTCTGTTAATCTCTTCTCTCACGAACAATTTTCTGATAATTATTATAGCACTCTTTTCACCGGAAAGGAAGGAAAACCTTTGGTTTTTATCGGCCTGACCCATGTTTTTCTTGACAAGGCCTGCTGGATATGATACTTTTATTAGCAAATCAGAAAGGATGTGAATTATTACATGGACGGAGACCCTGACACTTGTAGTTGTAAATATCGAAATTCGGCCAATCCATGTTTATTATTATGAATACATAGCGGGACAGCCACACTTAAAGTAAGCAGAATTTTCTGTTCTTTTTTGTGTGGCCGTCCCTTTTTGTGTTTCTTAATTAATGAGTTATAACATTGGAGGATAATAAAAAATTATGGTTGGTTCGATTATATTATTAATTGTATTGATATTTTTAAATGCGATTTTCGCCAGTGCGGAGATCGCTGTGATTTCCATGAACGATGCGAAGCTGAAAAAGCTCACAGAAGAAGGTAATAAAAAGGCCATTAAGCTGTCTAAGCTGACAGAACAGCCTGCCAGATTCCTGGCTACCATACAGGTTGTGATCACCCTGGCCGGATTCCTGAACAGTGCTTTCGCCGCAGACTATTTTGCGGATCCCCTTGTGGACTTATTTATAAGCCAGGGCGTACCTGTTCCCAGAAGCGTGTTAAGCTCTGTGGCCGTTATCATTATCACGGTGATTCTTTCTTATTTCAATCTGGTCTTCGGCGAGCTTGTCCCGAAACGTATTGCCATGAAAAAGACAGAATCTTTGTCCCTGACACTGGCCGGGCCTTTATACACGATCTCTAAAATCTTTACTCCCCTGGTATTTCTTCTTACTGTATCTACCAATGGAGTTCTGAGGCTGATCGGGATCGATCCTGAGGAAAGCGAAGAACAGGTCACGGAAGAAGAGATCCGCATGATGCTTTCCGAGGGAAGCCAGCAGGGAACTATTGACCAGAGCGAGACGGAAATGATCCAGAATGTATTTGACTTTAACGATATTTCGGTAGAGCAGATCTGTACCCACCGTATTGATGTGACTTCTCTGGATATTAATGACAGCCTGGAAACCTGGCAGGGGATCATTTTTGAAAGCCGCCACACTTTCTACCCTGTTTATAAAGAAAATACAGACAATATCGTAGGGATCCTGAACACCAAAGACTACTTCCGCATGGAAAACAAATCAAAAGAAGAAATTGTAAAGCACGCCATTGATAATCCCTGGTTCGTACCGGAGAATATGAAGGCAAACGTGCTTTTCCAGAATATGAAGACTTCCAGGAAATACATTGCCATACTGATCGACGAATACGGCGGTATGTCCGGTCTGATCACACTCCACGACCTGATCGAAGCTCTGGTAGGCGATCTGTACGAACTGGAAGACGCTGTACAGTCCCCGGATATCCTGCAGATCGGAGAAAACACCTGGGAGATCCAGGGCTCCGCAGATCTGGAAGATGTGGCCGAAACCCTGGATATTGAGCTTCCAACGGAGGACTTTGATACCTATAACGGCTATGTCTGCGATGTGATCGGCCGGGTTCCTGCAAACGGCGAAACCTTCTCCTGCGAAACGGAGGATCTGTGCATTCAGGTACATACCGTGATCAATCATCGTATCGGGGACAGTACCGTGATCAAAAAAGCAAAGCCGGATACAACATCCGAAGAAGAATAAAGGCTGCTATACAGCGATCTCTATAGGCCAGAAAAGGCGCCTGTCCGGGGAAATCCCCGGTACAGACGCCTTTTCTTCTGCTTTGCATATTTTAATTCTGTAATTCTGATTCTATTACTCTTCTGTCTTGCCGTACAGAGTAACCAGCTTCTGGAGATATGCATATCTCTCTTTTGCTTCTTCCTCGTTCTTAGCAAACAGTCTTGCTGCCTTTTCAGGATTGGAGCGTTTCAGAGAATTGTAACGAACCTCTCCGTCAAGGAATGCCTGGTAATCTGCAGCTTCCGGAGCCTTGGAATCCAGTGTGAACTTGTTCTCAGCAGCAGGATTGAAACGGAAGTTGTGCCAGTATCCGCACTTAACAGCCAGTTCTTCCTCTGTCTGAGCTTTGCTCATACCTTTCTTGATACCATGGTTGATACATGGAGCGTAAGCGATAATCAGGGATGGTCCCGGATAAGCTTCTGCTTCTGCGATGGCTTTAACTGTCTGGTTGAAGTCAGCGCCCATAGCGATCTGTGCTACGTATACATAGCCATAGCTCATAGCGATGGAAGCCATATCTTTCTTCTTAACCTCTTTACCGCCTGCAGCGAACTGTGCAACAGCGCCTGTAGGTGTAGATTTCGAGGACTGTCCGCCTGTGTTGGAGTAAACCTCGGTATCGAATACCATTACGTTGATATCCTGTCCGGAAGCCAGTACATGGTCAACACCGCCGAAGCCGATGTCGTATGCCCAGCCGTCGCCGCCGAATACCCACTGGGATTTCTTAGCCAGGAAATCTTTATTCTTAACAATATCCTTGCATACGTCGCAGTCAACACCTTCCAGAGCAGCTACTAATTTATCTGTAGCAGGTCCGTTTGTGATTCCGCTGTTGAAAGTATCCAGCCACTCTTTGCATGCAGCTTTTACTTCTTCTGAAGCGTTTTCGTTAGCCATTACAGACTCAACTTTTTCTTTTAATCCGCCGCGGATCGCTTTCTGAGCCAGCAGCATACCATAACCAAACTCAGCATTGTCTTCGAACAGAGAGTTGGACCATGCAGGACCCTGTCCCTTAGCGTTTACTGTGTATGGTGTAGATGGTGAAGAGTTACCCCAGATAGAGGAGCATCCTGTTGCGTTTGCAATGTACATTCTGTCACCGAACAGCTGGGTGATCAGTTTTGCATAAGGTGTCTCGCCGCATCCAGCGCAGGCTCCTGAGAACTCAAGGAGAGGCTGTTTGAACTGAGAACCTTTTACGGTGTTCTCTTTGAATTTAGCGATAACGTCTGTCTTTTCCGGTAATGTTACGCCATAGTCAAAGTATTTCTGTAATCCTGCATTTGCTTCCATGTTCTCCATAACAAGAGCTTTCGCACCTTTCTTGCCTGGGCAGACATTTGCACAGGAACCGCATCCTGTACAGTCGTAAGCAGATACAGTCATTGTAAATTTGTATTCTTTCATACCTGTCAGAGGCAGTGTCTGCATTCCTTCCGGAGCTGCTGCTGCTTCCTCTTCTGTCAGTGCTACCGGGCGGATAACTGCGTGCGGGCAGACATATGCACAGCGGTTACACTGGATACAGTTTTCCGGATTCCATACCGGGATATCTACTGCGATACCACGTTTCTCATATGCGGAAGCTCCGGATGGGGTTGTTCCGTCTACATAATCTTTGAATGCGGATACAGGCAGGGAATTTCCTTCCTGAGCGTTTACTTTGGACTGGATGTTGTTTACGAAATCTACAACATCTTTACGTCCGTTCTCAGCATGAGCCATTGCCAGACCTTCGTCTGCGCAGCTCTTCCAGCTTTCCGGAACCTGTACTTCAACAACCTGTTTTGCACCTGCGTCGATAGCGTCATAGTTCATCTGAACGATAGCGTCGCCTTTTCTTCCGTAGGTTGCCTTTGCGGCAGCTTTCATTAATTCGATCGCATGCTCTTCCGGAATGATGTTGGCCAGCTTGAAGAATGCAGACTGAAGAACGGTATTGATACGTCCGCCAAGTCCGATCTCTTTACCGATCTTGATACCGTCGATCACATAGAACTTGATGTTGTGGTTAGCGATGAAAGCTTTCACCTGTCCCGGCAGATGTTTTTCAAGGCCTTCCATATCCCATGGGCAGTTCAGCAGGAATGTACCGCCGTCAACCAGCTCCTGTACCATGTTGTATTTGTTCACATAGGAAGGATTGTGGCATGCCACGAAGTTTGCCTGTTTGATCAGGTATGTGGATTTGATCGGGCTCTTACCGAAACGCAGGTGGGACATTGTAACACCGCCGGATTTCTTGGAGTCGTAATCAAAGTATGCCTGAGCGTACATATCTGTGTTGTCACCGATGATCTTGATGGAGTTCTTGTTTGCTCCTACAGTACCGTCAGCGCCTAATCCCCAGAACTTGCAGTTGATGGTTCCTTCCGGTGTAGTAACCAGAGGAGCGCCTACTTCCAGAGATAAGTTGGTAACGTCATCAACGATACCGATGGTGAATTTCTCTTTTGTTGTGTTCTCATATACAGCAACGATCTGAGCCGGTGTTGTATCCTTGGAGCCTAATCCGTAACGGCCTGTGAATACAGGAACGTCGTTGAATTTTGTTCCTTTCAGAGCTGCCACAACATCCAGGTACAGAGGCTCGCCCTGGGAACCTGGCTCTTTTGTTCTGTCTAATACGGAGATCTGTTTCACAGAATCCGGGATAGCGTCGATCAGTGCCTGTGCGCAGAATGGTCTGTACAGACGAACAGTTACAAGACCAACCTTCTTGCCCTGAGCCAGTAAGTAGTCGATCGTCTCCTCAATGGTCTCGCAGGCAGAACCCATAGCAACGATCACATGCTCTGCGTCTTCTGCTCCGTAATAGTTGAACAGCTTGTAGTTTGTTCCGATCTTAGCGTTTACTTTGTCCATGTATTCCTGTACGATCGCCGGAAGAGCGTCATAGTATGGATTACATGCTTCTCTTGCCTGGAAGAAGATATCAGGGTTCTGAGCAGAACCTCTCTGGCATGGATGATTTGGATTTAATGCATGTTTACGGAATGCGTCAACTGCATCCATATCTACTAAATCCTTTAAGTCTTCGTAATCCCATGTCTCGATCTTCTGGATCTCGTGAGATGTACGGAATCCGTCGAAGAAGTTGATGAATGGAACTTTTCCTTTGATCGCTGCGCAGTGTGCAACTGGAGTCAGGTCCATAACTTCCTGTACGGAAGATTCACACAGCATAGCGCATCCTGTCTGACGACATGCATACACGTCGGAATGATCTCCGAAGATAGATAATGCATGGCTTGCCAGAGCACGGGCAGATACGTTAAATACGCCCGGGAGCTGCTCGCCGGCGATCTTGTAAAGATTTGGGATCATCAGCAGAAGGCCCTGAGATGCGGTATATGTTGTAGTCAGGGCACCAGCTGCCAGAGAACCGTGAACCGCACCGGCTGCACCGGCCTCGGACTGCATCTCAGTAACCTGAACTTCCTGTCCGAAAATGTTCTTTCTTCCCTGTGTTGCCCATTCGTCTGTGGCTTCAGCCATTACAGATGACGGGGTGATCGGATAGATAGCCGCAACATCTGAATATGCGTAGGAAGCATGAGCTGCTGCATGGTTACCATCCATGGTTTTCATCTTTCTAGCCATTTGATTTTTTCCTCCTTGAAAATTGTTTTGAACAATATTCCACTTCTAACCTGAAGTCTATGAGAATTATAGCACGATTTAACAGGCATGTCTATTTATAAAAGCAGAGAAAATCCAATGTTTTTGCAAAAAAACAAATACCGGCGCCTGGATTATCGTCATTTTATCCAGACACCGGATTCTTTAAATTTCACATTCTTTTATACAGTTCCGATCAGATACTCCTGTCTTCCGTCTCTTAAGAATACAGGCAGAGTTTCCAGGGGTGCTTCCACTTCGACCCAGCGGCCCCCTTCATATTTCTTTCCGGTTCCTCCATGGATCCAGGAAGCTCCTGCGGGAAGGTATACTTTCCGCATTGTTGCTTTTTCATGGCATACCGGCGCCACCAGGATATCTGCTCCGTACATATAGGCGTCCCGGATTTCCCAGCACTCCGGATCCTGGGGGAATTCATAAAACATCGGACGGATAACCGGCGTCCCCTTCTCATGGGCTTCTTTCATCAGCTTGCGGGTATAGTCCCGCATTTTTTCCCGGATTCCGATAAACTTCACCAGAATCGGATAGACCTCTTCCCCAAAACTCCATACCTCATTGGGGGCTCCCGTCCATTCTCTCTCTTCTCCGGCTTTATTGATGATCGGGGTATGAGGATTTCTGCTTCCATGAATCCGCATCACCGGGCAAAAAGTTCCGAACTGGAACCAACGTACTAAAAGTTCACGAAAGTCCGGATCCTCAATATTTCCGTTATGAAATCCTCCGATATCTGTTGTCCACCATGGGATCCCGCAGATTCCCATGTGAAGACCGGCGCAGATCTGCTTTCGGAAGTCTTCATAGGTTGACATAATATCTCCTGACCAGACTAATGCACCATATCGCTGGCTTCCTGCCCATGCGCAGCGGATCAGGTTGACAATATTCTCCTGTCCGTTTCTTTTCTGCCCCTCATAGACAGCACGGGCATATTCTCTGGGATAAAGATTCCCTACCTTAGCCACAGGCCCTTCTGCATAGGAATACAGATCATAATCATACGTACCGAACTCCGGTTCCGCTTCATCCAGCCAGAAAGTACGGATCCCCAAATCTGCGTAATTCTTTTTCAGTTTTTCCCACAGATATTCTCTGGTACGGGGATTTGTAGCGTCCATAAAAATATTATTTCCATGAAACAGCATCTGCACGTCAATTCCATAATTTGTTTTTACCAGCAGCCCCTGTTGTTTCATTTCTTCATAATTTTCACTGCGCACGTCTACCTGGGGCCATACAGAAACCATTGTTTCAATCCCCATCTCATGAAGTTCTTCCACCATCGCCGCCGGATCCGGAAAGTATTCTTCATCAAACCGCCAGTCTCCGCATCTGGGCCAGTGATAATAATCAATAACGATCACATCAACAGGAATTCCTCTTTTCTTATATTCTCTTGCCACCTCAAGGACTTCTTCCTGATTGTAATAGCGGAGCTTGCATTGCCAGAAGCCCAATCCATATTCCGGCATCATGGGGCTCTTTCCCGTGACCTGGGCGTACTGTTCCTCGATCTGGGCCGGGCTGTCCCCTGCGCAGATCCAATAGTCCATCTGGTCGGTAGCCCTGGCTGTCCACTCTGTTGTATTACTTCCGAAATGCACCTCGCCAATGGCCGGATTGTGCCAGAGGAATCCATACCCCTTACTGGATAAATAAAAAGGAATGCTGGCCTGGGAATTCCTGTGGGCCAATTCCAGGTTGCAGCCTTTCAGGTCAAAGATCTCCTGCTGGTACTGCCCCATTCCATATATTTTTTCCTCAGGATCCGCCTCAAAGCTCACCTTCAGCTCATATGCTCCCCCGGGAAGAGGCCTGAAATATCTGGCCTTGCGGATCAGCGCCCCTCCATTGGAAATCTCCCGGAGCAGCAGCTTCCCCTTCTGATTATAATAACTGATCTGAAGACTGTCTCCCCAGCCGTCAACATAAAGCTTTGCCATAAGATCGCCGTTCTGGATAGAAGCTTCCCTTTCCCCTGTTACAATATGTACCTCTCCGGAAGGGGCCTCCAAAAGAGCGGCGCTCCCCTCTTTCAATTCGCCATAAAAGACAGATCTGACCCTCAGTCCGTTTTTCCCCCATGGAGTCAGGGCAAGCAGTTCCCCATTTCCCCGGAACAGCAGACTGTCCTGTTTCTTTTCAAAAAATTGCAGCATATGGCTCCTCCTTGATTTTCATTCCATGATTTCCGCCATGGTATGAGCCTGCAGCTCATTTACCAGTGTATTCTGTATCCTGCACAATTCGCTGTGGACCTTGCAGCCGCAGTCCGGCTGGTTATGTATGCAGGCCTTGTCCGGGTTCATGCACTCGATCATATAAAAATCCGGTTCCACAGCCAGGTATACGTCCAGGAGGGTAAGCTCTGTCAGGGACTTTTTCAGGGCGTATCCGCCGTTGCTTCCCCTGAAGCTCTTCACAATGTCTTTTTTCTCCAGTTTCTTCAATATTTTATAGACAAATGCCGGCGTCAGATCTTCTTTTTCACAGATCTGGTTCACACAGAGTTTTTCGCCTCCTGCCAGAGCCCGTACGATCCGAACCGCATAGTCGCACTCTCTCGTAATTAACATGAGTACTTTCCTTCCCTGGGTTTTCTTCAAGATTTCCCGAACCGGGATCCGGGACTTTTGTAAAATATTATACCAATCTGTACTGTAATTATCAAGATATTTTTGGCTCAAGTTTCTGCAAGAAAGGCTTGCAAAATCCCGTTTTTACGGTAAAATAGAAGAGATTACGCACGGACAATTCTTTAGCAAGAGAAAAGTGAGGGAAATTAAAGAAATGATTGCAGCAAATAATGTTACATTACGTATTGGTAAGAAAGCACTGTTTGAGGATGTCAATATTAAATTTACAGAAGGAAACTGCTACGGCCTGATCGGGGCCAACGGAGCCGGAAAGTCCACTTTCCTGAAAATCCTCTCCGGACAGCTGGAGACCACCAAGGGCGACATCTCCGTCACCCCCGGCCAGCGTCTCTCTTTCCTGCAGCAGGATCACTTCAAATATGACGCTTATCCGGTACTGGATACGGTGATCATGGGGAATCAGCGTCTCTATGATATTATGAAAGAAAAAGAGGCCATCTACGCCAAAGAGGACTTTACCGACGAAGACGGTATCCGGGCCAGCGAGCTGGAAGGGGAATTTGCCGAGATGAACGGCTGGGAGGCAGAATCTGACGCCGCTATGCTCTTAAACGGACTGGGCATTGAGACCGATCTCCACTATGTCCAGATGTCGGAGCTTAACGGCAGCCAGAAGGTAAAGGTTCTCCTTGCCCAGGCCCTTTTCGGAAATCCGGATATCCTGCTTCTGGACGAGCCTACCAACCACCTGGATCTGGACGCCATTGAATGGCTGGAGGAATTCCTGATCAATTTTGACAACACCGTGATCGTGGTATCCCACGACCGTTACTTCTTAAATAAAGTATGTACCCATATCGCAGATATCGACTACGGAAAGATCCAGCTCTACGCCGGTAACTACGACTTCTGGTACGAGTCCAGCCAGCTTCTGATCAAGCAGATGAAGGAAGCCAACCGCAAAAAAGAAGAAAAGATCAAAGAGCTCCAGGAATTTATCTCCCGGTTCTCTGCAAATGCTTCCAAGTCCAAGCAGGCGACCTCCAGAAAACGGGCTCTGGAAAAGATCCAGTTAGATGAGATCCGTCCTTCCAGCAGAAAATATCCATACATTGATTTCCGTCCCAACCGGGAGATCGGAAACGAGGTTCTGATGGTGGAAGGGCTCTCGAAAACCATTGACGGCGTAAAGATCCTGGATAATATCTCCTTTACTCTGGGAAGAGAGGACAAGGTAGCCTTTGTAGGCGGCAATGAAAGAGCCAAAACCGTACTCTTCCAGATCCTGATGGGCGAAATGGAGCCTGACGAGGGAACCTACAAATGGGGCGTTACCACCTCCCAGTCTTACTTCCCCAAGGACAATACCAAAGAATTTGACAATGACCTGACCATCGCCGACTGGCTGACCGGCTATTCTGAGATCAAAGACGCCACCTATGTCCGGGGCTTCCTGGGACGTATGCTTTTCCCGGGAGAAGACGGGGTAAAAAAAGTACGGGTGCTTTCCGGAGGAGAAAAGGTGCGCTGTCTCCTTTCCAAAATGATGATCTCCGGCGCCAATGTTCTGCTCTTTGACGAGCCCACCAACCACCTGGATATGGAATCTATCACAGCGCTGAACAACGGTATGATCAAATTCCCGGGAGTGATCCTCTTCGCTTCCCACGACCATCAGATCGTTCAGACCACAGCCAACCGTATCATGGAAATCCTTCCAAACGGCGCTATGATCGATAAGATCACCACCTATGACGAATACCTGGCCAATGATGAGATGGCAAGAAAACGTACCATCTACACCATGACCCAGGAGGATAATTAAAGTCTCCGGTCTCTGTTTCACACAAGGAGCCGTCCCATTCATGAAAGAATCCTGATCTTCATGAATGGGACGGCTCCTTTTTCCTGTCTACCGCATCTGGGGTTCCGGCTGGATCTTCATATCCCGGAATTCCTTCGGCGAAATCCCATATTCCTTTTTAAAGGCCCGGTAAAAGCTGGAATAGTCCTTAAAACCGAACATCAGATAGGCCTTTGTAATGCTGATATTTCCCAGTATGGCGTCCTGGCAGGCGGCCAGACGTTTTTTCATAATATACTGGTGGATGGAGATTCCTGTATTTTCCTTAAATATATGGGCAATATGATATTTACTGACATAAAATTTTCCTGCCAGATATTCCAGGGATAGATCCTGATCCAACTGGGCATCTATATACTGGATGATATTTTCAAAAAGGTTCTGGTCTTCCTTCAGTTTTCTGGGGTGGCTGCTCTCATAGACGGTCCTGCTCAGATGGAGAAAAAGATCGCAGATCCCGATAAAGATTTTCTCTTCTTTTCCAAACCGGTTCCCGTGGATCTCTTCGATCAGATGAAAGATCCTGGACTGTATGCTGCTGAAGGCAACTGCGTCGTTGTGAAAAACATACTGCCCCTTCTCTGCGGCAAGGCGGACAATATAAAAATAATCCCCGGACATTTGCCGGATCCTCTCATAATAATCCAGACCGATCCAGAAGACAAACCGGCTGTAGGGTTTTTTCTGATCCCGGATCACCGCCTTATGGTGGATCCCGGGAGGGATCACCACAACATCTCCCTCTTTCAGGTCGTAAAGCTGCTTTTCGATAAGGTAGGAAACCTTTCCTTCCAGGAAAAAATAAAGCTCATAATAATCATGGGTATGGCTGTCTACATCCGCCATATGGCTGTCGCTGTAATAATAAAGCTCATAGTCCGCAGACAGCATATACTGCCTGGTCAAAAACTGGGTTTTCAGGTTTTTCTTCATACTTTTTTCTCCATGAGGACTGCTGCAGATATCTGTATCTATTTTAGTACGAAATCACAAGTTTTGCAATGTATACAACAAGCTTATCAATTGGATTTTTTTCCCTTGCTCATTATAATAAAATCATAAATCGAAAGAGAGGTATTTATTATGGAAATGACAATGCGCTGGTACGGCAAAGACCACGACACGGTAACTCTGGAACAGATCCGCCAGAGCTGCTATGTAAAGGGGATCATCACAACTCTGTACGACAAAATGCCGGGAGAGGTATGGACTCTGGACGAGATCATGGCAATGAAAAAAGAGGTGGAGGACGCCGGCCTTCATCTGGCAGGCATTGAAAGTGTCAATGTAAGCGACGCCATCAAGACAGGCGCTCCGGAACGTGACAAAGATATCGAAGCTTACATCGAGACGCTGGAAAATCTGGGAAAAGCAGATATCCATATGGTCTGCTACAACTTCATGCCTGTATTCGACTGGACAAGAACTGAGCTGGAGCGCAGAAGAGACGACGGCTCTACCGTTCTTGCCTACAATCAGGACACCATCGACAGCATGGACCCGGAAAAAATGTTCGACAGCATTAAAAACGATATGAACGGCACCGTAATGCCAGGCTGGGAGCCGGAGCGTATGGAGAAGGTGAAAGAGCTTTTCGCTCTGTACAAAGACATTGACGAGGATAAGCTTTTTGACAACCTGGTATACTTCCTGAAAGCCATCATGCCGGTATGCGACAAATATGACATCAACATGGCCATTCACCCGGACGATCCTTCCTGGAGCGTATTCGGACTGCCCCGTATCATTTCCACTCAGGAAAAACTGAGAAGAATGATGGAGGCTGTTCCAAACAAGCACAACGGCGTGACCTTCTGCATGGGCTCCTATGGAACCAACCTGAACAATGACCTGATCGAAACCATCAAAATGCTGAAAGGCCGTATTCATTTCGCTCATGTAAGAAACCTTCGTTTCAACGACGGCATGAGAGATTTCGAGGAGAGCGCTCACTTAAGCGCTGACGGAACCTTTGATATGTACGCCGTAGTAAAGGCTCTGTATGAATCCGGATTCGAAGGACCGATCCGTCCTGACCACGGACGTATGATCTGGGGCGAAAAGGCAATGCCGGGATACGGACTTTATGACCGGGCACTTGGCGCCGCTTATATCTGCGGACTCTGGGAAGCAGTAGAGAAACAGGCAAAAGCAGCAAAATAAAAAGAAAGGATCGTGTGTAGATTATGAAACTGACTTTAGAAGGTCTGAAAAACACTAAGGACTGGGAATCAGCCGGTATCGCTCTTCCCTCCTATGATGTTGCAGAAGTAGCTGAAAACACAAAGAAAGCTCCTGTATGGGTTCATTTCGGAGCAGGAAATATCTTCCGTATCTTCATCGGCGGTCTGGCTGACACACTGATTTCCAATGGTGCAGCTGACAAAGGTATCACCTGTGTGGAAACTTTTGACTTTGACGTAGTAGACAAGATCTACGTGCCTTACGACAATCTGGTATTAGCCGTTACCCTGAAAGCCGACGGTTCCACAGACAAGAAGGTTCTGGGATCTCTGACAGAGGCCATCAAGGCTCAGTCCAATGTTCCGGAATACTGGAACCGTCTGAAAGAGATCTTTGTAGATCCGGGGCTTCAGATGATCTCCTTCACCATCACAGAAAAAGGCTACGCCTTAAAAGGCGCCGACGGAAATTATTTCCCGTTTATCCAGGCTGACATTGACAATGGTCCGGAGAAACCCGGCGCTGCCATGGCTGTTGTATGCGCCCTTCTCTTTGAGCGTTACAAAGCCGGAAAATATCCTCTGGCAGTGGTTTCTATGGATAACTGCTCTCACAACGGCGAGAAGCTCCAGAATTCCATCACCACCATGGCAAAAGAATGGCTGGCAAAAGGCTTTGTAGATCAGGGATTCGTGGACTATATTTCGGATGAGAAACAGGTATCCTTCCCCTGGTCCATGATCGATAAGATCACGCCAAGACCTGCGGATTCCGTATGCGCAGATCTGGAAAAAGCCGGGGTAGAAGACATTGCTCCTGTGATCACCTCCAAGAGAACTTACATCGCTCCTTTTGTAAATGCGGAAGGACCTCAGTACCTGGTCATCGAGGACAAGTTCCCCAATGGAAGACCTGCCCTGGAAAAAGCCGGCGTATATATGACAGACAGAGACACGGTTAATAAAGTAGAGAGAATGAAGGTTACCACCTGTCTGAACCCTCTCCACACAGCGCTGGCTGTATACGGCTGCGTACTGGGTTACACCCTGATCGCTGATGAAATGAAAGATCCTCAGTTAAATAAACTGGTCCATGAGATCGGTCCTGTAGAAGGCATGCCTGTGGTTACAGATCCCGGTATCCTCTCTCCCGCCGACTTCGTTGACGAAGTGATCAATGTAAGGATCCCCAATCCCTTTATGCCGGATACCCCTCAGCGTATCGCCACAGATACTTCCCAGAAGGTAGGGATCCGCTATGGCGAGACTATTAAATCTTATGTGGAAAAATACGGCGACGCCAGAAAGCTCACTGCAATTCCGCTGGCTATCGCAGGCTGGTGCAGATATCTCCTGGGCATAAATGACGAAGGCGAGAAATTCGAGCTTTCCGCCGACCCAATGCTCCCTGAGCTGTCCAAAGCACTGGAAGGCATTGAGGTAGGCAAACCGGAAACCTACACCGGGCAGTTAAAATCTATCCTTTCCAACGCCAACATCTTTGGCATCGACCTGTACCAGGCAGGCATCGGCGACAAGGTTGAGGAAATGTTCAAAGAAGAGATCGCCGGCCCCGGCGCCGTAAGAGCTGCTTTGAAAAAATACATGGGTTGATCCTGACTCCTGAAAGCAAAAAAGAACTGTCTCACTGCTGAGGCGGTTCTTTTTTTGCTGGGGGATAAGCCGATCCCGCAAAAGTCCTTATTTCAATACATCCCGGCAGCGCTGTCTGCCTGCCGATATCTCTGGGCCCGGCGGAGAACAGCCCGGATCCGGGCTGTCATTTCTACCTTGCCCATGGTTCTGGACAGATAGTCATCCGCCCCATGGTCAAAGCACCGGGCTTTTCTGGATCCTTCGTTTGTATCGGAAACCATGATCACAGGGATCTGTACATATTCAAAAGAATCCCTCAGTTCATCCAGGATATCCAGTCCCTTTTCCCCCGGCAGATCATAGTCCAGAAGGATCAGCTCCGGACGGTGCTGTTTTAAAACTTCCAGCAGTTCTTTCCCTGACGGGATCGCCTCGGATGTATAGCCGCAGGATTCCAGGGTATACATCAGGATTTTTCGGAATTCCCCCTTAGGTTCAATACAGTAAACCACAGCTTTCCACTCCTATTTCTTAGTTCTTTACCTTCTCATTGTTTTTCAAAATACTCTCTCATGTCTATCATTTTAAAGCTTTACTGTAAAGAAAAAAATCATGTTTTTGTAAATTTTCCGAAAACATTCTATATTTAAGATTATTCCCCCGAAACCGGTTCCTTTATACCATTTCCCGTCTCCTATCGGTTATCTACTTTTTCCGGGTACAGATCGTGACGGGTCAGCCGTTCAAAAGCTGCTTTTTCCCAGACAGTTCCTTTTTTTCCGTAGTTGCAGTAAGGATCAATGGAAATACCTCCTCTGGGGGTAAATTTCCCCCATACCTCGATATATTTGGGATCCAGCAGCCGGATCAGGTCCTTCATGATAATATTGACACAGTCCTCATGAAAATCTCCATGATTCCTGAAACTGAAAAGGTACAGCTTCAGAGATTTGCTCTCTACCATCCGCTCACCGGGTACATAAGAGATATAAATGGTGGCAAAGTCCGGCTGTCCTGTCATGGGGCAGAGACTGGTAAACTCCGGGCAGTTAAATTTCACAAAATAATCATTGTCCGGATGCTTGTTTGGAAAAGTTTCCAGTACCTCCGGGGCATAGTCTGATGGATAAGATACTTTCTTGTTTCCAAGAAGAGATACCCCCTCCAGTTCTTTTTCTGTTCTTCCACTCATTTTCATTCACTCCTTAAATCCGTAACCGTTCATAATTTTTCCGGCCGGAGAATGCTCCCCGGCCGGATCGTCAGTGTTCTGTGCTTTGATTTCCTGTGATCCCTGCTGTTCTTCCCGGATAGATTACCTTTTCCAGAGTTTTCACAAGAACGACTCCCGCAACAGACGGAATCAGCTGTCCTATACAGAGATTTGCCGCCATCAGCGGATAGGGCATGGAAAGGAAATAAGACAGATAGACAGCCACTCCCAGTCCGGGCGCCAGAAGGATCGGCAAAGCGATCAGCGCCTTATTCCAGTTTTTTCTGCGGATCAGCACGATACAGGCCGCTGTTATCACACCGACGATACCGCCGCCCAGCATATCCACCATGCCGAACCCTCCGAATAACATATTTGATATAAAATTGGCGAGACCAAGGGGTAAAACCAGGAACGGAAACAGATAGGCAAGAGCGTACAGGGCCGTGGCGATACGGATCTGATACGCCCCGAAAGAAAAGCTTTGGGTAAAATAGAGAATAACAATGTACATTGCCATTACCATTGCAGAAAAGGTCATCTTCTGCACCCGGCTCATTTTTGCAAGATTATCCATATTCGTTTACCTCCAAACAGAAAAACGGAACCGTCTCACTGTAAGTGATTATGGCATGAGTCAAAGTTGAGAATATTCATACCGTAATCTCTTAAATGTGACAGTTCCGTGTCAACAACGTTACATTCTTCATGTTGTCCCTAGTTTTGTTTAATGACAGGATGGTCTCGAACTGTCAATTCCATATCTGGAAGTAACTGATGTCTGTAGTTCAGACGAATATGTATTATACAGGATTTTTTCCAGTGCCGCAAGACTTTTTTGCAAATATGCCTGTCGTCCTATGCGTTGATCGTGTTGCAAATGACTCTTATCTGACAAACAGACAGATCACATCTGCGCACAGCAGAACAGCCAGGATCAGAAAAACTATCTGCATAGCTCTCTGAGGCATTTTCCGGACTCCTCTCTCAAAAAGAGGCTGGAGGATATAGAGAAAAACCATTCCTCCGATTCCAAAACGTATGCTTGGATTTAAAGCAACCCTCCCCTGGAAGTTAAAAGCAAATCTGGTATAATCCCACATCCACGCTCCTCTTGTAGCTTCCATGATATAGCTGGCCGCCAGTTCTACCACCGTAGTGATCAGTACGATTCCAAGAAAAACCAGAACCGGCGTGATATTCAGCTTTCCCACCCGGATCTTTCTCTTCATCAGCCATCCCAGAGAGAAAAGGAGGATCAGCGCACCAAAACCGTAGATCACACAGTAAGGGCCAAAGAGTACGCCTCTATTGGAAAATCCCCATCGGTAAACTAC
>CALWSM010000015.1 GCA_944384185.1 uncultured Blautia sp. | reverse complement strand
AAGGAGCAGGTCCGGCTGGCTTTTCTCCGCCACGCCACCAGTAAGATCCAGAAGGTGGAGGATCTGCTGCAGATTTCCTCTCTGGGATTCCGGGGGGAGGCTCTGTCCAGTATTTCTGCGGTATCCCAGATGGAAGTGATCACCAAGACCCAGGAGGAGATGACCGGCGTCCGCTATGTGATCCAGGGAGGACGGGAGAAGGAACTGGAGGAGATCGGAGCTCCCAACGGCACCACCATGCTGGTGCGGAACCTGTTTTTTAACACCCCTGCCAGGGCAAAATTTTTAAAGACCGCCATGACAGAAGCCGGGTATGTCAGCGCCTATATGGAGCAGCTGGCTCTGTCCCACCAGGACATTTCTTTTAAGTACATGGTAAACGGACAGATGCGCCTCCACAGCTCCGGCAACGCCAATCTGAAAGACGTGATCTACGGGATCTACGGCAGGGATATTACCCGGGAACTGCTGGAAGTAGAGTATGAACAGCCGGGCATCCTGATCCGGGGCTTTATCGGAAAGCCGGTGGTCTCCAGGGGAAACCGGAATTTTGAAAATTATTATATCAACGGACGGTATGTAAAAAGCAAGATCCTGATGAAAGCCATTGAGGAAGCCTATAAGCCCTATATGATGCAGCACAAGTATCCCTTTGTATGCCTCCAGTATACCATTTCCGGGGACGAGGTCGATGTGAACGTCCATCCTACGAAGATGGAGGTCCGGTTCCAGAATCAGGGGGCGGTATATAACGCTACCTATGATATGATCACCCTGGCGCTTTCCGGCAGAGAGATGATCCCCCAGGTGGAACTGGAAAGCCGGAAAGAAAAAAGGGAGGAACAAAAGGAAGAGAAGAAAAAACAGGCGCAGATTCCGGCCCCGGAGCCTTTCGAGACCGGCTTTCGCAAAACTGCAGAGGATGGGCCCCGGACCCTCCCAAAACAGATACAGGAGGAAAAACCTGCATATGGGAGATAGGCGCAGGGGAAAAAAGAAGAAACCGGATCCCCGGTGGGGCTCCGTCTGGCTTCTGCCTATCCTTCCGGTTCCGAACCCGCCTCTTTGAGAAAGGAAGAAGAGCCTGGTCGGAGGGAAGAGCCGGAGATATCTGCCAAAGAAAACGCCCCGGCTGCTTCTCCGGAAAAAGAAGAGAAGGGATCCGAGGAAACTCTTTGCCAGCCTCAGCAGATGGAGCTTTTTGACGGCCGTCTGCTGTCAAAGAAGGCCAGGGCACGCCACCGGATCATCGGGCAGCTTTTTGAGACTTACTGGCTGGTGGAATATGATAATAAATTCTATATTATCGACCAGCACGCCGCCCATGAAAAAGTTCTCTATGAACGTTTTATGAAAGAATTTGAAGCCAGGGAAGTGACTACCCAGATGGTATCGCCTCCCCAGGTGATCTCCCTGAACCTTCAGGAGGATATGCTTTTAAAGACCCATATGGAGGTGTTTAAAAGATTTGGATTTGAGATCTCCGGATTCGGAGGCCGGGAGTACAGCATACACGGAGTTCCTGCAAATATATACGGGATCTCTGTCCAGGATCTTTTTGTGGAGATCCTGGACAGCCTGGAAAATGAAAATTCCAGGCAGCCTTTGGATATCATCGCAGGAAGGATCGCCACAGCAGCCTGCAAGGCGGCGGTAAAGGGAAACAATACCCTTTCCTTTGAAGAAGCAGACCAGCTGATCGACGAGCTGCTGGGACTGGAGAATCCTTATCACTGTCCCCACGGAAGACCTACGATCATATCCATGACCAAATACGAGCTGGAAAAGAAATTTAAGAGGATTGTGTAGGTGATTTTTTTGAAAAAGCCTTTGATCGTATTGACCGGCCCTACTGCGGTGGGAAAGACCAGCCTTTCCATTGCCCTGGCAAAAGCCGCAAAGGGAGAGATCGTCTCTGCGGATTCCATGCAGGTATATAAACACATGGATATCGGCTCCGCCAAGATCACAGAGGAAGAGATGGAGGGGGTTCCCCACTATCTTATTGATGTTCTGGAACCCGGTGAAGAATTTCATGTGGTCCGTTTCCAGGAAATGGCTAAGGAAGCTATAGAAAAGATCTATTCCAGAGGAAAGATCCCTATCCTTACAGGGGGAACCGGGTTTTATATCCAGGCGGTGGTGAAAGATATTGATTTTTCCCAGGATACGGAAAAATCTTCCGTAAGGGAGGAGCTGGAAAAGCTGGCCGCAGAAAAGGGGGGAGAGCACCTTCATCAGCTTCTAGCACAGAAGGATCCGGAATCCGCCAGGAAGATCCATCCCAACAATATAAAGCGTGTGATCCGGGCGCTGGAATACTATGAACTGACAGGAGAGAAGATCTCTCTTCACAACGAAAGGGAGGGAGAACGGCTTTCTCCCTATAATACTGCGTATTTTGTCTTAAATGACCGCCGGGACAGGCTCTATGAGAGGATCGACCGCCGGGTGGACCAGATGCTGGAGAAAGGTCTTGTGGAGGAGGTCCGCCGTCTGGCCCGGATGGGCTATACCAGGGATATGGTCTCCATGCAGGGACTGGGATATAAGGAGATCCTGGCTTACCTGGAAGGGGAATGTACCCTGGAAGAAGCGGTCTATGTCCTGAAAAGAGATACCCGGCATTTTGCCAAGCGGCAGCTTACCTGGTTCCGCAGGGAAAAAGACGTGATCTGGGTAAACAAGCCGGATTTTGAATACGACGATAAGAAAATTTTAGAATATATATTGGAAAACTGTAAGAAAAGGGGAATCCTGTAAATGAGCGATATGGAAACAATGTACCGGGAACTGGGGATCAGTCCCCAGGTACTGGCCTATGGAAATAAAATCGAGGAAGAACTGAAAAGCCGCTTTGAGGAGATTGACAGAAATGCAGAGTACAATCAGCTGAAGGTACTCCATGCCATGCAGAAAAATAAAGTCAGCGAGGCCTGTCTGTATTCCTCTACCGGATATGGCTATAATGATCTGGGAAGAGATACGCTGGAAGCGGTATACGCAGACACCTTTCACACAGAGGCTGCTCTTGTGCGGCCCCTTCTGGCCTGCGGCACCCATGCTCTGGCAGTGGCTCTGGCAGGAAATCTCCGTCCCGGGGACGAGCTGCTCTCTCCGGTAGGAAAGCCCTATGATACTTTGGAAGAAGTGATCGGTATCCGGCCTTCCAAAGGCTCTCTGGCAGAATACGGAGTCACTTACCGCCAGGTGGAGCTTTTAGAGGACGGAACCTTTGACTATGATGGGATCCGGGCAGCCATTAATGAGAAAACAAGGCTGGTGGAGATCCAGAGATCCAAGGGCTATCTCACCCGGCCTACTTTTTCTGTAGCGCAGATCGGGGAGCTGATCTCTTTTATTAAGGGGATCAAACCGGACGTGATCTGTATGGTAGACAACTGCTACGGAGAATTTGTGGAAAGGCTGGAGCCCAGCGACGTAGGAGCGGATCTGGTAGTGGGATCCCTGATCAAGAATCCGGGAGGCGGCCTGGCTCCTATCGGCGGCTATATTGCCGGAAAAGAAGAATATGTGGAGAACGCCGCCTACCGTCTCACCTGTCCCGGCCTCGGGAAAGAAGTGGGAGCTACTTTAGGGGTGAATTCCGCCTTTTTCCAGGGATTTTTCCTGGCGCCTTCCGTAACCGCCGGAGCTTTGAAAGGAGCTGTTTTTGCAGCGAATATTTATGAACGGCTGGGATTCTCCGTGACGCCGGATGGCAAAGAAGACCGTCACGATATTATCCAGGCGGTGACCTTCGGTACCCCGGAGGGCGTCATTGAATTCTGTAAGGGGATCCAGGCGGCGGCTCCTGTGGACAGCTATGTGGAGCCGGAGCCCTGGGCCATGCCCGGCTATGACAGCGACGTGATCATGGCGGCGGGAGCTTTTGTCTCCGGATCCTCTATCGAGCTGTCTGCAGACGGCCCCATCAAACCGCCTTATACAGTATATTTCCAGGGAGGGCTGACCTGGTATCACGCCAAGCTGGGAATCCTTATGTCGCTGCAGAAATTGTTGGATAAAAAACTGGTGACTCTCCCGGAAGCATGACCTGCAGGCCCGGGGCGGCAAGAGAACAGGAGTTTATATGGAAAAAAGAAAAATCTGTATTATCGGAGGCGGCGCTTCCGGACTGACGGCCGCTGTTATGGCGGCAAGAGAAGGAGGAGAAGTAACCCTTCTGGAACATAATGAAAAAACAGGGAGAAAGCTCCTGGCAACAGGAAACGGGAGATGCAATCTGACCAATATCCGCCAGGAGCCTTCCTGCTATCACAGCTTGTCGGGAACTCTGCCCTGGGAGATCCTCCAGGGCTTTTCCCTTCAGGATACTATCCGGTTTTTCTCTCAGATCGGCGTTTATACGATAAACAGAGAGGGCTATCTCTATCCTGCCAGTATGCAGGCTTCCAGTGTCCAGGAGCTGCTGGAGATGGAGGCCAGATACCGGAAGGTCAAGATCAAATGCAGGGAACATGTCAAAGAGATCCGGAAAGAAGAAAAGGGATTCCAGGTGGTTACAGAAACCTGGAACTATCCGGCGGATAAGGTGATCCTGGCAGCCGGCTCCCGGGCTTCTTCCATACAGGGGGCGGACGGCAGCGGCTATGAACTGGCAGCGGCTATGGGGCATAAGCTCATACCCCCTCTCCCTGCCCTGGTCCCGCTGAAAGGCCGGGGAAACTGGTTTTCCAAATGGGCAGGCGTGCGGACAGAGGGAAGAGTTTCTCTTATGGCAGAGGGACAGATCTTTGACCAGGCCCAGGGAGAGATCCAGCTGACAGATTACGGAGTTTCCGGGATCCCGGTGTTCCAGGTCAGCGGCAGAGCTGTACGGCTGATCGAGGAAGGGGTGCAGGTTACCCTTCTTCTGGATTTCCTTCCGGACTTTGACCGGAGAGGACTGGAGAGCTTCCTGAAATCCAGACAGGAACAGTGCCCTTACAAATCCGTAAAGCAGCTCCTCATCGGCCTGCTGCCTCAGAAACTGGCGGAAGTGCTGACTATGGGGAAGCCGGATATTTCCGGCCTGGCTTATAAGATAAAAGAATTTCCTGTAGAGATCGTCGGAAGCAAGTCCTTTGATCAGGCGCAGGTATGTTCCGGAGGAGTGCCTTTGGAGGAAATCGATCCCAAAACTATGGAATCCAGAAAGGCGCCTGGCCTGTATCTGGCCGGAGAGATCCTGGACACAGACGGTATCTGCGGAGGGTATAATCTCCAGTGGGCCTGGAGCACAGGCGCCCTGGCGGGAAAAAGCGCAGCCCAAGACAGGGTTCAGAACGGAGAGGAGGAGCTTTCATGCTGACTTTGCAGCAGGTAAAATTGCCGGTTTCCCATACCGGAGAAGATCTGGAGAAAAAAATAGTAAAGACCTTGAAAATCTCACCTCAGGAGCTTCAGTCCTGGAGAATCCGAAAACAGTCTCTGGACGCCAGAAAGAAACCAGAGCTGTATTTTGTATACACAATAGATGCTTCTGTAAAAAATGAAACCAGAGTTTTGAAAAAAGTTAACAATAAAAATATTATGTTAACTAAAAGAAAGAAATTTTCTTATCTCCACATTCCGGAGAGGATTACAGAAAAAGATCTGGAGACCTGCCGCCCGGTGGTCATAGGAAGCGGTCCGGCGGGACTTTTCTGCGCCTATTATCTGGTCCGGGCCGGACTAAGGCCCATTGTTCTGGAGAGGGGCGATGACGCAGACCGGCGCATGGAAAAAGTAGAGAGGTTCTGGAAAACAGGAGAGCTGGATACGGAAAGCAACGTTCAGTTCGGAGAGGGAGGCGCCGGCACCTTCTCTGACGGGAAGCTGAATACCCTGGTAAAAGACAGTCAGGGAAGAAATACAGAGGTGCTGGATATTTTTGTCCGTGCGGGAGCGCCGGAAGAGATCCTTTACCTCCAGAAGCCCCATCTTGGAACAGATAAGCTCGTAGAGATCGTAAAGAATATCCGGGAATATATTGAGGAGCATCATGGAGAAGTCCGTTTCCGCAGCAAGGCGACCGATCTCCTGATCGAGGAGGGGAAAGTCTGCGGCGTTGTGGTCAATGGACAGGAAAAGATCCTTTCACCCTTTGTGATCCTGGCGGTAGGTCACAGCTCCAGGGATATGTTTGCCCTGCTGGAAGAGAAGAAGATCCATATGGAGCCGAAGGCTTTCGCAGTAGGGCTTCGGGCTGAGCATCCCCAGGCCATGATCAACCAGTATCAGTACGGAAAGGAAGATCCGGAGAGCCTGGGAGCCGCCTCATATAAGCTGACTCACCGGGGCAGGAACGGAAGAGGCGTCTACAGCTTTTGCATGTGTCCCGGAGGATATGTGGTCAATGCTTCCTCTGAACCGGGCAGACTGGCAATAAACGGTATGAGCTATCATGACAGAGACAGCCGGAATGCCAACAGCGCCCTGATCGTCACAGTGACGCCGGAGGATTTTCCGGGAGAGGGGCCTCTGGCAGGCGTAGAATTTCAGAGGCGCCTGGAGGAAAAGGCCTATGAATCAGGAAAAGGAAAGATCCCTCTTCAGCTATACGGAGATTTTTGCAGAGACCGGCAGTCAAAAGCCCTGGGACAGGTAAGGCCCTGCATCAAGGGTGAATGGAATTTTTCCAATCTGAGAAACCTTTTTCCGGAGCAGATCAGTGAAACACTGATAGAAGGGATCCAGGCTTTCGGCGGGATCATCCCCGGATTTGACAGAGAAGACATGGTCCTGACAGGAGTGGAGAGCCGTACTTCCTCGCCGGTCAGGATCGTGCGGGGCGAAGATTTTCAGTGCAATATCGCCGGACTTTATCCATGCGGAGAAGGCGCCGGTTATGCAGGTGGGATCACTTCTGCGGCTATGGACGGCCTGAAAGTTGCCGAGGCAATTGTGAAAAAAATCATAAATTTATTTTAAGGCATATACATCATTTTCAAACTGTGCTACAATGAACCTGCGTAAACGATATACCGAAGAGAGTATCGCAGCAAGAAAAATGAAGAAGATAATGGATATGGCAGAAGAGGACAGACCTTATGAAAAATGTCTGCGTTTAGGTCCTGGGGCTTTAAGCGACGCCGAATTACTGGCCGTGCTCCTGCGAACAGGCACAAAGGGGTGTCCCTCTGTGGATATGGCGGACGAGATCTTAAATCTTTCCAGAGACAGGGATGGGCTGCTGGGACTGTACCAGTTAAGTCTGGCCCAGCTTCAGTCTGTAAAAGGCGTTGGGAAGGTAAAGGCCGTACAGGTCAAATGTTTGGGAGAGCTATCGAAAAGGATCGCCACAGCCACAGCCAGAAAAGGACTTTCTTTTAACCAGCCGGAAACCATTGCAGAATATTATATGGAACAGCTCCGCCATGAAGAACAGGAGATGCTGATCTGTATGATGCTGGATACGAAGAACCATCTTCTTGGAGAAGAAATGCTGTTTAAAGGAACCGTGAACAGTTCTCTGGCAAATCCAAGAGAAATCTTTCTGACCGCAGTTTCCTATCATGCGGTAGGGATCCTGCTGGTACATAATCATCCAAGCGGAGATCCGGCTCCCAGCCGGGCGGATCTGGATTTTACCCAGAGAGTAGGACGGGCAGGAGAAATCCTGGGGATCCCTTTGATCGATCATATTATCATTGGAGACCGCCGGTTCCTGAGTTTTCGCCAAAAGGGGATTTTTTAATGAATGATAAAGGGGAGCATGAAGATGCCGTTGCATAAAGCGTTTGGTGTAGACCTGGGAAGCAGTCTGATAAAAATATACTCGCAGAGCCAGGATACGATAATAACGGAAAAAAACATGATAGCAGTCCGCAACAGGAACCGGGTTCTGGCTGTGGGAAGCGATGCATACGAGATTTTTGAAAAAAATCCTTCTAATGTGTCTGTGATCGCTCCAGTTCATGGAGGAAAGATCGCAGATATCCATCATACAGAAATGATCTTACAGGCTTTGCTGGAAAAGGCAGACGCACAGGCACTGCTGGGATGCAGCCTCTATCTTGCCATTCCTTCGGATCTGTCCGAGATCGATAAGAGAGCCTACTGTACCATTGGAAATTCCAACAGAAAAAATAAAGTTTATATGGTAGATAAGTCCATCGCCGATGCGGTGGCGCTGGGGATACCCATCCTTAACACAAAAGGCACCATGATCGTCAATATCGGAGCCCAGAGCACAGAAATTTCCGTTATCGAGCGGGGAAAAGTTATAGTGAGCAAGCTTCTGGAGACCGGAGGAAAACAACTCAATGATGGGATCGTCAATGAAGTGCGGAGACACTATAATCTTTATATTGGAAACCGTACAGCCCGCCGGCTGAAATTTTCTCTTGCTTATCTGAAAGAAGACCCTATGGAAGCCAGAAAAGTGACAGGGATAGACAGCCTCAGCGGCCTTCCCAGAGAACAGGCAGTCACTTCTGATCTGATCTATGAAACCATCCGAAGGCCTATCCGGAGTATCTGTGATGAAATCCTGTTCTTTCTTGAAAGGATCCCTCCTCAGATACGCAGCAGCATTGAGGATCAGGGGATTTTTGTGGCCGGAGGCACCAGCCGGATACCTGGCATGGAATGGTTCTTAAGGCAGGAGACCGGAAAAAAAATACGGCTGTCAGACTATTATGAATTTTGTACTATACAGGGTCTCAAAGAGATCATGGAAAACCGTACTCTGCAAAAATGGGTGAGATAACAAGGAAAAGCTGAGGTTTTGAGAGAATGAAGAAAAAATTTAACCGGGTGATGAAAAGCAAACATGTTCTGATCATTATGATCCTGGTCTGCCTGAGCCTTATGGCTCTGGCAGCTACAGTGAACCTGCCGGCAGGGCCTGCAAAAAATATTGCAGGCTATGCCGTTATTCCTTTCCAGAAAGGGATCAACCGTATCGGTACCGTTCTGGACGGCGCAACCGCAGGTCTCCAGAGTAAACAGGAGCTGGTGGAGGAAAACCGGCAGCTCCAGGATAAAGTAGATGAGCTTACCGCCCAGAACAGTCAGCTCACACAGGATCTGGATGAACTGGAACGGCTGGAAGAGCTCTACGATCTGGATCAGCAGTACAGTGAATATGAGAAGGTAGCGGCTCAGGTTATTGCCATGGATGATGAAAACTGGTTTTCAACCTTTACCATAAACCGGGGAACCGATGACGGCGTACAGGTGGACTGCAATGTGATCACAGAAGGCGGACTGGTGGGGATCGTTACGGAAGCTGGAAAAAGCTGGGCTACTGTCCGGTCGATCATTGACGATTCCAGCAATGTCAGCGCTATGACTATGAGTACATCAGACCGGTGCATCGTCGCTGGAGATCTGCGTCTGATCAATGAAGGAAAACTTCAGTTTATCCATCTGAAGGATAATGAAGACCGGATCCAGGAAGGAGAAAAGATCCTGACTTCAGATGTGAGTGAGAAATTTCTCCCCGGGATCCTGATCGGTTATGTCAGCGATATCCAGGAAGACCCCAATAACCTGACAAAAACCGGTACGCTTACGCCGGTAGTGGATTTTGAGCATATCCGGGAAGTGCTGGTGATCAAGGAGCTGAAGCAGCAGAAGGGGGATTCATAAATGAGGATTAGAAAAAAACTGGTCTATATCCTGGTGATCCTCGCCTGTTTTGTCTTGCAGACCACGGTTTTCCAGGCATTGGCCATCGGTTCCATTGTGCCGAATCTCCTGCTGATCGCTACCGTATCTTTTGGGTTTATGCAGGGAAAGATCACCGGTATCTGGACAGGATTCCTGTGCGGGATCCTGAAAGATATGTTTTACGGAAATCTTCTGGGATTTTATGCGCTGATCTATCTGTGCATCGGTTATGGAGCCGGATGCTGCACCAAGATCTTTTACGAAGAGGAGATCCGGGTACCCATGTTTTTAGTGGCGGCCGGAGACCTCCTTTACGGTCTGGCTGTCTATGGATTCCAGTTTCTTCTCCGAGGCAGGACAGATATTCTTTTTTATATTCGCAGGATCATCATTCCGGAGGCAATCTATACAGTGCTGATCACTGTAGTATTGTATAAGCTGCTTTTTATCCTGAACAAAAAACTTACAGAACTGGAAATGAAAGAGAGAGATTCTTTTTGGTTAAGAAAATAAAAAAAATCATTAAACGAATAGGGCTTAGAAGAACAACAGTACTGATCCTTTTTTTTAGCGGGCTTTTTTTCATACTCCTGCAGAGACTGTTTTCCCTTCAGATCATCCACGGACAGGAATATGCGGATAATTTCAATCTGAGCATTACCAGAGAAAGGACCATCAAGAGCACAAGGGGAAACATCCGGGACAGAAACGGACAGCTCCTTGCTTATAATCAGCTTTCTTATTCTATAACTCTGGAGGATAACGGCACTTATGGAAGCACAAGAGAGCAGAACCTTACTCTGAACCATGTGGCTTATGAGGTTCTCAAGATCCTTCAGGAACACGGAGAAAGTACTGATATTACCTTTTACATTGCACTTAATGATAAAGGAGAATATGAATATACAGCCAGCGGATTCACTTTGAACCGATTTAAAGCGGACGTATACGGCGAAGCCGAGATCGACAATCTGAAAGATGAGGAGATCAACGCTACTGCCGGGGAGCTGATGGACTATATGTGCAGCGAGAAAAGATTCGGCCTGGTGAATAACCAGAAGCCATATACTTCACAGGAGCTTTCGGAGTATGGACTTCCGGAAAGCTTCAGCCCGGAGGAAATCCTGGAGCTGGCGAAGATCCGCTATATCCTTTCTACAAACAGTTACCAGAAATATATTCCGGCAACCATTGCGACCAATGTCAGTGAAGAAACCGTAGCAAAGGTCATGGAGCTTAAAGACAGCCTTCAGGGTATAGACATTGCAGAAGATTCCATACGGATTTATGATGAAGCTGAATATTTTGCAAATCTGATCGGCTATACAGGAAAGGCTTCCGCAGAAGAACTGGAAGCCCTGAAAGCAGAAAGAGATGATTATTCCACAGACGACATTATAGGAAAATCCGGTATCGAACAGGTAATGGAGACCCAGCTTCAGGGCAAAGACGGTTCTGAAGAGGTAGTGGTAGACCGTATGGGAAAGATCCTGGATATCAATGAAGAATCCCGGATAGAGCCTTCGGCGGGAAAGGATGTGTATCTGTCTATTGATAAAGATCTTCAGAAAACAGTTTACAATGTCCTTGAGCAAAAGATTGCAGGCATTCTGGTAGAGAATATTATCAATGCAAAAACCTTTGACTATGAGGAAGGGATGGATACGGCTGACATCAAGACCCCGATTTATGACGTTTATTATGCATTGATCGGAAACGGCGTGCTGGATATCGGACATTTTTCCAAGGAAGACGCTACTTCCCTGGAACAGACCGTATACAGCGTGTTCCAGCAACGGCAGTCCCAGGTGTTTTCTCAGATCACATCTGAGCTGACTGGTGAAAACCCTGCGGCTTTTGAAAATCTTTCTGAAGAAATGCAGGAATACCAGGATTACATTGTAGATGATTTCCTGATCCAGGATACCGGTATCCTGTCGGAAGGAGCTATTGATACTTCCGATTCCGTTTATCAGGACTGGCAGGACCGCAGGATCAGTATGAAGGAATTTCTTACCTATGCTGCAGGAGAAAACTGGATCGATATTTCCAGATTTTCCGCAGAAGGAGAATATCTGGACTCATCAGAGGTATATGCGGCCCTGTCCAAATACCTTACCGAATCCTTAAGCGATGACGAAGGATTCTCTAAGATCATTTATAAATATATGCTCCAGGCGGATATGATCTCCGGTACCCAGCTGTGTATGCTCCTGTATGACCAGAAAGTGCTGGCGCAGGACGACGCTACTTATAATGCGCTGGCATCCGGATCCCTGCGTGCCTATGATTTTATGATCCAGAAGATCCGCGGCCTGGAGATCACTCCGGCACAGCTTGCCCTGGATCCCTGCTCCGGTTCTGTAGTGATCACAGATCCCCGTACCGGCGAGACCCTGGCCTGCGTGACTTATCCCGGATACGACAATAACCGCCTGGCAAACAATCTGGACGCTGATTACTTTGAACATCTTCAGGAAGACCTGTCCAGTCCTATGTATAATAAAGCGACCCAGGAGAGAAGGGCGCCGGGTTCTACCTTTAAGATCGTTACTGCAGTAGCCGGCATAGAAGAAGGGATCGTAAACAGCAGTTACGGGGTGGTCTGCGACGGTGCGTTCCAGTTTCCCAATTCTACGGAGATCATGGCCTGCGCCAACCGTTACGGCCATGGCTACATGGATGTAGTCAACGGTATTGCCAATTCCTGTAATGATTTCTTCGGTCAGGTGGCCTATGATCTGGGAACCGACGCAAACGGACAGTTTTCCGACGCTCTTGGTATGGAGAAGCTGACAAAATATACAAAGATGTTCCGCCTGAACGAGAACACAGGGCTGGAGGTGGAGGAAGCAACGCCTGAGATGGCCACTGTAGACGTGGTCCGTTCCTCAATCGGACAGAGTGACGCCAACTATACCACATCTCAGCTTGCCAGATATGTAACAACTATTGCGAGCCGGGGGACCAGCTATGATCTGACCCTTTTTGATAAAGTCACTGATGCAGACGGAAATGTTCTGGAAGATTATTCACCGGAGGTAAAAGGCGATATGGACGTTTCAGACAGCACCTGGACCACCGTCCAAGAGGGTATGCGGGGGGTAGCAGCAAGAAACTCCGTATTAAGCGCTCTGGACGTTGCTGTGGCCGGAAAAACCGGTACTGCACAGGAAGACTATTCCCGGCCCTCCCACGGTCTCTTTATCGGATTTGCGCCTTATGATGATCCGGAAGTGGCCATGGCTGTCCGCATTACCAACGGTTATTCTTCCGGCAATGCGATCTCTGTTGCAAATGATATTTTCAGCTATATGTACAATTTGAAAGATGAATCGGCCATTGTTACCGGTACTGCAAATACAGAGAATTTATCCAGCGAACAGACAGATTAAAGAGGAGCCGCCCTGCGGATCATATGAAAAGGATGGCTCCGGAAGATACCTGAGATGCATAGAGGGAAAATATCAGGAGGAAGAATTATGAGTGAAATTATTGTCGTGACGTCGGGAAAGGGCGGAGTGGGAAAAACCACGGTAACAGCAAATCTGGGACTTGGCCTTGCCAGGATGAATAAAAAGGTGGCGGTGGTAGATACTGACATCGGGCTTAGGAATCTGGATGTGGTCCTGGGGCTGGAAAACAGGATTGTGTATAATCTGATCGATGTGATCGAGGGAAGCTGCCGGATGAAGCAGGCTTTGATCCGGGATAAACAATGCGATACCCTGTATCTTCTCCCTTCGGCCCAGACCAAAGATAAGACGGCCATCACCCCGGAACAGATGGTAAAGCTTACCCAGGACCTGGCGGAAGAATTTGACTATATACTGTTAGATTGTCCGGCAGGTATCGAGCAGGGATTTAAAAATGCCATTGCCGGGGCAAACAGCGCTATTGTAGTGACCACTCCGGAAGTATCCGCTATCCGGGACGCAGACCGGATCATCGGCCTTCTGCAGGCAAATGAGATGCCAAAGATCCAGCTGATCATCAATCGTCTGCGCATGGATATGGTGAAGCGGGGAGAGATGATGTCTGTAGAAGATGTAACAGACATCCTGGCCGTCGATCTTTTAGGTGCGATCCCTGATGATGAAGCAGTGGTAGTGGCTACCAACCAGGGAGAACCCCTTTGCGGGAAGAGTTCTCCTTCCGGACAGGCTTTTGAAAATATCTGCCGGAGGATTTCCGGCGAAGCAGTGCCTCTCATGGATTTCCAGGGGAAACCCGGGGTTATGAAAAGACTGTCTCATATTTTCAGAAGATCCTAAGAAGGGAGGTATGGAGCCATGAGAGCTTCCGGCAGACGATCCGGTCTGATCGCAAAGGACCGGCTCCGGCTTCTCCTTACTTCCGAGAGGCTGGACTGTACGCCGCAAATGATGACCATGCTGAAAAACGATATGATACGGGCTGTGGATAAATATTTCACTGTGCAGGAGAAAAAGGTTGAGATCCGCTATGTGAAAGACCGCAGTACCCTGCTGATAAAGGTCCCCCTCCAAAGGGACATAGAAAAATCCTCCCCGGGAATGTCCTTCTGGAGATGAGATAACAAAAAATATGCGAATGAACCATAAGAAAAAGGTGTTTTCATGATTAAACTATATAAACTACGTGACTATGATTTCCGACTGGTAATTGCACTGGTCGTGCTGACTTCTATCGGCGTGCTCCTTGTAGGAAGCGCAGACGCTTCGCTTCAGAACCGTCAGCTTATGGGAATGATCCTCGGTCTGTTTCTGATGATGATCGTATCTCTGATGGACTTTAGCTGGGTTCTGAATTTTTCGTGGCTGATGTATGTGGGAAACCTGGTGCTTCTTCTGGCCGTCCTCTTATTTGGAAACGACGTTAACGGAGCCACAAGATGGATCAGTATCGGAGGATTTCAATTTCAGCCCACAGAGATGTCAAAGATCATCATTATCCTCTTTTTTGCCAGATTCTTTACAGAACATGAGGAGGATCTGAATACTTTGCGGACACTTGTAAAATCAGCCCTTCTCCTGGCTGTCCCTTTGGTCCTGATCCTTCGACAGCCGGACTTGAAAAACACGATCACAATTGTTATACTGTTTTGTATGATCATTTATATGGCGGGACTGAGCTATAAGATCATCGGCGGAGCCCTTCTGGTAGCGGTTCCCCTTGCTGTGGTGGTTCTTTTCATCGTCATGCAGCCGGATCAGAAGCTGATACCGGATTATCAGAGAAACCGTATCATGTCCTTCCTGAATTCAGAGGAGGACGAATATTCGGACTCTGTGCTTCAACAGGAAAACTCGGTAATGGCCATCGGCTCCGGCCAACTTACAGGAAAGGGACTGAACAACAATGAGGTTTCCTCTGCCAACAACGGTGATTTTGTATCGGAAAACCAGACGGACTTTATCTTTTCCGTGGCAGGAGAAGAACTGGGCTTTATCGGCTGTACGGCGATCCTGCTCCTTTTGCTTTTCATTATTTTTGAATGTATCCGGATCAGCCTGCGGGCCAAAGATCTTTCCGGGAAACTGATCTGCTGCGGGATCGGCGCCCTGGTGGGAATACAGAGCTTTATCAATATAGCTGTAGTTACAAATATCATGCCCAATACGGGCACGCCTCTTCCTTTTGTCAGCTATGGTCTGACTTCCATGGTCAGTCTGTATATCGGAATGGGGCTGGTGCTGAATGTGGGGCTTCAGCGATATAAAAAATACAGGGAGGTAGATGAATCATGAACATCGGATTAATCGCACATAATTCCAAGAAAAAGCTGATGCAGAATTTCTGTATCGCTTACCGGAATATCTTGTCTAAAAATACCCTCTATGCCACCGGGACTACCGGAAGGCTGATCGAGGAAGCTTCCAATCT
This sequence comes from uncultured Blautia sp., assembly GCA_944384185.1. GTDB lineage: Bacteria > Bacillota > Clostridia > Lachnospirales > Lachnospiraceae > Blautia. Next base: position 12,221 of record CALWSM010000015.1, on the reverse strand, counting down.
CACCGTCCATAAATTTCTGGCCGGACATCTGGGAGGAGAACAGCAGCTTGGCGCTTTGATCGAGCAAAACGAGATGGATCTGGTAATTTATCTCCGGGAACCTCTGGCGCCTCAGAAACATGATCCGGATGTAAAGCGCATCTTCCATCTGTGCGATACCCATAATATACCTCTGGCGACCAATCTGGCCACTGCGGAGATGATGATCCGTTCTTTGGGAAGAGGAGAGATGGACTGGCGTGAAATGTATAAATAAATTAAAAAGACATCATAAATGGAGCCGAAAGGCCAGGAAAACATTTTTGCTGATCGGCATATTGGCTGCCCTTCTTGCAGCAGGGGTTATTGTCTTTGTCATTTTCCTCAGGGGAGGACGTATAGACGAGCCGATGCCTTATTCCAGAAGCGACCGGATCCTGGGAACCTCTGTTCAGGAATCTTCTATCGTAATGGAGGGGATTGCCGGGGACCTGTGTGTAGGCCCAAAGGACAATCCTCTGGATGGCGTGAATGGCCGGGAAGGGGAGATGGCCGGCCTGTTTGCGATCCATGAAAGAGAGATTCCCTATTCCCTTGCTATTTATGAACGGACAGCTCCGAGACGGGTGACACAGCTTATGACTTTGCTGGTGGCTTATGAAAATCTGGATCTGGATACTGCCGTTACCATTGAGCAGGAAGATTTGCCTTATGGTCTTAGCAGGACCTGCGGACTGTCAGCCGGAAATACGATCTCAGCCAGACAGCTTTTAAATGCCGTCGCAGTTTCTTCAGCGGAAGACGCCTGTATGGCTCTGGCAAGAGCGGTATCGGGAAGTGAGGCTGCCTTTGTGGAGCAGATGAACCGCAAAGCGGCAGAACTGGGAATGTCCAATACAAACTATACCGATCCAATAGGCAGACAGGATGAGGGACAATATACATCTGTCTACGATACCTATCTGCTGCTGAACGCTCTTCTGAAAGAGACAGAGCTGACCAATGCTCTCCTGACCGACAGCTATACGCTGAATTATACCCGGTTTGACCAGACCCAGAAGCAGCAATGGCTCAGTTCCGATAACCTTTATGTTACAGGAGAAGTTTCTCTTCCAGGAGGCGTGACTGTACTGGGCGGAAAGATGTGCGCTTCCGATACAGAGAATTATGCAGCTCTTCTGGTGCAGGACAATTACGGAAATCCTTATGCCGTGATCGTTCTGGATACAGACAGCCAGACAAATCTGTATGAGCGTATGGAGCAGATGCTGGATACGATCAGCTCCAGATAAAAAAATGCTGTAAATTTTGAATTTGCCATTGTATTTTTGAACGATATGCACTATAATTATTTCAACGATAACCACGTTTTTAGTAAAAATACATATTACGTGCGGCTAAGGAGGAAATTGCGATGGTTCAGTTAATTGTAGGCGAAAAAGGTAAAGGAAAAACGAAGGAACTTCTGGACAAGGTAAATAAAGAAGTAAAAGAAGCAAACGGTACATTTGTTTATCTGGATAAGAGCAGAAAACATATGTACGAATTAAATAATAAGGTACGTCTCATTGACATGTCTGAGTATGACATTCAGAACAGCAGCGAGTTTTTAGGATTTATCTCCGGTGTGATCTCTCAGGACAATGATCTGGAAAAAATGTTTCTGGACAGCTTTCTGAAGATTTCCAAGGCAGAAGATCAGGAGCTTGGAGAAGTTCTGGAACGTCTTGACGCAATGGGAAATAAATATGAAGTTTCCTTTATTGTAAGTCTTTCCAAAAATGAGGAAGATTTACCGGAAAGCGCAAAGAGCAAGGTTTTGATTTCCCTATAAACCGCCTTTAGGATTTTATATGAAAACACGGTCAGGAGCCGCCCTTTTATGGGCGGCTCCTTTGCGGTCCACATGATTTTCAGAGGGACTGCCCTAAGAGGATCAGCCGTTATCCGAAAAAGATGAGATCCTGCCGAATAAGCTGAGAAGATAGAGTCCGCAGATTCCCACAAGGCCGTAGACGATCCTTGAGATCCAGGTCATATCTCCGAACAGAAAGGTTACCAGATTAAAGCGGAAGAAGCCGATAAGCCCCCAGTTTACCGCTCCGATGATCGCTATGGTCAGAGCGGTATAGTCTAAAAATTTACTGTTCATATTCACTGCCTCCTTTATCATTGCTTATTATTTCCAAGGAGGAGGGTTTTATTCAAAAAAATTCTATTGTGATTCTTAACTGAAAATGGTAAAATGTAGGGTAGTTCTTAGAGAAATCTATGATTTTAACAGAAAAGGAGAATTGGATTGTCGGGCAGGAGAAAATTTTCAGGAACTGTCAAAAATTTTTTTAAAACTATTAAAAAATTACTGACTTACAATATTACTACGATCATGTTTGGAGCTCTGCTTTTATACATGGTCATTACAGTTATACTTTATGCCACTTCAGGACATGTTACCTCATATCAGGTAACCGTAGGTCCTCTGACGAAGAATCCGGTGTGTACCGCTCTGGCCATTCGTTCTGAGCAGGTGGTAAATGCTGAGAAGGCAGGATATATTGAATATTACGCCACAGAGGGCATGCAGGTCCGCAAAAACGGATCTGTATACAGTCTATCCAAGGAAGAACAGGAAGCAGCAGCTGCCGTTCTTACTGAGGAACAGATGGAAAATGTACGTTCCAGCGCCTCCCAGTTTTCCTACGCCTATAACAGCAATCGTTTTTATGATACCTACAGTTACAAATATCAGATACGGGGAACCATCCTCCAGGCGGCGGAACCTCCACAGTCTGAAACCGCTGACAGCGAACAGGCTGACCTGGACTCCGATGAGAACGCCGATCTTCCAGAGGATGACAGCGACGGGGTTCTGGAAGGCACTGCAGAAACCGGTGATGATGAAACCGGGACAGAGGATGAAAAATCCGGGGACTCCTGGAGAAAAGTGATCTCTCTGGGAAATCAGGACGTTTATACAGCGCCTGAAGCCGGAATCATAATGTATTCCGAAGACGGGTATGAAAATAAAACAGCAGACAGCCTGGTAGAGGAAGATTTTAACCAGATGGCCTATCAAAATGAAAACCTGATCATAAATGGGGAGGTCCAGGCCGGAGAACCTGTATACAAACTGGTTACCAGTGAAAACTGGACGCTGATGGTACCCTTGACGGATCCCATGGCTGCAGCTCTGGCGGGCAGGGAATCTATCCAGGTAAAATTTATAAAAGACGGAGAAAGTCAGAACGGTTCCCTGACTATCGTGAATATCGGAAGCCAGAAGGTAGCCAGGATCGACCTGGTGAACGGTATGTCCCGCTATGCCGGGGATCGTTTCCTGGAAGTGGAGCTGGTCATCAACACCCAGAGCGGATTAAAAATACCGGTAAGCTCCATTGTGGAGAAAGAATTCTATACCGTTCCCCTGGATTTCCTTACCCTTGGGGACAACGGAGATACCCAGGGCTTTCTGAAGGAAGTCAGGAAAGGAGATGCAACGTCTTCCGAATTTATAAATGTGACCATCTATAGACGGGTAGACGCCGATGGAAAAGAGATCACAGAGGGAACTGGAGATACTTCCGGCGGGCTGTGTTATGTAGATAAAGAAACGCTCAAAGAAGGAGATGTACTGCTCATGCCGGATTCGGGAGAGACCTTTACGGTGGGCGATACGGATAATCTCCAGGGAGTTTATAATATCAATCAGGGATATTCCGTATTCCGGCAGATTGAAATCCTGGATCAGAATGAGGAATATTGTATCGTAGATCAGGGAACCTCCTATGGGCTTCGGGCTTTTGATTATATTGTCCGGGACGGAAGCAGCGTAGAGGAAGAAGAAATCCTGTATTCAGGTTCTAAGTAGAAAGACTGACAGAGAAAGGAAGTAAGGATATGAGCGTCTGTGATCAATACAGAAGGGTAGAAGAAAAAGTGAAGAACGCCTGTAAACGGGCGGGAAGACCTCCTGAGGAAGTGACTCTTATCGCAGTAAGCAAGACAAAGCCGGCGTCTATGATCGAAGAGCTTCTTCCCCTGGGGGTAAGAGATTTCGGAGAAAACAAGGTGCAGGAGCTGACCGCCAAGGAGGAAGCGCTGCCCAAGGATATCCGCTGGCATATGATCGGCCATCTGCAGAGAAATAAAGTAAAGTATGTGATAGACAAGGCCTGTATGATCCATTCTGTGGACAGCCTGCGGCTGGCGCAGGAGATCAGCAAGGAGGCGGTAAAGCATGACCTTGTGATGCCGGTGCTGGTGGAGGTCAATGTGGCCGGGGAAGAAAGCAAATTCGGCGTTTCTGTAGAGGAGGCTCCTTCTCTTGTGGAAGAAATGGCAAAGCTTCCCGGAATCCAGATAAAAGGTTTGATGACCATTGCACCCTATGTGGAGGATCCTGAAGAAAATCGTAATATTTTCAGAAATTTAAGGAAATTAAGTGTTGACATCCGAGAGAAAAACTTTGATAATGTTATTATGGATGTCCTGAGTATGGGCATGACCGGCGATTATGAAGTCGCCATCGAAGAAGGAGCCACACACGTTCGGGTAGGAACTGGCATTTTCGGAGAGAGAAATTACAATATAGAATAGGAAATGGAGATTAAAGGATGAGTTTTTTAGATAAATTTCTGGATGCAGTGAAAGTAAATGATGATTATGATGATTTTGATGACGACGATTTCTTAGATGAAGCAGATGATGATTTTGATGATGAAAAACCGAAGAAGAGATTCTTTAAGAAACTGGACGATGATTTTGACGATGATCTGGACAATGATCTTCCTCCGGTAAAGAACAGCAAAAAGGAAAAGAAGGAAAGAAAGGAAAAGAAGGCTTCATCAGCTCTTAAAAGCCCGAAACAGCCGAAATCCCAGAATTCCTTCAGCAAGGTAACGCCTATGTACAGTGTTAAGAAAAAATCCTCCGGATCTTCCGCCGGCTCTACCAGCGAAGTATGCGTGATCAAACCAAAACAGTTTGACGAATCTACAGAGATTGTAGACGCTCTTCTGGACAACTGTACGGTTATTCTGAACCTGGAAGGACTGGATATCACTCTGGCGCAGCACATCATTGACTTTACGGCAGGGGCCAGCTACGCCATAGATGGAAATATCAAGAAGGTTTCTTCCTACATCTTTATCCTTACTCCGGAAGGCGTGGATATTACCGGAGACTCTCAGGAGATCCTGAACGATATCGCCGGCTCTGCTTCTATGTATGAAGGATTTTAAAAAACATGGATAAAGAGGAGCTATTTGAAAAACGTATGATGGAACTGGGTAAGAAGGCCTACTACCGGGGAATTCTTACCTTTTCCGATTTTCTTGATTTAAATCAGCAGAATATACTTCACAGCCTCTCCTTCCGAGATACGGGAGTTAAGGTGGAAACTTATGGAGGCTATGGATCAGCGGAGCGTCAGATGTCGGCATTCGTCCCTGATGCTCTTTCTTATGAGCAGGATTATCCCATCGTCTGTGTAAAGATCCGTCCTTTGAACAAAAAATTTTGTGAGGATCTGACACACAGAGATTATCTGGGAGCGATCCTGAACCTTGGCATTGACCGGGGAAAAATAGGAGATATCCTTCTGGATCCGGAAGGTGGTTATGTATTCTGCCAGGAGTCTATGGCGGATTTTCTTACAGAAGAACTGGTACGGATCCGTCATACTTCCGTTCAGGCCAGCCGTCTTTTAAAGGAAGAGCCGCTGCCATCTCCCAGGAGAGAAGCGGTATCGGGTACTGTGGCTTCTCCCAGACTGGACAGTGTGATCGCTCTGGCCCTGGGGAGTTCCAGAAGCAGTATTCTGGGACTGATCGAAGGCGGCAGGGTTTTTGTAAACGGAAAGTGCATTCTTTCCAATGCTTATTCCATCCAGGAGGGAGATATTATCTCTGTACGGGGAAAAGGAAAATTTCAATTCGGCTCCGTGACCAATAAGACCAAAAAGAATCGATTTCACGTTGTTTTGTACCGTTATTGCTGAAAGGGAGGAATGCTATATGACAGAACAGAGACTTCTGGTAAAAAGAGATGGGGAGTTTACATACCCCATTTCTTTTTACAGAGATTTTCTTTCTCTTCCCAGGGAGACCGTCGGCCTGCCCAATCAGGGAAAGAGGATCTGTATTGTGACGGACAGCCATGTAGCGCCCTTATACCTGAAAGAGGTAATGGCTGCGCTGGAAAAGACCGGAAGAGAGATTTATTCTTATATCCTTCCGGCAGGAGAGGAAAATAAAAATCTTGATGAGATCCAGGGACTCTATGAGTTCCTGATCTGGAAACATTTTGACCGGAAAGATCTTCTGGCGGCTCTGGGAGGAGGAGTTGTGGGCGATATGACCGGTTTTGCCGCCGCCACCTATCTTAGGGGGATCGATTTTATACAGATTCCCACCACTCTTCTGGCACAGGTGGACAGCAGTATCGGTGGAAAGACAGGAGTAGACTTTAAACAGTATAAAAATATGGTTGGAGCTTTCCATCAGCCCCTTCTGGTCTATATGAACGTTTCTACCCTGAAATCCCTTCCGGACAAAGAATTTGCCTGCGGTATGGGTGAAGTGATCAAGCATGGCCTGATCCGCAGCCGGGAATACAGTCATTGGCTGAATGAGAACCGGGAAGCGATCCTGAACCGGGAGGAAGAAGCCTGCAGGGAAATGATCTTTCAAAGCTGCCTGATCAAAAAAACCGTAGTGGAAAAGGATCCTACGGAAAAGGGAGAGCGGGCAGTGCTGAATATGGGGCATACTGTAGGCCATGCGGTGGAAAAGCTGCAGAACTTTACAATGGCCCATGGACAGTGCGTAGCCGTAGGCTGTATAGCCTCTGCTTATATTTCCAGGAAAAGAGGTCTGATCTCCAGGGAGGACTATGAGGCGATAGCCAGGCAGCTGTCCTCTTTTGGCCTGCCCTTACAGGTAAGAGGTCTTTCTGCGGAAAAGATCCTGGAGGCTACAAAATCGGATAAAAAGATGGAAAAGGGGCAGATCAAATTTATCCTTATGGAAAAACCAGGCTGGGCCTTTGCTGATACCAGTGTAACAGACCAGGAGCTACGGGAGGCTATAGAAAGTATCAGACAGGAAAATCAGGAGGTAGGATAAGGATGAATACAGAAAAAAAACGGCTGACGACCTTTCTTCTTTTTCTGGTTTCCACGGCAGTTTTGGTGACTTTTGATCAGTGGACAAAACATCTGGCTGTAGAGCATTTAAAGGGACAGGAGGACATTTCCCTGATCCCCGGCGCCCTCTGTCTTCATTATCTGGAAAACAGAGGCGCCGCTTTTGGGATCTTCCAGGATCAGAGAGTTTTTTTGCTGATCCTGACAGGTCTTATCCTGATCTGTGTGTGCTATGTTTTGTGGAGGCTTCCTTCTGATAAAAAGTACAATCTGATGAAGCTCCTGTGTATTATGATCACTGCAGGAGGGATCGGAAATCTGATCGACAGAGTGCGCCTCAACTATGTGGTGGACTTTATCTATTTTTCTCTGATCGATTTTCCTGTGTTCAATGTGGCGGATATTTATGTGACTGCCAGCATGTTCCTGCTGTTGGTTCTGGTGCTTTTTTATTATAAAGATGAAGATTTTCAATTTTTGAAATGGAAGAGGGAAAAATGAAACGTCTTTGTTTACAATCGGATCCTTCCTGGGCGGGAGAACGGATCGACAAATTTCTGGCGGAAGTAATGAAGGATTACTCCCGCTCTTTTTTGCAGAAACAGTTTAAAGAAGGAAACATTACCGTAAATGGGAAGCCGGCCAAAGCCAGTCTGAAGGTAGGAGAGGAGGATGAGATCACAGTCCTTCTTCCGGAGAATCAGGAGCCGGATATCCAGCCGGAAAAGATTCCCCTTGACATTCTCTATGAGGACGACCAGCTCCTGGTGGTAAACAAACCGAAAGGAATGGTGGTGCATCCCAGCGCCGGACATTACAGCGGAACCCTGGTAAACGCCCTGATGTATCACTGCAAAGACCAGCTTTCCGGGATCAACGGCGTTCTACGGCCGGGAATCGTCCATCGCATTGATATGGATACTACAGGAGCTCTGGTGGTATGCAAGACGGATACAGCCCACCAGAGTCTGGCCCAGCAGCTGAAGGTACACAGCATTACCAGAAGATACCGGGCCATTGTCCATGGAAATCTGAAGGAAGATACCGGAACCGTAGAAGGTTCTATCGGGCGGCATCCGGTGGAAAGAAAAAAGATGGCGGTCAACGTCCGCGGGGGAAAAGAGGCTGTGACTCATTTTAAGGTCCTGGAAAGATTTGGAACTTATACCTACATTGAGTGTCAGCTGGAAACCGGCAGGACCCATCAGATCCGGGTACATCTTTCCAGCATCGGGCACCCACTTTTAGGAGATACTCTGTATGGGCCGAAGAAATGCCCCTTTCCTTCACTCCAGGGGCAGACTCTTCACGCTATGGTCCTGGGATTCCTTCATCCGGTGAATGGAGAATATATGGAATTTACAGCCCCTTTGCCGGAATATTTCGAAAAATTATTGGAAAAGCTGAGAGGATAACTTCATAGATCAAGTATATGTGAAAATTTTCTATACTTTTTTAAAAAAATAGATTATAATAGAAATATATTCAGTATTAACACGTCATATGGAGAGGAGTGGTGATATGGCAGCTAATACAGTAGTTACGATCGCACGTCAATATGGCAGCGGAGGACGGGAGATCGGACTCCGGGTAGCGGAGAAATTGGGCGTGAAGTGTTACGACAAGGAGCTGCTGGATCGTGCGGCTAAGGAAAGCGGAATCTGTCAGGAATTGTTTGAACATCATGATGAAAAACCGACCAACAGTTTTTTGTATTCTCTTGTAATGGATACCTATTCCTTCGGCTATTCCTCAGGGGCTTTTACGGATATGCCTATCAATCATAAAGTATTTCTGGCCCAGTTTGATGCCATCAAAAAAATCGCCAGCGAGGAATCCTGTGTTATGGTGGGCAGATGTGCGGATTACGCCCTGTCGGAGCATCCCGGTACGATCAGTATCTTTGTCCATGCGGATCTGGATAAAAGGATCGACCGTATTTCCAGAAAATACGAGCTTTCCCCAGCCCAGGCCAAGGATCGGATCCAGAAAACAGACAAGCAGAGGAGCAGCTATTACAATTATTACACCAGCAAAAAATGGGGAGATGCCAACAGCTACCATCTCTGCCTTGACAGCGGCGTCCTGGGTATCGAGGGCTGCGTGGAAATGATCCTGAAAGCCATCGAAGTCAAAGATGGGGCACAGCTAAAGAAGCTGTAAAAAAGCATAAAAAATCCCGTCCTGGAAGCATATTTTCTTCCGGAGCGGGATTTTTTATGTTTATCATTTTTCAACAGGCTGCCAGCCATTGATATGGCTGTTGCGGATAGCGGTAAACATTCTCTCCCTGGTTCCGGGGTTTTCCCTGGAGATTTCATGGAGCAGTTCTTTTGCATATTGCCTTTTGGTATAACCGTCTACCGGACAGGGGCTTTTTTCAATATCTATATTGTATTTATTCTTAAAGCCGATCACATCTGCCTCATCTACAAAGAGGAGAGGGCGGATCACGGTGAGATCCATCCGGTCCAGATAGGTTTTGGGAGAGAAGGTATGGAACCTGCCCTCATAGATCAGAGAAAGCAGCATGGTTTCTACCACGTCGTCCTTATGGTGGGCGTAAGCTACTTTATTGCAGCCGATTTCTTTGGCTTTGGTGTTAAGGGCTCCTTTCCGCATTTTGGCGCAGAGAGAGCAGGGATTGCTTTCTTTCCGTTCCTGGAAGATAATAGGACCGATCTCGGTCTTTACCAGATGAAAGGGTACCTGTAATTCTTTACAGAGATTTTCAATCTTATCGGCCTGAAACCCCGGATGCCCCAGATCCACCGTGATCACTTCTATGGTAAAAGGATTGGGATAGAAGCGCATAAGGCCGTGGAGGGCGTAGAGCATGGTCAGGCTGTCTTTTCCCCCGGAAACCCCTACGGCAATTTTGTCCCCGGGATCGATCAGCCCGAATTCATCAACCGCCTTTCTGGTAAGACTCAGCAATTTCTGTAATTTCATATATTTCTATTCCTTTCCGTGAAGATATTCCGATTGTATCTTTTAACAGACCTTATGAATCATACCACAGAAACAGAAAAAAAGAAATCTTTTTTCTATTCCCTATTTATGGTATACTAGCCCTGATAACATGACAAAGAAAAGAGGACAGGACAAATGAAATTCGTGATCCAGAAGGTGAGCAGCGCTTCTGTGGAAGTGGAAGGAAAATGTGTGGGAAAGATCGGCAAGGGATTTCTGGTGCTGGTAGGGATCAGCAGGGAGGACACCAGGGAGACTGCTGACCAATATATAAAAAAGATGGTAAATCTCCGTATTTTTGCAGACAGTGAAGGAAAGACAAACCTATCCCTGGCAGATGTAAATGGAGAGATCCTCCTTGTTTCACAGTTTACTCTGTATGCAAACTGCAGGAAAGGAAACCGGCCCAGCTTTGTAGACGCCGGGGATCCTCAGATGGCGGAAGAACTTTATGAGTATATGATCCGGAAGCTTCGGGAGACCGTCCCCGTAGTCCAGACAGGAGTTTTCGGGGCTATGATGAAAGTCTCGCTGGTCAACGAGGGGCCATTTACCATACTGTTAGACGAAAACACTTTTAAGCATAGGAAAGACCGTATATAAAATTCAGAATAAAACATATGGATAAAATATGAGGCAGGCTTTTTCCGTAAGTTTTCCCGGATATAGGGAGTGCGTGAAGGGAAAGAGCCTGTTTCTCAGAAGAATTAGTTTAGCGGACAAATACAGATTTATCCGAAAAAGTATAGCTTTTTTCCGGGATCTGTGGTAAACTACTCTCAAAACAAGGATTTTTGGAGGGATTTTATGGCAAAGCCAATGACCTATCGGGAACAGGAAAAAATTGAAAATACAGTTAAGCTACGGGAATTTCTTCAGGAGCTTCCTCCTTATGTCAAGGATTATTTCCGTGCCAAGGAACCTACAACCTCAGACAAGACCCGTCTGTCTTATGCTTATGATCTGCGGGTTTTCTTCCGGTTCCTTCAGGAATCAAATCCTGCTTTAATGTCCAGGCCTATGGCGGATATTTCCATTCAGGACCTTGCCAGCCTCCAGCCTGTGGATTTTGAGGAATTTCAGGAATATCTCAAGGCCTATAAGGCTCCGGACAACAAGCTGGAAACCAATTCCCGCACCGGGATCGCCAGGAAAATGTCCTGCCTGCGGAGTTTTTACGATTATCTGTGTAAAAGGCAGTTATTAAGCGCTAACCCGGTAAGACTTGTGGATATGCCTAAAATCAAGGAAAAAGCCATTATCCAGCTGGATCCTGACGAGGTGGCCAGTCTTCTGGACTATATAGAAAATTACGGAAATCAGCTTACCGGCGTAAAGCTTTATCACTATAACAAACAAAAGTACCGGGATATTGCTATCGTCACTCTCCTACTGGGAACAGGCGTTCGTGTTTCGGAGCTGGTGGGACTGAATATCTCGGACATTGATTTTAAGAATAACGGGATCCGTATCCTCCGGAAAGGAGGAAATGAAATGATCGTGTACTTCGGAGAAGAGGTGGAAAAGGCTCTGCAGGATTATCTGGAGATTTCCAGGAACGCCATTACGCCCCTCTCCGGCCATGAGGACGCCCTGTTCCTCTCCGGCCAGAGAAAAAGGATCAGCGTGGACGCCGTAGAAAAAATGGTGAAAAAATATGCCTCTGCAGTCTCTGTCAAGACCATCACTCCCCACAAGCTCCGCAGCACCTACGGAACGGCCCTTTACCGGGAGACCGGGGATATTTATCTGGTGGCCGACGTTCTGGGCCACGCAGACGTAAATACCACGAAAAAACACTATGCCAGATTAAGCGACGCCAGACGGCGGGCGGCGTCCAAGGCTGTGACACTGCGGGAAAAATAAGATCAGATACGAAAATAAGCTGCTGTAAAAGCGCCATATCAGTGATACGGTATTTACAGCAGCTTATTCTCTATTCTTTCAGAAGTAATCTGTCAGAGATATGTTATATAAGTCCCATAAGAGAAGGAATTCCCAGGGAAAGTGCCGGTATATAGGTTACTGCCAGCAGAAGCAGGAACAGAACCGCAAAATACGGGAGCAGTCTCTTTGCCACTGCTTCGATGCTGATCTTGCTGATCCCGCAGCCTACGAAAAGCAC
>CALWSM010000014.1 GCA_944384185.1 uncultured Blautia sp. | reverse complement strand
TATTTCAATTTTGGCATGAAAAAACCCCCTTTCATTAGACTTCTATTTTGTCTAACAAAAGGGGGGCACTTCAGCTCCTGGAAAAGTAGACGGCTATCTCTATAGATAAGTATTTACGCCGGGTCGGGTGAATAGCGCTCACCTTCCGGCTCCCTTGTTAAGTATATTATAGTCAAGGATTTATGATTTGTCAAACTTAAAAACCGCCCCGGTGCTACCAACACCAGGACCGCCAAGTGAATATCCGAAGATGATCCACCATTCGCAAAAATATTGTATCATCTTCAGCGCCACCCGGTCAATCGTGAACTTTTGTTCTGATCGGGTGTGTTTTTTATACTCTTTTTTTCATACAATGAAGAGGTGATAAAAATGTCGAAGCAAGAATTGCTCCGCCCAGGAGCATTGTATATTCGTGTCAGTACCCACGGCCGGCAGGAAGAGCTCTCTCCTGCTGCCCAGAAGCGTCTGCTTCTAAAATATGCCAAGGATCATGGCATTGTAATTTCCAAAGATTACATCTATGAGGAGAAGGGGATCTCCGGGCGAAAGGCGGAGCGTCGGCCAAAGTTCCTGGAAATGATTGCCGCTGCCAAGTCCAAACCCTCTCCCTTCAGCGTGATCCTGGTCTGGAAGTACAGCCGGTTTGCCCGGAATCAGGAAGAGTCCATTGTCTACAAATCTCTTCTTCGGAAGAAATGTAACGTAGACGTGATCAGCGTGTCGGAGCCCCTCATTGACGGTCCTTTTGGCAGCCTGATTGAAAGGATCATTGAGTGGATGGACGAATACTACTCGATCCGTCTCTCCGGCGAAGTCTTCCGTGGCATGTCGGAAAAGGCCATGAAGGGAGGCTACCAGGCCAGGCCGCCGCTGGGATATAAAATCATCCAGAAAGGGGAACCTCCGGTAATCGTACCGGAAGAAGCAGAGATTATAAAATTCATCTTTGATAAGTATGTTAATGCCCACATGGGAATCTTTGAGATCGCCCGAAAGCTTAATGACCTGGGAGCAAAGACCTCTCATGGAAAAGACTTTGAGCGCCGGTCCGTAGAATACATTTTGAAGAACCCTACCTACTGCGGTATGATCCGCTGGAACATGACGGATAATCAGACCAAAGAGGTAAAGGCCAAAAACGATTGGATTGTTACAGAAGGGGCTCACCCGGAAATTATATCCAAGGAACTGTTTCAAGCCGCCCAGGAGCGTTTTAAATTGGAATACAGGCCTTCCGGGGCCCGGCCCTCTTCTACATACCATCACTGGCTTTCCGGGCTGGTTAAATGCCCTTCCTGCGGCCGTACCATGATAGCAAAATCCCTCACAGACAAGAGATACGGACATCACTACTGCTATTTCACCTGCTATGGATACTCTAAAGGAAAGTGTCAGGCAAAGACATCTGTAAGCTCCAAGAAGCTGGAGCCCTACGTTCTGGAAGGGGTCCGGGCTGCCACTGAAAACGATCATCTGACCTTTTCTGTAAAGGCTCCTGTTGCTCCGGAAAACACCAATGAACTGAGTATTATAAAAGAACAGTTCCAGCGGCTGGATATGAAGGAACAGCGGATCAAGGACGCTTATATGAATGGCATTGACACCATGGAGGAATATAAAGAGAATAAGGAGCTTCTTTTACAAGAGCGGAAGGATCTGGAAGAAAAGATTGCCGCCTGCAGCGCTCCCAGGGAATCTGATAATTCTATAGACAGGGTTATGAAAGAACGGATCCGAAATGTATACGACATCATTTCCAGCAGCCAGTTTTCCGATCAGGAGAAGAACGAAGCTCTCCGGTCCGTGGTGGAGAAGATTATTTATGATCGGAAAACAGATACTGCCGAAATATACTATTTTTACCTGTGTCCAGGAGCCGAAACCCCTTGATTTTGCTGGCTTTTTCTTGTTTGTATGTTGTTACCTCTGGGATGACCCAGTGGGGTTCCAAATATCTGGGGGACCAGGGCTATACCGCCATTGAGATCCTCCGGAATTTCTACGGAGATAATATGTATATCAACACAGCGGAGGAAATCTCCGGTATTCCCGCCTCCTGGCCGGGAGCGCCCCTGGACATCGGTTCCTCCGGGAATAAAGTCCGGCAGATCCAGGAACAGCTCAACGCCATTGCCGACTCCTATCCTGCGCTGCCTGAGGTGACCGTGGACGGCATCTATGGGGAGGATACCCAGAAGGCAGTCCGGGAGTTTCAGAGAGTCTTCCACCTTCCTGCCACAGGAGTGGTAGATTATCCTACCTGGTACGAAATACAGGAAATCTTTGTAGCGGTTTCCAGGATCGCCGAGCTGGTCTGAAAAAACCGGATTTATCCTCCGAACTGGCTGTTGTAGAGTTTTTCATAGAAGCCGTGGCTGGCCATCAGGGATTCATGGGTTCCTTTTTCCAGGATATGACCGTCCTTCATTACCAGGATCACATCTGCCTCACGGATCGTAGAAAGCCGATGGGCAACCAGGAAGCTGGTGCGTCCCTTCATCATCTTGGCAAAAGCTTCCTGAATACGCACCTCTGTCCTGGTATCTATATTGCTGGTAGCCTCATCCAGGATCAGCATAGGCGGAAGACAAAGCATGACCCTGGCAATGCACAAAAGCTGCTTCTGTCCCTGGCTGATATTTCCGCCGTTTTCACCGATAAGGGTATCATATCCTTTGGGGAGCCTGCGGATAAAGCTGTGGGCATGGGCGGCCTTGGCCGCTTCCACTACTTCCTCCATAGATGCCCCCGGTTTCCCGTAGGCAATGTTCTCCCGGACCGTACCTGTTTTCAGCCAGGTATCCTGAAGTACCATGCCATAATTCTGCCGGAGAGAATGGCGGGTCATATCCCGTATATCCTTTCCGTCTATCTGGATGCTCCCTTTTCTTACATCATAAAACCGCATAAGCAGATTGATCAGGGTAGTTTTTCCACAGCCGGTGGGTCCTACGATAGCCACCCGCTGGCCAGGCTTCACCTCCAGATTTAAATCCTCGATAAGAGGTTTGTCCGGATCATAGCTGAAAAAAACATGAGAAAGACGGACTTGTCCCTGGCTTTGGAATTCTGCAGCATTTTCTCTGTCCGGGCTCTCATCCGGCTCATCTATCAGTTCAAAGATACGGGCGGCGCAGGCAAGGGCGTTCTGCATTTCTGTCACCACCCCGGAGATCTCGTTAAAGGGTTTCGCATACTGACTGGCATAGCTTAAAAATATACTTAATTCTCCGATGGTGATCCCTCCGGAGATTGCGATCATAGCGCTGGCCAGGCCAACCCCTGCGTACACGATATTATTGACCAGTCTTGTACTTGGGTTTGTCAGGCTGGAGAAAAAAACTGCTTTCACACTGACGCTGCGAAGTCTTTCATTCACTTCGTCAAATGCTTCCAGGCTCCTTCCTTCATATCCAAATGCCTGGACGATCTTCTGTCCTTCTACCATTTCATTAATAAGGGCTGTCTGCTCTCCCCTTACCTGGGCCTGTTTTCCAAAGTATTTGTAGGTCCTCTTTGCGATAAAGGCTGCTACAAACAAACTCAAAGGCGTCAGCAGTACCACGATAGCTGTAATGCCCGGATTCAGGAAAAGCATGATCCCTAAGGTTCCTAAAATTGTCAGGAGTCCTGTAAAAAACTGGGTAAATCCCATCAGAAGCCCGTCGGCAAAAGTATCCACATCTGCGATGATCCTGCTTACCAGATCGCCGGAGGGATGGGCGTCCAGATAAGACAGTGGAAGCTTCTGGAGCTTTTTCATTGCTTCATTTCTCAGGTCTCTGGATACGCAGAAGGTTACCCGGTTATTGCAGGCTGCCAGCACCCACTGGGCGGCTGCCGAGAGTGCGGTTACCAGAGCAATGGAAAAGATCAATTCTTTCACAGCGGCAAAATCCACCCTTCCGATCCCCAGCATATAGTCTATAGCATCTCCGCAGAAAATAGGCACAAGAAGCTGCGCCGCTACGCTGACGGCTCCGCAGAGGATACTTAAGATCACGAAAAAACTGTAGGGCCTTATATGGCGAAGTACTCTGAAAAAAGTTTTCTTCTGTTTCATACGGCGCTTTCTCCTTTCCCATACTGGCTTTCATATATCTCTCTGTAAATCTGGCAGGATTCCAGCAGTTCCTCATGAGTTCCCCATCCGGCCGCTTTTCCGTCTTCCAGTACCAGGATATGATCTGCGTGACGGATACTGGAGGTTCTCTGGGATACCAGAAAAACGGTTACATTTGACGGCAGGTCTTTAAGGGCTTTCCTAAGAGCTGCATCTGTGGCATAATCCAAGGCGCTGGAGCTGTCGTCCAGGATCAGGATCTCCGGCTTTCGCACCAGAGCTCTTGCGATAGTCAGTCTCTGCTTCTGTCCTCCGGAAAGGTTTCTTCCTCCCTGTTCTACCGGCTCGTCAAGACCCTCTGATTTTTTCATGACAAACTCTTCCGCCTGGGCGGCTCTTAATGCCTGCCACATTTCCTCTTCTCCAGCCCCTTCATTTCCCATGAGAAGGTTGGAACGGATCGTTCCGGAAAATACCTGGACTCTCTGCATAACGATCCCAACCTTCCGGCGCAGTGTCTCTTTGTCCCATTCTTTAACCGGTCGTCCCAGTATGGAAACCTCTCCGGATGTGGCGTCATAAAATCTCGGGATCAGGTGGACCAGACTGGTCTTGCCGCTTCCGGTGCCGCCGATGATACCCACGGTCTCTCCTTTTTTTACAGAAAAGCTGATATCGCTGAGACTTTCTTCCCCTGCCTGGGCATAGGAAAGACTTACCTGCTCAAAACGTACGGCTTCTTCTCCATCTCCGCACCCTGCATCTTCCCCGTTTTGGGTATCCTCAGGGAATTCCATGGCAGTTTTTGTATCCAGCACCTGTTCCACACGTCCCAGACTGGCCATGGCCCGGCTTATGGATACGATCAGATTGGCCAGCTTCACCAGCTCCACCAGGATCTGACTCATATAGTTTACCAGAGCTACAATATCGCCGCTCATCAGCACGCCGGATTCCACGGAACGGGAGCCTGCCCATAAAATGGCGATGATCCCTATATTCACTGCAGAATAGGTGAGAGGATTCATCAATGCAGAAAGCCTTCCTACAAAAAGCTGCCCCTTAACCAGTTCTTCATTAGCTCCGGAAAAATGATCGGTTTCCTCCTGCTCTTTTCCAAAAGCCCGGATCACCCGGACACCGGAAAGAT
Organism: uncultured Blautia sp.; assembly: GCA_944384185.1. Taxonomy (GTDB): domain Bacteria; phylum Bacillota; class Clostridia; order Lachnospirales; family Lachnospiraceae; genus Blautia. Next base: position 22,554 of record CALWSM010000014.1, on the reverse strand, counting down.
TTTCCCTGGCGTTTCCCGTGATCACGTCCAGCTTCCCCTGGACCTTCTTATACAAGGGGGATGTGATCCCCATGATTCCGAAAATGATCACAGAAAGCACCGGTATCGTCACCACAAAAATCAGGGCGATCTTTACGTTGATGGTAAAAGCCATGACCATGGCCCCAAAAACAATAAAGGGGCTTCTCAGGAAAAGGCGCAGGAACAGATTCAGGCCGTTCTGTACCTGGTTAATATCGCTGGTCATCCTGGTGATCAGCGTACTGGTTCCAATGGTATCCATCTCCGAAAATCCCAGCCTCTGGATATGGGAAAAAAGCATATGCCGGAGTCCGGCGGCGCTTCCGATGGCCGCTCTGGCTGCAAAATACTGGGCGGTAAAGCTGCAGCACAGGCCTACGATCGCCATAAGCACCAGGAGCCCGCAGCACCTCAGGATATCCCCCCGGTCCTGCCGGACAATACCTACGTTGATGATATGGGCCACTACCACAGGGACCAGAAGATCGAACATGGCTTCCAGCATTTTAAACAAGGGAGCCAGGATACTGTCTCTCTTATAATCTTTCAGATAAAATTTCAGATATTTCACTTTTTCATAGCCTCCTTTCTCATTCTTTTTCAGTATATCTCTTCTTTTATTATTTGAAAAATATTTATTTTATGTTATTATTATACAAAATAGATATAAGGAGTTTTTTATGGATATCCGACAGCTTCGATACTTTACAGCTATTGTAGAAGAATGTACTCTGACAGGAGCGGCAAAACGTTTAAACATGACCCAGCCGCCTCTCACTGCCCAGCTGAAGCTTTTAGAAGAAGAACTGAAGTGCCCTCTTTTTACCCGGGATGGAAAACGTCTCCGTCTGACAGAGGCTGGACGCCATTTCTATGATCGCGCCCTCCGGATCCTGGGTATGTGCGACGCCGCTGTGACAGAAATGACCGATTTCCAGGAGGGGGCAGCAGGCACTCTGCGCATCGGAGTTATATCCTCGGTAAAGGATCAGCTTTTCCCCGGGTGGATCTGCCGTTTCTGGGAAAAGTATCCCAATATCCGTTATGAAATATACAGCGCCAATACTTATCAGCTCCTGGATCAGCTTCAGAACGGCCAGATAGATCTGGCTCTTGTCCGGACTCCTTTTTCAAAAAACGAAATGGATATTTTAGACATAAAAAAAGAGCCTTTTCTGGCCGTGGGACATGCTTCTTTTTTTCCTTATCCAAAAGAAAAAGACCTTACTGTAAAAGACCTGGAAAACACTCCGATCATCCTTTACCGCCGCTGGGAAGAAATGCTGAAAATGCGCTTCGAGGCAGAAGGGATCTCTCCCCGTTTCCTCTGCTGCAACGACGACGCTCAGACAACCCTGGCCCTGGCCTCTTTGGGAATGGGCGTCGGCCTTCTCCCCGGTTCCGGATCGCCGGAATCTCTGTCCTCCCAGACTTCTCAGGAAATAGAAATACGGATCCTGAAGGAAAAAAATTTATACTCTCAGATCGCCCTGGTCTGCCGGAAAAAGTCCCAGCTTCCCAATTCCGCCCGGCTCTTCTGGGAGATGCTGGAAAAGAAAAATTAAAATTATTCTTGAAATTCGCAAAAATAATGCTATACTAGACGTATGCAGATATAGTTCATTGGTAGAACGTCAGCTTCCCAAGCTGAAGAGGCGGGTTCGATTCCCGTTATCTGCTTATTTTTATGTCTGTAAGTAATGGCTTATTGAGAAATGCGTACCCACGGATAGGTGCAAACAATCCGTGGATACGCATTTTTCAGATTTTTCCAAAGGCTTTCTTTGAAAATTTTACAGGGCTTTCAGATCCTCCGGATATCATTAAACATAACAAGGACCATCAGTATCATTAGAAGAACAAATCCGGCAAAGTGGATCATCCCCTCTACATTGGGATTCAGCCTCTTTCTCCGCACGGCTTCGATCAGGAGAAATACAAGTCTTCCCCCATCCAGTGCTGGAATGGGAAGAAGATTCATCACCCCAAGGTTGGCAGAGAGAAGGATGGCCCAGTAAAGCATCTGCATCCACACCATAACGGATCCTTCTGTCTTGGCTTCTTCATAGGAATCCCCGATCACATGGATGATCCCCACCGGACCGGACAGATCGTTGACGGTAAACTGCCCTTTTACCAGCATAGCAAGACTTTCAACCGTGCTGGAGATCCAGTACCGCACCTCTGCGGCGCTGTATCTGATCACGCCCGGAAAATCTGTCTTTTCCCGGTAGAGATTATAGACAAATCCTGTATCCACCTGTTTCGTCATTTTGGGAGTCACGGAAAGCTGCCGGACTTCTCCATCCCGCTCCACGCCCAGGATGATCTCTGAGCCGTCTAAGGGATTGGCAGAAAAATAGTTCTGCATATCCTGTCCGGTACGGATCTTTTCTCCATTGATCTCCCGGATGATATCTCCCGCCTGGACCCCGGCTTCCATCATAGCGCCGTCCAGTGCCACCTGGGTAACCTCCGGTTCTCCTTCTGCCACATAATAAAAGCCCAGCAGATAACTGGTCTGGCTGTCTGCGGTATAGGAAATCTCCTGTTCCTTCCCATCCCGCCGGTAGGTCAGCGTCACATGATCATCCTTAAGTCCGTGGAGGAGCATATACAGATCCAGATCTCTACCGATGGAGATATGCCTGCCCTGAAACTCTGTGATCACGTCTCCTTCCCGAAGTCCCGCCTCGTAGGCCGGAGAGTCTTCTTCCACCTGAAGGACAGAGGAGGGATCGTAGCCTACAACACTGGTGATGATCATGGCAAAGACAAAGGCCAGGATAAAATTAAAGACCGGCCCTGCCGCCACCACAGAGATCCTTGCCCAGACAGAAGCCCGGTTAAAAGATCCCTGGCTGTCGTCATCGTCATCCTCTCCCACCATCATACAGGAGCCCCCGATAGGAAACAGCTTTAAAGAATACCGGGTCTCTCCGATCACTTTAGAAAGAAGCCTTGGTCCCATACCCAGAGAAAATTCTGTTACTGCAATACCATTCCGCTTTGCCAGGAGAAAATGTCCCAGCTCGTGGAAAATTACGATCACAGAAAATACCAAGATTGCAATAATGATGCTCAATTTACCACCTGCCTTCGATCCACCTGTAAATTTCCTGTTCAATATCCAGGATCTCATCTATTCCCGGATCCGGGATCAGCTGATGTCTTTCCATAGCTTCCTCAATGATCCGGTAAATATCCAGAAAAGCGATTTTTCGTTCCAGAAACAGGGCCACAGCCTTTTCATTGGCCGCATTAAAAACCGTGGGCATGGAGCCCCCCGCCCTGGAAGCCTTCACAGCCAGGGGCAGGCCCCGGAAAGTCTCCGTATCCGGCGCCTCAAAGGTAATAGAACCCAGCTTTGCAAAATCCAGTCTTTCCTCATCCAGAAACCGTCTCTCTCCCCGGTACAGTGCATACTGGATGGGGAGACGCATATCCGGGCTTCCCATCTGGGCCATGACGCTGCCGTCGGCAAACTCTACCATGGAATGGATCACACTCTGGGGCTGAACGACCACCTGGATCTGATCCAGGTCTACGCCGAAAAGCCATTTTGCCTCCATGACTTCCAGACCCTTATTTACCAGGGTGGCGGAATCAATGGTGATCTTATGTCCCATAGCCCAGTTGGGGTGCTTTAAAGCATCCTCCACCCGGACATGTTCCAGATCCTCCCGTTTCTTTCCACGGAACGGTCCTCCGGACGCTGTGATCAAAAGCTTCCGGATACTTTGGGTGCTTTCTCCCCGGAGGCACTGATAGATGGCGCTGTGTTCACTGTCTACCGGATAAATTTTTACTCCTTTTTCTTCTGCCAGAGGCATAATAATATGTCCGGCAGTTACAAGGGTTTCTTTATTGGCCAGGGCGATATCCTTCCCGGCGCAGATCGCCTCCACAGTAGGCCGGATACCGATCATTCCCACGATAGCCGTCACCAGGATCTGAACCTCTTCCATCACAGCCAGTTCGATCAGCCCTTCCATTCCGCCCACTACTTTGCAGTCTGTATCCTTTACCCTTGTCTTCAGCACTTCTGCCAAAGCCGGATCTCCTACTGCAGCCAGTCTGGGACGGAAGGTGCGGATCTGCTTTTCCAGCAGGTCAATATTTCTCCCGGCAGCCAGACCTGCCACCTGAAGATCTTCATTCTTGCTTACAATATCCAAAGTCTGGGTTCCGATGGAACCGGTGGAGCCCAGCACTGCGATCTTTGTCATAATTTTGTCCTCTTTTCCAATCAAATCAGCACATTGGCCAGAAAATAAATGAACGGCGCTGTAAAGATCACGCTGTCGAACCGGTCCAGGATCCCGCCGTGGCCGGGGATCAGGGTTCCGTAATCTTTTATGCCTTTATTCCGCTTGATCGCAGAAGCGGCCAGATCGCCTACCATAGAGATCAGGGCGCCCACTGCGCAGATCAGCCCGTACATCAGAGGCGTATGCCCCTGAGCCGGGTTCACCCCTGCAATGATCACTGCATAAACAGCCCCTAAAAGAGCGGCGCCGGCCACCCCGCCTACAGCTCCCTCAACCGATTTTTTCGGACTCAGCACAGGAGCCATCTTGTGTTTCCCTATAAGGCGCCCCACACAGTAAGCGCAGGTGTCGCTGCCCCAGGAGCTCAGGAAGATCAGGACGACCAGCCAGACTCCTCCTTCCAGATTTCTGGTCTTGTAAATATAGGACAGCATCACAGCCACATAAAGGATCCCGAACATAGCGGCCATCACCTGTTCCGCCTGATATTTGGGATAAGTAAATACATAGACGCACATAACCAGGACCAGAGCAAAAAGCAGGAGCACAAGGGAAAACTCCTCTCCCCGGTTCCATAGCAGGGCAAGATAATATCCTGCTCCGCCGATATAACCTGCGATCTCCAGAGGGCCGAAGCCTTTTTGATGAACCCCCATTGCCCGGTAGAGTTCATTCATTCCAATAATAGAAACCGCCAGCAATACTGTAAAAAGCACCGCTCCTCCCGCCGCAATGGAAGCAGCGGCGATGATCACCAGGATAATACCGCTGAAAAGCCTTGTCCAGAACATCTTAGTCCTCCTTTACACCGCCGTATCTGCGGTCTCGTTTGTTATATTTTTCAATGGCTCTGATAAATTCCGCCTTATCAAAATCCGGCCAGGCCACATCTGTAAAATAAAATTCCGTGTAGGCAAGCTGCCACATAAGAAAATTCGACAGACGCTCCTCTCCGCTGGTGCGGATCAGCAGATCCGGGTCCGGCAGCCCCCTGGTATCCAGATATCCGGAGATGGTATCCTCTGTAATGGCTTCCGGATCCAGAACGCCCTTTTTCACATCTTCGGCCATATGACGGACTGCTCTTGTGATCTCATCTCTGCTTCCATAATTCAGGGCGATCTGGAAGTGAAGCTCGTCAAACTGGCTGGAGTATTCCTCCAGTTCCCGGATCTTATCCTGAAGATCCGGGTCAAAAGCCCTTGGATCTCCAATAACCCGTACCCGCATTTTATTGTCCCTGGAAATTTTGATACATTTTTTCATATAATTCCGGAACAGCTTCATCAAACCGTCTACCTCTTCCTTGGAGCGTTTCCAGTTCTCCGTGGAAAAAGCATAGACCGTAAGATATCTGATCCCTAATTCCTTTGCCACTGTGCAGACCTTCTCCAGATTGTCACAGCCCTTTATATGGCCGTAAGTCCGGGGCATTCCCTTGGCCTTTGCCCAGCGTCCGTTTCCATCCAGAATGATCGCCACATGTCTGGGAACTACCATACCTCTCTCCTCCTACGTATAAAAGAGGCACAATACCTACATTTTGTATGTGCCCCTTCTACTGTTTTTTATACAGTCATGATCTCTTTGGATTTTTCTTCCACCGCTTTATCGATTTCTTTTACATATTTATCGGTAGACTTCTGGATCTTATCCTCCAGCTCTTTGATCTCATCTTCGGATACATCCTGTTTTGCCAGCTTTTTAAAGGAATCGTTGGCGTCTCTGCGGACATTGCGGACAGCTACCTTTGCAGCCTCTCCTTTTTTCTTTACGTCCTTTACCAGTTCCTTTCTTCTTTCCTCGGTAAGCTCCGGAAGCACCAGGCGGATCACCTTTCCGTCATTGTTGGGATTTAAGCCCAGATCAGAAGCCAGGATCGCTTTCTGGATCTCTTTGATCAGGGAAGCTTCCCACGGCTGGATCTGGATCATCCTTGCCTCCGGCACCATAATATTGGCCACCTGCTGAAGAGGCGTTGGACTTCCATAATAATCTACGGTGATTTTATCTAAAATATGCGGATTGGCTCTTCCTGCCCGGATCGTGGAATATTCTTTTACCAGACCGTCCAGGGTTTTCTGCATCTTATTTTCGTATTTTTGGATTCTCTCGTCAGTTGCCATAATTCTTTCCTCCTGTTACTATCTCTTCTTGTCCGAAAGGATTTTCCTATACCAGAACCTTCGTGCCGGTAAATCTGCCGTGTGCGGTATTTACAATGCTGTTCTCTTCGTTCAGGCCAAATACCAGCATAGGCATTTTATTCTCCATACACATGATAGAAGCCGTCATATCCATCACCGCCAGCTTCTTGTCGATAACCTCCTGGATGCTGATCTCCTCATATTTCTTTGCATCCGGATTCAGCTTCGGATCGCTGTCGTATACGCCGTCCACAGCCTTGGCCAGGAAGATGGTATCCGCCTCGATCTCGATGGCTCTGAGCACCGTAGCCGTATCTGTGGAAAAATAGGGGTGTCCGGTTCCTCCGGCCATAAATACCACCATGTTCCGTTCAAAATATTTGTTGGCCCGGTCTTTTGAAAAAAGCTTTGTAAAAGAACCGCACGCAAAAGGTGTGAGCACGCTGGTCTTCATACCTGCGGTGCGGAAGATCTCTGAAACATAAATACAATTCATGACAGTCGCAAGCATCCCGATCTGATCCGCTTTGGTACGGTCTATATTCTCGCTGGTACGGCCTCTCCAGAAATTGCCACCTCCGATAACGATTCCTACCTGGATACCTTCTTCTACCAGAACCTTTACCTGCTTTGCCACTTCCATCACCGTGTCTTCGTCAAAGCCGGTTTTCTTTGGTCCCGCAAGAGCTTCTCCACTTAACTTCAGTAGTATTCTCTTCATTTTTCAAGCTCCTTTATCTTACTTTTGTGTCCTGCTGCATCACACACCAATGGGATATCTGACGCTTTTCTTTAGTATACCGGGAAAAGTGTACAATTTCAAGAAATATTTCAAAAATCCAAAAACTCCAAAACAAAGAGACTGCTCACCCCGGACTCTTCTCTCCAGGGCAGCAGTCTCTCTATGTCTGTAATTATTTTCCAAAAAATATTTTTCGGTTTACAGGGTCTGGAACAGGCTCCAGTATCCCTGGAAAAAGATATACAGGATGATGATCGGCAGGATAAAAGTGAAATACAGCTTCAGCTTTTTCGGGAAACCAATCCCCTTTCCTGTATTTGCTTCTTTTATAAAGTTCTCCCAGCCCCAGCCGAATCTGGTCACGCAGAACAGCAGATAGACCAGAGATCCCAATGGCAGGATATTATTGCTTACCAGGAAATCCTCGAAATCCATGATATTCTTCCCCAGAATGGTAAAATCACTCCAGATCGTCAGGCCGAAGATACAGGGCAGGGAAAGAACGCCAATAGCGATCCCGTTGACGATGGTGGCTTTCTTTATGCTCCAGCCCCAGAGGTCTGTGGCGCAGGAGATGATATTCTGGAAAACTGCGATGATCGTGGTCAAAGCCGCAAAGGTCATGAACAGGAAGAACATAGCTCCCCAGATCCGGCCTCCCGCCATGTGGTTAAATACATTGGGCAGGGTAACGAATACCAGCCCCGGTCCCTCTCCGGGATCGATGCCGTAAGCCGAGCAGGCCGGGAAAATGATCAGTCCTGCGATCAGGGCCACACAGGTATCCAGCACCAGGATATTTACGGCTTCCCCTGTAAGTTTTCTCTCCTTGCCGATATAGCTGCCGAAAATAGCCAGAGCGCCGATCCCGCAGCTCAGGGTAAAGAACGCCTGGCCCATAGCCGCAAAGATAACTTCCGAGATGGGGTAATCCGTCAATTTTCCAAAGTCCGGCAGAAGATAAAACTTCAGCCCCTCGGAGGCTCCCGGAAGAAGGCTGGAATTCACCGCCAGCACCACCATCAGCAGGAAAAGCACTACCATCATAAACTTATTGATCCTTTCCACGCCGCTCTGCAGCCCCATAGAGCAGACCAGGAAGCCTAAAACCACAATGATCAGCATCCAGATCACCATAGTAGGAAGATCCCCGTTCAGATCCGTAAAAGCCTGGCTTACGGCTTCCGCATCCATACCTACGAAATCTCCCTTTAACATTTTAAAGAAATAGATCAGCATCCAGCCGCCGATGGTAGTATAAAACATCATCAGCAGGAAGTTTCCCGCAATCCCCACATAACGGTAAAGATGCCATTTTGAGCCTTTCTTTTCCAGAACATTGAAAGAAAGGGCGATACTTTTCTGGCTGGCCCGTCCCACGGCAAATTCCATGACCATGATGGGAAGCCCCATAATGATCAGGAAGAACAGATAGATCAGCACGAAAGCCGCTCCGCCGTACTTGCCTGTAATGTAGGGAAAGCGCCAGACATTTCCCAGGCCTATGGCGCATCCTGCAGAGATGAGGATAAAGCCGATCCTGGAAGAAAATCTTTCTCTTTCCATTTTTTTGTACCTCTTTTTTAATTTTTAGACAGATTGCATTATAACACTTTTTCTTACCGGCTTTCAATACTTCCGATATTTTTTATCAGAAGAGAGATTGTTCCGTCGGAATTGGTGATAAATTCAATCCGGTCTTTATTATGATACTCTTCCATAGGGATCTTCAGTTCGATCCCGGTATCTGTCAGCAGACGCTGAGTCATATATTTTCTGGTGGTTGCAGGATTCTGAGGCTCCACCGCCGCTTCATTGAGATGATATTTCTCCAGTTTTTCCCGAACCTCTTCCTTCATATCGGGATGATCCTTAAAGATCTTGTCCACCACTTCCGGGATCTGAAAGCCTCCCTGCTCTGTAAACTCCTGGTTCAGGATACTTTTGGTCTCCATCTGGACCTCAAACTGTTCCGATTCATTGAAATATTTTTTCTGCACGTCCGCCACTGCCTTGCTTACAATAGACAGCTTAGACTTGGAGGAAAGGGCTCCGGAGCATTTCAGGAACAGTTTGGAAAAATAACTGGTCTTTACCCCGTTGACCTCATATTTTTTCTCCGTCACCCGCACATACTCAGGAGCGTCCAGATCAAGGAGGGCCGCCTCGGAAAGCTTCTGGGTCTCCCCCGGAAGGATGGCCTTCTGCTGAATGATATCGTTGCTATTCCCCCAGGGATCGGAGTTGGTCAGATGGGTATAAGAGGTTTTATAGTTCATTTTCAGAAGCGCCAGATATCTGTGCTTTTCCACCGTATATTCCACGATCAGCAGATCTGCGCCGGGAATATCCACATTCTGGCTCATGATCTCATAAAGCTGTCCGGCGATCTTCTGGGAGACCTCAACAAATTTTTCGCTGTCCCACTCTTCTGTCAAAGAAAATATGGGGGAATCCTCCAGAAAGCTGCAGTTTTTTACATCGTCGCTGGTATCGATCCGGTAAATATGAGCTTTCAGAAAATCGGCCAGGTCCGGCCCCGGATCCAGCACCCCATCGGAAAGCACCGGCATCCCCAGTCCAGGATCCAGGATATGTACAATGGCCTGTCCGATCCGGATCTCATCTTTTGAATTTAACATATTCTCTTCCTCTTTTCTTCTATACTTCTCTTCCGTTCATCATACCCTGGCAGGCGATGATGATCACCAGGGAAACCAGAATATTCATCACAAGGCTGACAACAGTAAAGACGCCCATGATCAGTGCAGGGGTACGGTACATGCCTGTGAGAAGGACAATGACCAGTCCGATGGCCAGAGAAGGAACCGCCGCTGCCACAATGATCAGCATACGCAGAAGGGATTCCAGCATCACGTTGGCCCTGCTTCTCAGAATCCGCACGGAAAGCACTGTGCCGGCCACAAAGATCAGACTGTACCCCAGAAGCATGATCAGATACTGAAAAATATCCAAAGGCGTCATTCTGGTAAAGATACCGGCGAATATCACAGAAACGCTCATAATGATCCCGATCTTCAGATAAGCGGGGATCATCGCATATACCAGTTTCTTTAAGGGACTGTCCGGGATCAGGTAGATCTGATAATTGTTCAGATCCCGGAGAAGATCCGAATCCTGGATCAGGGTAAACAGCCAGATGATCATCATATAGCAGAACATATAAAAGACGTTATCCGGAAGGACGATCAGACTGATCACAAAATAAAAAACAATGATGGCCACATCCTGTTTTCTCAGGAAATTTCCCGTTTTCCGCATGATCAGCAGGTTCTTGGAAAGGACGGCCTTTGCTCCGGGAGCAAATTCCCCTTTCACCCTTTTTACTTTTCCATCCTCGATCCTGGCCCGTCCCCCGTTGGCTTTTGCCCTCCGCAGAAAAGCGCTGGTCTCTTCTGCATCTGCTACTGCCTGTTCCGTAATGTCTTTGTCAAATCTTAAAAAGAATACCACAACGATCAGGCAGCAGGCAAGAAGAAGAAGGGTCCCTCCCAGTGTAAAAAGATACTGCCCCTGAAGGAAACCGTCGATCGCCCACTTGGTCCAGCCAAAAAAGGGGACCAGGTAGAATTCCCGGCTGGCCGCAAACAAAAGGAAGCCGTTTTTCAGATCATAGCCGGACCGGTGGACTGCCCATAAAAATACAAGGGCCGTACAGATTACCACTACTGCCGCAGGCAGGTAATTCCACTTTTTATACTTTTCATTCACCAGTCCCCACATATAAATATAATCCGTAAGGAGAAGGAAAAAGACCAGCATCAGGGTCAGATCCGCAAAGCATACCAGAAAATAAGGGATGGTAAAATATCCGGCCATAGAAAACATGGCGATCATATAACAGCCCAAAAGGCCGTACAGCGCACCCTGCCTGAGAGACTGGAACAAGATGTAGCCGTTTATCTGTTTTCTGGAGTAGGGGCCGGCAAAAAGATAATAGGCGTCTGTGTCATAGACCAGGGCTTTTCTTTTATTCAGCATAACGGTAAAAGCAAAAAGTGCCGTCATGCCGATCCCGATCAGGATGGCGGTATTGGTATCTACCGTCCCCTCTGCCGCCGGATTATCTGAAGATGTGACAAAGGCCATGATCACCAGTCCGCCGTAAAGAAGGATAAGAAAAATAGCGATCAGGGCAGAGGCCGGGGTGCGGAACTGGTTGCGTACAGTTCCCTTCACTTTAAAAAAAGACAAATAGAACAAGGATTTCATCTATGCTTCCTCCGCTGTAGCTTCAAAGAAAATCTGTTTCAGTGTTTCGCTTCCCTCTTCACCCCTGTGTATCCGGCGGATGATCTCCCCGTGGTTCATGATATAGGCACAGTCCCAGATATCATTGACCACATCAATGATATGGGTGCTGACCAGGATAGAGGTTCCCTGATTCTTCAGCTCCACCAGAAGGTTCAGGACTTCTTCAATACTGGCAGGGTCCAGCCCCACCATAGGCTCATCTACCAGAAGAGCTTTCGGCTGGATCAGCAGAGCCAGGATCATACTCAGCTTCTGCTTCATACCTTTGCTCAGTTCTTTTGCCAGCTTACGCCTCTGCTCTTTCATCTGGAACAGCTCCAGATATTTTTCTCCCGTTTCTTTATAATGCTCCAGCCGGTAGGCCTTCCCGATAAATTCCATGCTCTCGTCTACCGTAAGAAGATCATAGAGTACCGGCACCTCAGGGATATACCCGAACTGTTTCTTTGCCTCCTGGCTGTTATTGGGGCAGCCGCAGATCAGGATCTCTCCCTCGTAACTGAGAAGATTTACGATACTTTTGATCGTTGTGGACTTTCCCGCTCCGTTAGGCCCCAGCAGCACGGTAATCTCTCCTGGCAGGGCTGTAAGCGACACATTTTTTACCGCAGCTCCCAGGCTGCCTTTATAATACTTGGTCAGATTTTTTACCTCGATCATACCTGTCCTCCTTGGTGTTTTTCCAGTAATTTTTTGTTTTTGTCGGAAAATTATTAGATTTTAGGCCAGTATAGCAGAAAATTCTGTCATGGTAAAGAAAAACCTCCCTGGTTGATTTTTATTTCTTCTTTTATTGCTTCTCCTTCTGCCGCTATGGTATACTGGCATTGTGAAGCAGTTTTACAAATATTTTATATACAGGAGGTTTCTATGCCAAAGAGAAATGATATCCACAAAGTATTAATCATCGGTTCCGGCCCGATCATCATCGGACAGGCCTGCGAATTCGACTATTCCGGCACCCAGGCCTGCAAGGCTTTAAAAAGTCTGGGCTATGAGATCGTGCTGGTAAATTCCAATCCGGCCACGATCATGACGGATCCCTCTACCGCTGACGTGACCTACATCGAGCCTTTAAACGTAGACCGTCTCACAGAGATCATCGCAAAGGAACGTCCCGATGCCCTTCTCCCCAATCTGGGAGGCCAGTCCGGATTGAATCTCTGCGAGGAGCTGTATCATGCAGGGGTACTGGACAAATATCAGGTAGAGGTCATCGGCGTACAGGTAGACGCTATCAGCCGGGGCGAGGACCGTATCGAGTTTAAAAACACTATGAACAAGCTGGGCATTGAAATGGCCAAAAGCGCTCCGGCCTATTCTGTGGAAGAGGCGGTAAAGATCGCCGGAGAGCTGGGCTATCCCTGCGTGATCCGTCCTGCCTATACTATGGGCGGAACCGGAGGCGGAATTGTTTATAACGAAGAAGAGCTCCGGAAGGTCGCTGCCAGAGGCATCGCCGCTTCCATGGTCAACCAGATCCTGATCGAAGAATCTGTCATCGGCTGGGAAGAGCTGGAAGTAGAGGTTGTCCGTGACGCAAAGGGACAGAAGATCTCCGTATGCTTTATCGAGAACATCGATCCCATGGGAGTGCATACGGGAGATTCCTTCTGCGCTGCTCCTATGCTCACCATCTCCCAGGAGGTTCAGGACGAACTGGAAAGACAGGCCCACGCTATTGTGGAATCCATCGGCGTCATCGGCGGTACCAACGTGCAGTTTGCCCATGATCCCAAGACCGGCCGTATCATCATCATAGAGATCAATCCCAGAACTTCCCGTTCTTCCGCCCTTGCCAGCAAGGCTACCGGCTTCCCCATCGCCTATGTATCCGCCCTTCTGGCCGCAGGCCTGACCCTGGACGAGATTCCTTACTGGAAGGAAGGAACTCTGGAAAAATACAAACCCTCCGGGGATTACGTGGTGATCAAATTTGCCCGGTGGGCTTTTGAGAAGTTTAAAGGCTCCCAGGATAAGCTGGGAACCCAGATGAAAGCCGTAGGCGAGGTCATGTCCATCGGTAAGAATTACAAAGAAGCTCTTCAGAAGGCTATCCGCTCTCTGGAGAAAGGCCGCTACGGTCTGGGCTTTGCCTCCGACTTCCACAGCCTTTCCCTGGAAGAGCTGTACCGCAGACTGGCGGAGCCTACCAGCGAGCGTCAGTTCCTGCTTTATGAGGCGATCCGCAAAGGCGCTCCTTTAGCCAAGCTCCATGACATGACCCATATTAAGATGTGGTTCCTGGAACAGATGAAAGAACTGGTAGATCTGGAAGAAGAGATCCTGAAATATCAGGATCAGGAGCTGCCTGACGATCTGCTGATCCAGGCGAAAAAAGACGGCTTTTCCGACCGTTATCTGGCCCAGCTCCTCCATACCGACGAATGGGAGCTGTTTAAGAGAAGAGAGGCCCTGGGGCTTTCCCAGCGCTGGGACGCCGTTCCGGTAAGCGCTGTAAAAGAGCCGGCCTCCTACTACTACTCCACTTATATCGGAGAAGACAAAGCCTCGGTTTCTCAGGGACGTAAGGTCATGGTCCTGGGCGGCGGCCCCAACCGTATCGGCCAGGGTATCGAATTTGACTACTGCTGTGTCCATGCAGCCTTTACTCTGAGAGAACTGGGCTTCGAGACCATCATGGTAAACTGCAATCCGGAAACCGTGTCCACAGACTATGATACTTCGGACAAGCTTTACTTCGAGCCTCTTACTGTAGAAGATGTAATGTCTATCTATAACAAAGAGAAACCTCTGGGCATCATCGTCCAGTTCGGCGGCCAGACCCCTCTGAACATTGCCGCAGAGCTGGAAAAACGGGGCGCCCATATCCTTGGAACTTCTCCTGCGGTCATCGACATGGCCGAGGACCGGGACCAGTTCAACGCTATGATGCAGAAGCTGGATATCCCCATGCCGGAATCCGGAATGGCTGTCAATATCGAAGAAGCCCTGGAGATCGCCCATCGGATCGGCTATCCTATGATGGTGCGTCCTTCCTATGTTTTAGGCGGAAGAGGCATGGAAGTAGTTTATGACGACGATATGCTGAAAGACTATATGGCTGCCGCCATCAACGTAACGCCGGAGCGTCCGATCCTTATGGACAAATTCCTTCAGAACGCCCTGGAATGCGAGACCGATGCGATTTCCGACGGCTCTCACGCCTTTGTTCCTACCGTTATGCAGCATATTGAGCAGGCCGGTATCCACTCCGGAGACTCTGCCTGCGTGATCCCTTCTGTAGAGATTTCCGAAGAACACAAGGATCTGATCCGGAAATACACCACGGCCATCGCCTGTGAAATGGGGGTTGTGGGACTGATGAACATGCAGTACGCCATCTGCGAAGGAAAGGTTTATGTTCTGGAGGCAAACCCCAGAGCTTCCCGTACTGTGCCTCTGGTATCCAAGGTCTGCAACATCAACATGGCGAATATCGCTACAAAATTAATGACCTATGAGCTTACCGGAACCCGCCCCGACGTCACCGCATATAAGGAAAAAGCGCATCCCTATTACGGAGTAAAGGAAGCCGTCTTCCCCTTCAATATGTTCCCGGAGGTAGACCCGCTCCTGGGGCCGGAAATGCGCTCCACCGGAGAGGTCCTGGGACTTGGGGAAACTTTCGGCATGGCTTACTATAAGGCAGAAGAAGCCGCAGGCGCCAAGCTGCCCCTTGGAGGAACCGCCCTGGTAAGCGTGAACAAAAACGACCGGCCCGGCGCCCTGGAAGCCGCCAGACAGCTTCATGAACTGGGCTTTGAGATCGTATCCACAGAAGGCTGCGCCGGCTACTTTAATGAAAACGGGGTGCCCTGTAAAGCCCTGAAAAAGCTTCAGGAGGGACGTCCGAACATTTATGACGCCATGGTAAACGGACAGATCGATCTGATCGTCAATACCCCGGCAGGAAAACAGAGTAAGTATGATGATTCTTACCTGCGGAAAACAGCCATCAACAAGCGGATCCCTTACATCACCACCACCTCTGCCGCCCTGGCCAGCGCCAAGGGTATCCATGCGGTGCTGAATAAGGAAACCTCTCCTCTGAAATCTCTCCAGGAATATCATCAGATGCTGGAATAGATGGGAGACCGCAGTTATGTCAGCAAAACCTTCCAAAAATTTTATCCTGCTGTTTTTAACAGCGCTTATATGGGGAGTGGCCTTTGTCGCCCAGAGCGTGGCTATGGACAACATCGGCCCTTACACCTTCAATGCCGTCCGTTCTTTACTGGGCGGCATTGTCCTGGTCCCCTGCGTATTCCTCTTCGGCCGGAAAAAACAGGCTGTTAAGGATAAGGTCCAGGCAGAAGGAGTTGCCCCGGACCGTCCGAAAGACGTGGCCATCGGGGGACTTCTCTGCGGCATCATGCTGTTTCTCTCTACCAGTCTTCAGCAGGTAGGGATCCAGTATACCACTGTGGCCAAAGCCGGTTTTATCACAGCCCTGTATATCATTCTGGTGCCGATCCTGGGGATCTTCCTGAAAAAACGGGTATCCTTTCAGATCTGGATCAGCGTAGTCCTGGCTCTTACGGGCCTTTATCTGCTGTGCATGAAGGGACGCTTTTTTCTTGGACAGGGGGATTTCCTGATGCTGGTATGTTCCCTGTGCTTTGCTCTCCATATTCTGGTCATCGATCATTTTACAGACAAGGTCAGCGGCGTAAAGCTGTCCTGTATACAGTTTTTTATCTGCAGCCTGCTTTCTTCGGTACTGATGTTTCTCTTTGAGGAACCGGCCCTCTCGGGGATCCTGTCTGCCTGGCTGCCTATCGTCTATGCAGGCGTGCTGTCCTGCGGCGTTGCCTATACCCTGCAGATCATTGGACAAAAGGGTACCGATCCTACTATCGCCTCTCTGATTCTCAGTCTGGAATCTGTAGTTTCTGTGCTGGCCGGATGGATCCTTCTCGGCCAGGCCCTTACCCTCAGAGAGATCCTGGGCTGTCTGCTGATGTTCGGAGCTATTATCCTGGCACAGATAGATCCCGGGGATCTTTGCCGCAGGAAATCCTCCAAAACGGACTCCCTCCGGGATATTTCCGGATAAATTCCCGGAAGAACAAAACAGCTGTACCTCACAGATCACTTCCTGTGAAATACAGCTGTTTTTCTTTTTAAAGGCCAAGAAGCTTTCCCAGCTCCCATGGACTGTCTGCCGTCTGCACAGCGCCTGCTCCTGAAAGCTCCTCTTTTGTCCCATATCCGTAGGTAACGCCGATACAGGAAAGTCCGGCTTCTTTTGCCCCGCAAACGTCATAGTGCCGGTCTCCCACCATGACCATCTGGTCAAGCTTATCCAATGCGTTCATTTTCTCCAGGACCTGAAGGATCACCTGAGCCTTTGTCATCTTAGGTCGGTTTATATCGCTTCCCATGACCACGTCAAAATAGGCATCCAGGTGGAAATGCTCCAGAACGATCTTTACCATCGGGTCTGGTTTGGAAGAAGCCACCGCCAGTGTGATCCCTTTTTCTTTCAGGCCTTCCATCAGCTCTTTTATCCCCGGATAAGGCCGGTTTTCAAAAATTCCAGTTACATTATATCTTTCCCGGTAATATTTTACCGCTTCTGCCGCCTCTTCTTCGCTGAACCCGGCATAGTCCATAAACTGTTCCAGAAGAGGCGGACCTACGAAAACCTCCAGCTTTTTCCGGTCTTCTCCCAGCTCGGACCTTCCCATTTTTTCCAGGGCATACTGGACGGATCTGGTGATCCCCTCTCCTGAAGCTGTCAGTGTTCCGTCTAAGTCAAATAGTACTCCTTGATATCTCATTTTCTCACTCCTGTTTCGTTCTCACTCAAGTATTTTATCATGTTCCCCCTTTTTCGTCACTTCTTTTTTCAGGAATGGACTTTCCCCCGGGTCCATGTTAAAATACCCATGAAAATACCACCAGGATTTTATTTTTCAGAAAGGAAAGATTTTATGAGCATAAAAGCAGTGATCTTTGATATGGACGGCGTCCTTTTTGACACAGAAAGGCTGATGAAAGAAGGGTGGATGAAAGCAGGGAGAGAAATGGGATTTACGATCACCGAGGAACAGCTCCGCCAGATGAGAGGAAGCTCCAGAGACAGAAGCGCCGCTCTTTTCCGGAAATGGTATGGCGGCAAAGTAGATTACGATCAGGGCCGCCAGATCCGCAGCCGGTATGTAAAGGAATATATCGCCCAGCACTCTGTACCGGAAAAGAAAGGCCTGAAAGAACTGCTGGACTTTTTAAAAAAAGAACAGATCCCCATAGCCGTGGCCACTTCCACCGGACGGTCCACTGCCTCCCATTACTGGGATCTGGCCGGGATCACGTCCTATATTACGGCTTCCGTATGCGGGGATGAAGTGACCGCCTGCAAACCGGAACCGGATATTTTTCTGAAAGCGGCCCAGGCTCTTCATGTAGCTCCTGAAAACTGTCTAATCGTAGAGGACAGTATCAATGGTCTGAAAGCGGCGAGAGCCGCCGGAGGTATTTCCTGTATGGTCCCTGACCTGACCCCTTACACAGAAGACCTGCTGCCATTCTGTGATCATGTATGCCAGGATCTTTCCAGAATTATCTCCCTTATCAGAAACTCCGGTTTTTCTTTGCCAGTTCCATGATCTCGTTATATTTACTCATGATATAGCCGAAATTTTTTCTTTTGTGGGGAAGAAGACAGCCTGTGCAGTCCTTGACCCCTTTTTCTGTATACTTAAAGTTCCCTCCGCACCGGTCTCCCAGCGCATACAGCGGACAATAGCAGAACAGGCAGTTAAAATCCTCCGGATCATTGGTTTTATGACAGGGAAAATACTCGCATTCCTTATGACAGAAAAAAGAATAGTTCTTTCCCTCCCAGTACGGTTTTTCTTTTGCTTCACCCATAGTCTTACCCCTTTCCTATATGGTCAGTCCCGGCAGAAAATTCTCCGGCGTGTATAAGGCAGATCCGTCAAAAATATCTTCCAGCAGATCCAGATTTTCATCGGAATGTTCGATCTCTCTGGCATACTCCCAGGCGGCCCGGCAGACATTCTCCAGTTTTGGCTCCTCTCCCCGGATATACCACCGCTCCAGAAGGATCTCCCGGATCCAGAGCAGGGAAAATACCGACAGGACCGCCTTGGTATAGATTCTGTCGTCATAGACTGCTCCGCAGAAATAAGTGTAGACAAAGAAAACCAGGATCTGTTCTCCCCAGATATCCCAGTCCCCCTCTGCCCCGGATCCTTTCAGGACCTTCCAAAAGCTTTCCAAAATCTCTGCGTAGGTCTCTTCTCCTCTATCATAAAGCTGTGCCCGGAGATTTGCAACCTCTTTTCTCCAGTCTTCCCGGAGAACCTCCAGTTTTCTCAGATCGTCGGCCATAGCTTTCCTGTTCCGGAATCTTGCCTTAAAACTTCCTTTTTCTTCTCTCTTCAGGATGGCTTCCAGACACTCTTCCAGTTCCAGTTCAAACAGCTCCCCTTTATCCAGGGCCTCCTGAATTTCAAAGGAAAACCGGAGCAGGACCGCCATTCTTTTAGACAGCTCCAGGGATCGGTCCTGAAGCACTGCAAAAATAAGCTCCCTGGCCTCCTCCAGACAGTCGAACAGCAGCAGATCAAACTCCAGATACTCTTCCTCATTCTCCGCCACACTGTCCTCTGTCTCTTCAAATTCTGTCTTTTCCTTTGCAGACAGCATGATCCTGGCTGCCTCCGGACAGGAAAGGGAAAGAGAATATTCCCTCAGATCTTCAAATTCTTCCACATGTCTGGGATACTGGCGGCAGGTCTGGCAAAGGGCTTCCGGCCCCAGTTCCCGGTAGATATCGCAGAGATCTTCCTCATTTAAGAAGCTGCACCGTCTGTGGTATTGCTCAAAGGTTCCCTGATACCAGTCGATGGAGTTTAAGAGCCGGGTACCGAAATCACTTTTTATATTACTGTACTTTTCCAGTGACCCTTCATCGATCACGATCTGCCATCCGGCGCAGCAGGTGTCCGGACAGCTTCCGGCTATACATTGGAAATCCGGATAATACTTTGGTTTTCTGTAGCGCATTTTTTCGTCCTGTCAAAATATATTTCTCATATCATACCATCTGGCTCCTCCATGGGAAGAATCCGACTCCCCATAGCATTGGAAACCATGGTTTTCATAAAAGCCGATGAGCCTTTCTTTGCAGGTCAGCACCACGCCCTTCTTTCCCCGGCTTCCGGCCAGCTCAACAAAATAGTCTACCAGCTTTCCTGCGATTCCCCGGTGACGGTATTCCGGCAACACGTTCAGTCCGAAAACCGTCTGGTAATCTCCCCCGGGAATATGAAGGCTCACATCATGGTACATTTCATCGGGAAGATAGGGCCGGTCTGTCGTCCCTCCATTAATAAAGCCTACAGGCTTTCCATCTGCCTCCGCCGTCACAAAATTCTCGGGGAAAGTCTTCATTCTCTCTTCTATCTGTTCCGGGGAAGCCGCCTCCGAAGGAGGAAAGCAGATCCCCTCGATTTCAGCCAGGAGCCCTGCCTCCTCAGGCCTTGCCATTCTGATCAGGATATTCTCCATAGGTTCCTCAAAGTCCTTTCGCCAGTCTCTCTATAATATCTACACAGTTTTCAATACCGATGAGGCTGCTGTCCAGACAGAGATGATAGTTTCTGGCCATTCCCCAGTCTCTTCCGGTATAGTGCTGATAATAGAGCCTTCTCTTCTTGTCTTTTTCTTCCAGACGCTTCTCCGGCTTTTCCTCCCGCTCTCCGTAGAGCCTTAAGATCCGTTCCTTCTTAAATTCCAGAGGCGCATGGACAAATACATGGAGACAGTCGTCCCGGTCCTCCAGCACATAATCCCCGCATCTTCCAACGATCACACAGGGCTCTTTTTCCGCCAGCTCCCGAATGATCTTATACTGCACCGACCAGAGATAATCTGACATAGACATTCCATTGGGTCCCATCGCCTGTCCCTGGGAAAGACTGTAGAAAAACCAGTTGGAACTGGAAGCTTCCTCTCCCTGTCTTGCCACAAATTCCTGGCAAAAACCGGTTTCCTCTGCGATCTTCCGGATCAGTTCCTTATCATAGTAAGGGATTCCCAGGCGTTGTGCCGTTTTCTTTCCGATCGTCCTTCCTCCGCTGCCGAATTCCCGGCTGATCGTGATCACTCTTTTTCCCATAAGCCTTCTCCTTTCTCTGCAAGCTGTGATTTCCCTTCCGCCAGACATTACTCAGATAAGATCCCCGCCTCCTTCAGGCTTTCCTGGATCCTGTCCAGGGTCTCCTCGCTGTCTGCATAGACTGTGTGACAGTGGTGTCCTGAAGTAAGGCTGGTCAGAGGACGGGACTTACCGCTGTGTATTTCTTCCAGAAATTTTCGGACCTGCATCCGGGAGCTGATATTCAGGGCAGCCCGAAGCTCCCCATAGACCTCATGCTCTACAAAAACGTCTGACGCCCTGCCGCCCCAGTCTACAATGATATTCAGTTCTTCCTCGATCTGCTCATCGGTATGGAAGACCCGGAAGATGCGGACAGCCTTTTTTTCATCTTTGCACACATAGCCTCTGTTGGTGGAGAGGATCTCCCGATCTCCGGCTCTCAGCAGAGCGATATCCTGGACGATCACCTGTCTGCTCACATGGAACAGCTCCGCCAGCTTCTGGCCGGATACCGGGCTTTCACTCTGCTCTATATATTTTAAGATCTTTTGTCTCCGCTCTTCTCCTGCTATCTGCACTGTTCTATCCTCCGCTGTTTTAAAATCCCTTCTCTGAAACCTTTCTGTTTCTGGTTTTCTGTCTTTATTGTATCATAAAATGAAAAATAAGGGGAATCTTTTATACAGATTTCTCAATTCCAGCCATCGATCAGTTTCCGGATTTCTTCCTCATAATCCCCCAGGATATCCTCATGGCGCCCTACGGTCCGCACATTAGTCTCTGCCCCCCACTGGTCCTGATCCTGAAATTCCCATACATGATAGACTACTCCCCGGTATTCAAAATCTATACTTCCGCAGCCGTCCTCCTCTGTATAGGTATAGGGAAAATTTTTTTCTTTTAAAACCTTCTGTATCTTTTCCAGCCGCATTTTTCTCCTCCTCATCTGTTTTTTTTGTTCTCCTCTTAAAAAGGCGGCCGCTATCTGAAATCTTTAAGTATCCGATTCCTTCAGCGACCGCCTTTTTCTATATCGTGCTCCTATCGCTCTGCTTTTTCACAGGCTTTCAGAGCTGCTGTTTTTTCTTAATGGCATTTGCTCCATCCGCAGCTTTTGCAGATATTGCAGCCTTCCTCAAACACCAGAGGTTCCCCGCATTCCGGGCAATACAGCTTGTCTGTCTCTTCCACAGAAGTCACTGCCTTAGGTTTTGGAGCTTTTTTCGGTTTCACCGGCTCTTTTCCCTGCTGCTGGTTCAGCTCGGCCTGCATTTCCCTGTACATATCCATCAGGGCGTTTCCTACGGCCATAGGGCAGCAGGCGCCTTTGCTGGTATCCTTTCTGGTAACTCTTCTCGCTGTATAAGACGGGCAGGAACCGCTGGAATTTAACTGATCCACGATCGTCTCGATGTCGATGCCGCCCCTTGCGCTGATGGAGATCATTCTGGAAAGCCCCACCATGAAGTTGTTGCAGCCTCCGGTAGA
The DNA here is from genome assembly GCA_944384185.1 of uncultured Blautia sp. GTDB lineage: Bacteria > Bacillota > Clostridia > Lachnospirales > Lachnospiraceae > Blautia. The sequence continues at coordinate 474 of CALWSM010000014.1, read as the reverse complement.
TCCCTTGCTTAAGTAGGTCTCCAGAAGAGCTCCTGTATGAGGATCAAAAAGAGCGATGCAGTGCAGGCTTCCGCAGCCGGTCATCAGCTTTCTCTTCTTGCCTACCACATCATCGGTAACCAGAAGGATCTCCCCTCTCTTCAGGCCTTCTCCTGCGGTGATCTTCTTTTCTTTCTTCTCTTCCTTCTGCTCTGTGTTGAGGATACCCACTCTCTTACAGCCGTCCCGGAAGATGGTGATCCCCTTCAGGCCCTGCTCATAAGCGTAGAGATACAGGCTTTCTGTCTCCTCCACGGTAAAGCTGTTGGGGACGTTTACCGTAGAGCTGATCGAAGCGTCGATGTGCTTCTGCCATACAGACTGCATATCGATCCTCTGACGGTAATCCAGGGTCATAGCCGTCACAAAATAATCCGGAAGCTCCTTATCCTCTTTCAGATCATGCTGCTTCATATAATCTTCCACGATCTTAGT
>CALWSM010000013.1 GCA_944384185.1 uncultured Blautia sp. | reverse complement strand
TTGTAGTGTACAGCGGTATTTTTGGAAAGGATGGTGATCCCCCGTTCCCTTTCAATGTCGTTGGAATCCATGACTCTTTCCCGGACTTCCTGATTTTCCCGGAAGACGCCGCTCTGGCGGAGAAGCTGGTCCACCAGGGTAGTCTTGCCGTGGTCAACGTGAGCGATGATCGCCACGTTGCGGATATCTTCTCTTGCTGTTTTCATATATGACAATAACCTCTTTTCTTTAATAAATAGGAGTTTTTTCCTTAAAATCCGGAAATATTCTATCATACTTAAATATAAGTATCAATAGAGGAATCTTTTGAAAATCCCCGGAAAAAAATAAAAATTCTTGTTCTAAAACCCTGTTCCTGTGAATAAACATGATATAGACAAGATACCAGAAAGAGGAAGGGGAAGAAATCATGGCAGATAAAATCATTGAAAATAATCAGGTGTCTATAATGGGGAAGGTGGCGTCCAGCTTTATCTTCAGCCATCAGGTATTCGGGGAAGGATTTTACCTGGTGGATATTCTTGTGAAAAGGCTCAGCGATTCAGAGGACAGGATTCCTTTGATGGTTTCTGAGCGTCTGGTAGATGTAAGCCAGGACTATGAAGGGGAATATATCATGGTCCAGGGACAGTTCCGTTCTTACAACCGGCATGAGGAAAAGAGGAACCGGCTGGTTCTCTCGGTGTTTGTAAGAGAGCTTTCTTTTGTGGAGGAGGCAGATGATTCCATAAAAACCAACCAGATTTTTCTGGACGGATATATCTGTAAGCCGCCGGTTTACCGGAAAACCCCTCTGGGAAGAGAAATTGCAGATCTCCTTCTGGCAGTGAACCGCCCATATGGAAAATCGGATTACATACCCTGTATATGCTGGGGAAGGAACGCCCGGTACGCATCCGCCTTTGAGGTAGGCGGCCATGTGCTTTTGTGGGGCAGGATCCAGAGCAGGGAATATATTAAGAAGCTGGGAGAAAACGAAACAGAAAAACGGACGGCTTATGAGGTTTCCGTAAGCAAACTGGAGTATGGGGACTAATCTCCCCTGCTCCGGGCGAGGCAGTTTTTGACGTTGTTTTATTGCAATATTTTTGCAGGTGTAGTAATATATACACAACTCTTGATCAAAGGAAACTGAAAACGCCAGTCTGTAAGAGGTGTATTATTATGGAAGAAAAAGGATTGACACAGATTTACTGCGGCCCAGGCAAGGGAAAGACAAGCGTGGCTATCGGGCAGGCGGTAAGGGCAGTCGGTTATGGGAAGAGAGCTATTGTGATCCAGTTTTTAAAAGGCAGGGCGACCACGCAGCTGGATTATCTCTCGGTCCTGGAACCTGAGGTCCGGCTGTTCAGATTCGAGAAGAAGGACAAATATTACGAGGATCTGACAGAGGAGGAAAAACAGGAAGAAAATCTGAATATCCGAAATGGATTGAATTTTGCCAGAAAAGTGCTGATTACAGAGGAATGTGAGATGCTGATCCTGGACGAGATACTCAGTGCGTTAGAACTGGGGATTGTTTCAGAAGAGGAAGTAAAGGGATTGATCGAAGCAAAGGCCGATGGGACAGAGCTGATCCTTACCGGGATCATGATCTCAGAAGCGCTGAAGGAAGCGGCGGACAGAGTGGTCTCTCTGGAGATCATCAAATAGCTTTGCAGGCCGGATTACAAAAAACATAAGAGAATCACAGAAGGAGGAAAAAATATGGCTATTTTTAAAGGTGCAGGTGTAGCTATCGTTACGCCAATGAAGGAAAACGGAGATGTGAATTTCGAGAAACTGGGAGAGATCCTGGAAGAACAGATCGCAGAAGGAACCGATGCGGTGATCATCTGCGGAACTACCGGAGAATCCTCTACCCTCACTCATGAGGAGCATATGGAAACCATCCGGTATACGATCGACAAGGTGAATAAAAGGATCCCGGTGGTGGCAGGTACAGGCTCCAACTGCACAGAAACTGCCATTATGATGTCCCAGGAGGCAGAGCGCATGGGCGCAGACGGTCTTCTGCTGGTAAGCCCATATTATAATAAGGCTACACAGAAAGGCCTGATCGCCCACTATACGGCGATTGCCAATTCGGTAAAGCTTCCCATTATACTGTATAATATCGCAGGACGTACAGGGATCAATATCGAGCCTAAGACCCTTCTGTATCTGGCGGAAAATGTAGAAAATATCGTAGCGGTAAAAGAAGCTTCCGGAAGCATCTCCCAGATCGCAGATATTGCGGCTATGTGTAAAGGAAAACTGGATATCTATTCCGGAAATGACGACCAGATCACTCCTGTCATGGCCCTGGGCGGCATTGGGGTGATTTCCGTATTGTCCAATATTGCTCCGAAATATACCCATGACCTTGCTATGAGCTACCTGAACGGAGATGTGCAGAAGAGCTGTGAAATGCAGTTAAAGGCGCTGCCTCTGGTACGGGCGCTGTTTAGCGAAGTAAACCCGATCCCGGTAAAGGCAGCCATGAATCTCATGGGCAAGGAAGTGGGGCCTCTCCGCATGCCTCTTACAGAGATGGAAGAGGAGCATAAAGAGACCTTAAAGAAGGCAATGATCGATTTTGGACTGGAACTTGCATAAGTATAAACAGAGAAAGACACAGAAGAAAAGAGGAAAAAAATGGTCAGAATTATTATGAACGGCTGCAACGGCCATATGGGACAGGTGATCGCCGGGCTGGCAGCACAGGATCCTGAAGTGGAGATGGCGGCCGGAATCGATCTGGAAGATAAAGGTTTCTATGCATGTCCGGTATTTACAGACATTGAAAAATGTGATGTGCCGGCAGATGTTATGATTGATTTCTCGTCAGCGAAGGCTACAGACGGAGTGCTGGAGTACTGCAGGAGCAGGAAGCTTCCACTGGTGCTGTGCACCACAGGTCTGTCTGAAGAACAGATCCGCAAAGTTGAGGAAACTGCAAAAGAGACAGCGGTTCTTCGTTCCGCCAATATGTCTCTGGGAATCAATACTCTGCTGAAGCTGATCCAGGATGCCGCAAAAGTCCTGGCGACAGCAGGCTTTGATATGGAGATCGTAGAGCGCCACCATAACCTGAAGGTGGATGCCCCCAGCGGAACAGCCCTGGCTCTGGCCGACAGCCTGAACGAGGCTATGGACGATCAGTACCATTATGTCTATGACAGAAGCCAGAAAAGGGAAAAAAGAGACTCTAAGGAGATCGGCATTTCCGCAGTGAGAGGCGGAACTATCGTAGGAGACCACGAGGTGATCTTTGCCGGCCCGGACGAGGTCATTGAATTTAAGCATACGGCTTATTCCAAGACCGTGTTTGCCAAAGGCGCTGTAGAGGCCGCCAAGTTCCTGAAAGGAAAAGGCCCTGGCCTGTACAATATGAGCCATGTGATCAACGCTGAAAAGTAAAAACAGGAAAAAGAGAGGGCAGCCCCATGAAGCAGGATCGGGTTTCGTGGGGCTGTTCCTTCTTTTTTGTATAAAATGGATAGGAACGGGCATATTAACAGCAGACAAAAAAAGCAAAGGAGACACAGTTATGAAAGCAAAAGATATTAAGAAATTTGCTCTCTGTCTGCTGGCGGCGCTTATCCTGACCGGAGGGGCGGCCTGCGGAAATAATGATGATATGGAAGATGGAAGAAATAATGCCCAGGAGGATTCTGTGAAAGACGACGGCATCATTGGCGACACAGGAGAGGCTATAAAAGACGGCGTTGAGGATCTGGGCGAAGACATTAAGGACGGCGTCGAAGATGCAGGAGATTCCATAAAGGATAACGCCGAAAAAGCAAGAGAAGACGAATAAGACCAGGATAAGGTTTTCAGAACAGAGAGGGGAAGCGGACAGTGCCATGAAATCAGAGAAAATGGTAATAACTGTCCGTATTCTCCATACAATTTCGGGACTGCGTTTCTATACATAGAAATCCCTTAAAATTTTCTTAAAACGGTTGAACCGAAAATGTAATATTGGTATAATAATGGTACATTACAAGAAAAGCTCTTGTAAAATACACGTAAAGGGGTTGGACATAATGAAGTTTGTGATTAGCGGAAAAAATATTGATGTTACAGAGGGCCTGAGAAAAGCAGTCGAGGATAAACTGGGAAAGCTGGAAAGATACTTCACGTCTGACACAGAGGTTATTGTCACACTGAGTGTGGAGAAGGAACGGCAGAAGATCGAGGTGACCATTCCTGTGAAAGGGAATATTATACGGTCAGAGCAGGTCAGCAGCGATATGTATGTTTCCATTGACTTAGTGGAGGAGATCATTGAAAGACAGCTGAGAAAGTACAGAAACAAGATTATTGATAAAAAGCAGAGCGGCACAGGCTTCCAGCCTGAATTTGTAGAGCAGGATTATGAGGACGACGGCAATGAGATCAAGATCATCCGTACCAAGAAGTTTGGCTTTAAGCCTATGTATCCGGAAGACGCCTGCGTACAGATGGAGCTGCTGGGACATAACTTTTTCGTGTTCTTAAATGCGGAGACCGAGGAAGTCAATGTTGTTTACAAGAGGAAAGGAAATACCTACGGATTGATCGAGCCGGATTTCGGCTGATCTGAGCCGCCGGCTGTCCGGCAGGACGGCATCAGGAGAACGGGAACACAGCAGATAGAGCTGAATGAGATTTCAGGAATATCTCAATACTTTTCATAAGAGGTTGAGATATTCCTGTTTTTTTATGCGGCGGAAAACGCTTTGTCCTTGTGTTCATACAGGGAAAGTGTTACAATAAACGTTGACAGTTTAAAAATCGGATAGTTATAGGAGTGCAATGCATGAATGTAATTGAAAAAGTGTTTGGAACCCACAGCGAGCGGGAATTAAAAAGGATCAAAGCTACTGTGGATAAAATCGAGTCTCTCCGGCCCCAGATGCAGGCGCTGACAGACGAAGAACTGAGAGGAAAGACCAGAGAATATAAAAACCGTCTCCAGGAAGGGGAAACCCTGGACGATCTTCTGCCGGAGGCCTTTGCCACGGTCCGGGAGGCTGCAAAGCGCGTCCTGGGTATGGAACATTACCGGGTGCAGCTCATCGGCGGTATCATCCTTCACCAGGGACGTATCGCAGAGATGAAGACCGGTGAAGGAAAGACCCTGGTGTCCACCCTTCCCGCATACCTGAACGCACTGGAAGGAAAGGGCGTGCATATTGTAACCGTCAATGATTACCTGGCGAACCGCGACGCCCAGTGGATGGGAAAGGTTCATGAATTTCTGGGCCTTACAGTAGGCGTAGTCCTGAATTCCATGAAAAATGATGAGAGAAGAGTCCAGTATGCCTGCGATATTACCTATGTGACCAACAACGAGCTGGGATTTGATTATCTCCGGGATAACATGGTGATCTACAAAGAACAGCTTGTACAGAGAGACCTTCATTATGCCATCATCGACGAGGTGGACTCTGTGCTGATCGACGAAGCCCGGACCCCTCTGATCATTTCCGGACAGAGCGGCAAATCCACCAAGCTCTATGAAGTCTGCGATATCCTTGCCAGACAGCTGGAGCGGGGCGAGGCCAGCGGAGAGGTCACCAAGATGACGGCGATCATGGGAGAAGAGATCACCGAGACAGGCGACTTTATCGTGAATGAGAAGGATAAGATCGTAAACCTGACAGAACAGGGCGTTCATAAGGTAGAGCAGTTCTTCCATATTGAAAACCTTGCAGACCCGGAAAATCTGGAGATCCAGCACAACATTATCCTGGCCCTGAGAGCTCATAATCTGATGTTCCGGGATCAGGACTATGTGGTCAAAGACGACGAAGTCCTGATCGTAGATGAATTTACAGGACGTATCATGCCCGGCCGCCGGTATTCAGACGGCCTTCACCAGGCCATCGAGGCAAAGGAGCATGTGAAGGTGCGCAGGGAAAGCAAGACCCTGGCGACCATCACTTTCCAGAATTTCTTTAATAAGTATGCGAAGAAGGCCGGTATGACCGGTACCGCTCTTACAGAGGAAAAAGAATTCCGTGATATTTACGGAATGGACGTTATCGAGATCCCTACTAACAAGCCGATCGCCCGTATAGACCTGGAAGATGCGGTCTACATGACAAAGAAGGAAAAATTCCGGGCTGTAGTGGAGGCTGTAAAGGAAGCCCACGCAAAACAGCAGCCGGTTCTGGTAGGTACGATCACCATTGAGACTTCCGAGCTTTTAAGCCGCATGCTGAAAAGAGAGGGGATCCCTCATCAGGTATTGAACGCCAAGTTCCATGAGAAAGAGGCGGAGATCGTAGCCCATGCCGGAGAGGCGGGGAACGTGACCATCGCCACCAACATGGCCGGCCGTGGTACGGATATCAAGCTGGACGAAGTGTCCAGGACAGCCGGAGGCTTAAAGATCATCGGTACAGAACGCCACGAGTCCAGGCGTATCGACAATCAGCTGCGGGGTCGTTCCGGACGTCAGGGAGATCCGGGAGAGTCCAGATTTTATCTGTCTCTGGAGGACGATCTGATGCGTCTTTTCGGCTCAGAGAAGCTGATGAATGTGTTTAGATCCCTTGGCGTGGCGGAAAATGAACAGATCGAGCATAAGATGCTTTCCAGCGCCATTGAAAAAGCCCAGAAGAAGATCGAGGGCAACAACTATGGTATCCGTAAGAACCTGCTGGAATATGACCAGGTAAACAATGAGCAGAGAGAGATCATTTACAAAGAGCGGCGGAGAGTCCTGGATGGAGAGAACATGCGGGACGCCATCTACAAGATGATCACAGATACGGTAGAGCATGCGGTAGACATGGTGTTTTCTGATGATGTGGATCAGGAAGAATGGGATATGAATGAGTTTAACTCGGTTCTCCGTCCGATCATCCCCTTAAAACCCATTACCTCTGAGGACGTTAAGGGTATGAAAAAGAACCAGGTAAAACAGAAACTGAAGGAAGAGGCTGTAAAGCTCTATGAAGAGAAAGAAGCGGAATTCCCTGAAGCGGAACAGCTTCGGGAGCTGGAGCGGGTGATCCTGCTGAAGGTCATCGACCAGAAATGGATGGATCATATCGACGACATGGATCAGCTCCGCCAGGGTATCGGCCTTCAGGCATACGGACAGAGAGATCCGAAGGTCGAGTATAAACTTCAGGCTTACGAAATGTTTGACAGTATGATCGCTGCGATCCAGGAGACCACGCTGCGTCTTCTCTACCATGTCCGCCTGGAGCAGAAGGTAGAAAGAGAACAGGTGGCTCAGGTCACAGGGACCAACAAGGATGATTCCGGTCCGAAGAAACCTGTGCAGAAAGCAGAAAAGAAGGTATATCCCAACGATCCATGCCCCTGCGGCAGCGGAAAGAAGTACAAACAGTGCTGCGGCAGGAAGAAGATCGGCTGACCGGCGGGAAAAATATAGAGAAAGGCGTCTGAAGGGCCCGGGGCCGTGCAGATGCGGGAAAATGGCAGAGGACTGCTGTAGGTATAGGCGACTGTAACTGCAGCAGTTTGTCAGTTAAAGTCCCTGTGGATAAGGAGGAAGGATTGTGGGACAGATGGTGGATTTTACAATGGAAAGAGAAGGACTGGTGAAACCGGGGGACCGGGTAGAGCTGAAGGAAGATCAGGCCATTACCATGTCAGGGGTCATGTATTACTATACCATAAAACCTGCAGTGGCAATGTCCAGCAATCTGAAAAAGCCTTTGGGAAAGCTTGCAGGCACAGTACAGAAGGTAGAGCCTCAGGTAAGTATCTATATGGTGACGGTAGAGATCGATGAATAAGAAGGAGGAGAACAAGCGTGGTTGAATTAGACGGCTTTAAGGCCAGACTCAACGGATATACCCAGCCCCTTGAAGAGGTGAGGGAATCCCTTGACCTGGAGAATAAAGAGCAGAGGGTAGAGGAGCTGGAAAGAGAGATGGAGGCTCCCGGCTTCTGGGATAATGCGGAGCGTTCCCAGAAGATGATGAAGGAATTAAGCGCCTTAAAAAGCGATATGGAGGTTTACCATAAGCTCCAGAACCAGAAAGAAGAGATCGAGCTGATGATTGATATGGGATATGAAGAAAACGACTCTTCAGTGATCCCGGATATTGAAGAGATGCTCCGGGAATTTGAGGAGGAGTTTGAGAATATCCGGATCAAAACTCTGCTCTCAGGGGAATACGATAAATGCGGCGCTATTGTGACCCTTCACGCAGGGGCCGGCGGTACGGAGTCCTGCGACTGGGCCAGTATGCTTTACCGTATGTATCTGCGGTGGGCGGACCGGCATGGATTTTCCACAGAGGTACTGGACTATCTGGACGGGGAGGAAGCAGGCATTAAGTCTGTGACCTTCCAGGTAAACGGGGAGAATGCATACGGCTATCTGAAATCGGAGAAAGGGGTGCACCGCCTGGTGAGGATCTCGCCTTTTAATGCGGCGGGAAAGAGGCAGACTTCTTTTGTTTCCTGTGATGTGATGCCGGATATCGAGGAGGATCTGGATGTGGAGATCAATCCGGATGATCTGAAGATCGATACCTACCGTTCCAGCGGCGCCGGCGGCCAGCATATCAATAAGACCTCTTCGGCTGTGCGTATCACCCATATCCCCACAGGGATCGTGGTACAGTGCCAGAATGAACGTTCCCAGTTCCAGAACAAAGATAAGGCTATGCAGATGCTGAAGGCAAAGCTGTATATGCTGAAGCAGCAGGAAAATGAGAAGAAGCTTTCCGGGATCCAGGGTGAGCTCACCGAGATCGGCTGGGGAAATCAGATCCGCTCCTATGTCATGCAGCCTTATACCATGGTGAAAGATCACAGGACCAATGAGGAAACAGGAAATGTCGACGCAGTCATGAACGGAAGCATCGACAACTTTATCAATGCTTATCTGAAATGGTCTGCTTTGGGAAAAAAAGAAAAATAGTTGCCGAAAAAGATAAAGTATGGTACTATCTTTTGTGGACGCACAAATGTATTTTTGGAAAGAACAAAGGAGGGAGCCTATGGCGGATCATAACAAGTATTACGTAGTAACGGAAAAGGCAGTGCCGGATGTCCTTCTGAAAGTTGTGGAAGCAAAGAAGCTTCTGGAGACCCAGAAGCTGGATACCGTACAGGAGGCAGTGGATGCAGTAGGGATCAGCAGAAGCTCCTTTTACAAATACAAGGATGATATTTTTCCTTTTAAGGAGAAGACCAAAGGGGAGAATATCACCTTTATCCTTCAGATGGACGACGAGCCAGGACTGCTCTCGGCGGTGCTGGCGTCTATCGCCCAGTTTCACGGAAATATCCTGACTATCCATCAGAGTATCCCTATGAACGGCGTAGCCGGTCTTACTTTAAGCGTGGCGATCCTTCCCACAGAAGGGGACGCAGCAGCTATGGTGGATAATATCGAGCATATCAAAGGCGTGCATTATCTGAAAATATTAGGCAGAGAATAGGCAGAGGAGAAGATTATGATTCAAATTGCAGTGTTAGGCTATGGAACCGTAGGTTCCGGCGTAGTGGAAGTATTGGATACCAATAAAGAAAGCATCAGAAAAAGAGCGGGGAAGGAGATCCATATTAAATACGTGCTGGATCTCAGGGATTTCCCGGGAAGCCCCATTGAAGATATCCTGGTCCATGATTTTGAGACCATAATTAACGATCCGGAAGTAAAGATCGTGGTTGAAGTGATGGGGGGAGTGGAGCCGGCCTATACTTTTTCAAAAAGAGCTTTAGAGGCCGGGAAGTCCGTATGTACCTCGAACAAGGAGCTGGTTGCCAGACATGGCCTGGAGCTGATCGAGATCGCCAAGGCCCACAAGGTAAACTATATGTTTGAGGCAAGCTGCGGAGGGGGGATCCCCATTATCCGTCCTCTGAACTCTTCTCTTACCGCAGATGAGATCGATGAGATCACAGGTATCTTAAACGGCACTACCAATTATATCCTGACGGAAATGGGCGATCGGTATGCGGATTTTGACGCTGTGCTGAAGGAAGCCCAGGAGAAAGGATACGCCGAGCGGAATCCGGAAGCGGACGTGGAAGGCTATGACGCCTGCAGGAAGATCGCAATCCTCTCTTCTCTGGCTTATGGGGCCCATGTAAATTATGAGAGTATTTATACCGAGGGGATCACGAAGATCACCGCTGAGGATATGAAATATGCCAGCCTTCTGGGAATGAAGGTGAAGCTGCTGGCTACCAGCAAGAGAAAGGGTGAAAAATTCTATGCAATGGTATGCCCGGAGCTGGTAGGAAAGAACAGTCCTCTTTATAGCGTAAACGGTGTGTTTAACGCCATTTTCATTCATGGAAACGTGCTGGGGGACGCTATGTTCTACGGCAGCGGAGCAGGAAAGCTTCCTACGGCCAGCGCCGTAGTGGGAGACGTGGTGGACTGTGCCAAACACCAGGGGAAGACGGTAGTGACCTACTGGAGCAGCAAAGTTCTGGATCAGGTTGACATAAAAGATGTAGAGCATAGATTTTTTGTAAGGGTAAAAGGGAACCTTCAGGAAGAGAAAGAGAAGATCGAAGTGCTTTTCGGAAAATCAGAATTTATTTCGGTTCCAGGATTGGACAATGAATTCGGATTTGTTACGGAAATGATGAGTGAAGGAACCTTTGACGAGAAAGCGGCTGCCTGGCCGGAAATCCTGGGCAGGATCCGCATCAGAGCATAAGAGGTAGGAGAAGATGAAGTATATTGTGGTTTTGGGAGACGGTATGGCAGACGAACCGTTGGAGGAGCTGGAAGGAAAAACCCCTCTGGCATATGCGGCAACTCCTGTGATGGACAGCCTGGCCAGCCGGGGAGAAATGGGAATGGTAAAGAATGTTCCCAGGGGAATGGCGCCGGGAAGCGATACGGCGAATCTTTCCGTGCTTGGATATGATCCGAAGATCTACTATTCCGGCAGATCCCCTCTGGAGGCCCTGAATATCGGCGTAGATATGGAAGAGGGAGATGTGGCCATACGGGCCAATCTGGTAACCCTGTCTCAGGAAGAGGAGAACTACGAGGATAAGCGGATCCTGGACCACAGCGCAGACGAGATCAGCACAGAGGAGGCGAAGATCCTTCTGGAAGCGGTAAAGGAGGAACTGGAAAATGAGACTTTTCAGTTTTACCCGGGAACCAGCTACCGCCATTGCCTCATCTGGAAAAAAGGGATGACGGTGCCCCTTACCCCTCCTCACGATATCCGGGGGAAAAAGATCCGGGAATACCTTCCCGATGAACCGGCTCTTCTGGAAATGCAGAAAAAGAGCTGTGAGATCCTGCAGGAGCATCCTGTAAACCGGGCCAGAATGGAGAAAGGTTTAAACCCGGGGAACAGTCTCTGGTTCTGGGGAGCGGGAACAAAACCTTCCCTGGATTCCTTTGAAGAAAAATTTCACAAAAAAGGGGCGATGATCTCTGCTGTGGATCTTTTAAAGGGGATCGCCGTGGGAACCGGCATGAAAAATATTTCTGTGGAAGGGGCCAACGGCGGACTGGATACCAATTATGAGGGAAAGGCAGACGCCGCTTTGAAGGCGTTGCTGGCGGATGGCTGCGACTTTGTCTATGTCCATGTGGAAGCTCCCGACGAGATGGGGCATCAGGGAAGTATAGAAAAGAAGATCAGATCCATTGAATATCTGGATCAGAGAGTGGCGGCCAGGATCAAAGAAGGCATGGACGCTTCGGGAGAAGATTACCGGATGCTGGTGCTTCCGGATCACCCCACGCCGATCTGTGTCAAGACCCATACTTGTGACCCTGTTCCCTATGTGCTTTACGACAGCAGGAACAAAGAGGAAAAGAAAGGCGTCCGCTACAGCGAGGAAGAAGCCGCAAAGACAGGAAAATTGCTGGAAAACGGCCATGAGCTGATCCGGCATTTATTAGAAGAATAGAAAGTGCATGAAAATACCCTTAGTGTAGGAGGCAGGAAACAGCCTTTTATACACTAAGGGTATTTTGAATTGTGGATATCCGATTCCTGGAAGTGAACATTGCCGGCATTCTTCTTTACATATAGCCGTTAAAAGGCTGTTCCTGAACAGGAGTCTCTTCCCTGGTTTCAGGCTCGTCCAGTTCTCCGGTAATATCCATATAGAAGTGAGCCCGGGTATTGGTTATATAAGGATCCAGCCAGAGAAGGCCGATATAGCAGGTGAAGAAACAGGCGATAAACAGAGGGAGAAAGCTCAGGCTGATGTAAATGTATCTGCCTTTGTTTCCTTTCATAAGCCGGCAGCTGGTCTTCATAGATTCTATGGCGCTCATCTGGGGATTATCCAAAAGCAGGTAGTTGGACAGCCCGAAGAATATGGAGAGGACAAAACCCACCAGAGCTGCTGTCATGGAACCGCCAAGGGAAAAGGCCAGGGAGACCGTACCGTCGGTGCGGTAGCTTAGCACATCTAAAGGAAGGGAAATAAGCACTTCCACAAGCAGCAGGATCAGATTTACCGTCAGGAATCTGTCCGGCTGCATGGTAAAGGGGCTGATCATGTCTTTCAGGCTGAAGGGCTCTTTCCGGTCCATATTAAGGAGCAGCTTCATGTAGCCTGCCTGGAGAAGGGAAACAAAAAGGCTTACAATGTAGATCATGACCTGACAGGTGATGATGCTCAGCATACTGTATGGATCCATCAGGGCTGTGATCACCAGGGCCAGGACCATGGAACAGATAACGATAAGCAGGCAGGCGGTAATGGGAAGTCCCCATTGTCCGCCAAGAGCCTGTCTGGATAAGGCTTTTAATTCTGATGATGAACGTTTCATATAGTTATCTCCAATCTGAATAAGGTTTACTTGACTGTGGATTGTGTAGTATAATTTTTTATCATGATTTTACAGGAAAGGCGGGAATGGTATGAGTCAGAACAGAAACCGGAAGCAGGAAAAGGATATTTACATATGCGGCCTGATCCTGCTGGGGCTGCTGGTCTTCTGGGCGGGAGCAGAGCGCTTCCTTGGCCTGGAGTTTTCCCTTCCGCCCTGCGTGTTCCACAGACTTACCGGCCTGTACTGCCCGGGCTGCGGAGGAACAAGAGCCTGCCGGCTTCTTCTTTCCGGACATATCTTTCAGTCTTTTCTGTATCATCCAGGAGTGCTTGTTGCCGCCGGTCTGTATGCATGGTTTATGCTCTCCCACACCATAGAGATCCTATCGAAAGGACGGCTGAGGATCGGTCTGCTCTACACAGATAAATTCCTTTATCTGGAGGCAGGAGTGATCCTGCTCCAGTGTTTTGTGAAAAACATGGTGAAACTCCTGTGGGGAACAGGGATTCTCTGAACCAGTTAGATATAATTGTCTCCGGATCCGGAAGAAGGCTGCCGGTAGCCGGGATATTCCCCTCCGTCGGGATAGGAGTAGTCGGGATATCCCCCTTCCCCTTCAAAGAACTCGTAATAATCCTCAAAGAATTCTTCGTAGGGATTTTCCCCATTGCGGTAATCAGGAGTATCCGGCTGGGAGTAGGAGTCCTGGCCGGAACCGGAAAATTCATTGGTATACTTCTCAATAAAGTTATAGAGATCTTCCTCGGTGAGATTGTCGGAAGTGAGAAGATCCATGTAATCCTGGAAAAAGCTTTTTCCAGCAGGAGAAGAAAATACCAGAGCAAAAAGCACCAGGGCTAATGCGGCCAGGATGGCCAGCAGAGCGCTGGAGATCGCCAAACCAGCCTTGGCCGGCCCGGGACGGGAAAATCTGCCCTTGGAAAGACAGGAAAACAGGATACCCAGTCCGGCAAAAGGGACCGATATAAAAGGAAAACAGCACAAGGTAACCAGAGCCAGGATCCCCATGACCAGGGAAAGGGTGGCAAAATTCTGGTTTCCGTCATAATACCGGGGGGAAGGGGCAGGAGCCGGATCCTCAGGCCGGTAAGGCTGATAGTAATTGCCTTCGGTTTGATTATCCATAATTCAGAACCTCGTTTCTATAGTGTCTTTTCCTATTTTAGCATGTATGGGGAAAGGGGGCAAGACCTCCTTGATTTTTAAGAAAATACGTGATAGAGTTTTATGAGTTAAAGGTACAAAAAAGAAAGGGACATGATGATATGGATATTATTCAAAAGATCACCCAGGAATTAAAGGTGGAAAAATGGCAGGTGGAAGCCGCTGTCCAATTAATAGATGAGGGAAATACCATTCCCTTTATTTCCAGATACAGGAAAGAAGTAACCGGCGCATTAAACGATGAACAGCTGAGAACTTTGTATGAACGGCTGAACTACCTGAGAAATCTGGAAGATAAAAAGAACCAGGTCCTTTCCAGCATTGAAGAGCAGGGAAAACTGACAGAAGAACTGAAGAAGCAGATCCTGGAAGCTGAGACCTTAGTGGTGGTAGAGGATCTTTACCGTCCATACCGTCCGAAAAGACGGACAAGGGCGACCATCGCCAAGGAAAAAGGACTGGAGCCTCTGGCTGCTATCCTCCGGCTTCAGACCACGGATAAGAGCCTGGAGGAAGAGGCAAGGGCCTTTGTCTCCGAAGAAAAAGAAGTGAATACGCCACAGGAAGCCCTGGAGGGGGCTATGGACATTGTGGCGGAGAGCATTTCCGATGAGGCGGACTACCGGATCCGTATCCGGAAGATGACCATGAAATCCGGACTGTTGGTATCCTCAGCGAAAAAGCCGGAGGAATCCACAGTCTACGATATGTATTATGAATATGAGGAGCCGGTTTCCAGGGTGGCAGGCCACAGGATCCTGGCCATCAACCGGGGAGAGAAAGAAAAAATCCTTACCGTGAAGATCCAGGCTCCGGAAGAAGATATCCTCCGGTATCTGGAGAAGCAGGTGATCACTAAGGATAATCCCAATACCACAGAAACCTTGAAGGCAGTGGTGGAGGACAGCTACCGCCGCCTCATCGCTCCGGCTATCGAACGGGAGATCCGCAGCGACCTTACAGAAAAGGCCGAGGACGGCGCCATTAAGGTCTTTAAGAAAAACCTGGAACAGCTTCTTATGCAGCCTCCCATCGAGGGACAGGTGGTCCTGGGCTGGGACCCGGCTTTCCGCACCGGCTGTAAGCTGGCGGTGGTAGATCCTACAGGAAAGGTTCTGGATACCACAGTGATCTACCCTACAGCCCCGACTACGCCGGCTAAGATCGCCGCAGCAAAGGAAACTCTGAAAAAACTGATCAGAAAGTATCACATTACCCTGTTTTCCGTGGGAAACGGAACTGCCAGCCGTGAGTCTGAGCAGATCATCGTGGAACTTTTAAAGGAAATCCCGGAGAAAGTCCAGTATGTGATCACTAACGAAGCGGGAGCCTCTGTATATTCCGCCAGCAAGCTGGCCACCGAGGAATTCCCGAACTTTGACGTAGGCCAGCGGAGCGCCGCATCCATTGCCAGAAGGCTGCAGGATCCTCTGGCGGAGCTGGTAAAGATCGACCCGAAATCCATTGGCGTTGGTCAGTATCAGCATGATATGAACCAGAAAAAACTGGGAGAGGCTCTTTCCGGCGTGGTGGAAGACTGTGTAAACCGGGTAGGCGTGGATCTGAATACGGCTTCGGTTTCTCTTCTGGAGTATGTGTCCGGCATCAGTAAGGCCATTGCCAAGAATATTGTGGCTTACCGGGAAGAAAACGGACGCTTTGAAGATAGAAAAGAGCTTTTGAAGGTGGCGAAGCTGGGGCCGAAGGCCTTTGAGCAGTGCGCCGGTTTCCTGCGTATCCGGGGAGGGAAGAATCCTCTGGACGGCACCAGCGTCCATCCGGAAAGCTATGAGGCTGCGGAGAAATTCCTGGCGCAGATGGGGATGAAGCCGGAAGATATCTTTAACGGTCCGGCGGCATATTATGTGAAGGATTACGGCCAGATGGCCAAAAAACTGGGAGTAGGCGAGATGACACTCCGGGATATTGTGAAAGAGCTGACAAAGCCGGGAAGAGATCCCAGAGAAGAAATGCCAAGACCCATCCTCCGTACCGACGTGCTGGAGATGAAGGATCTGAAGGAAGGGATGATCCTGAAAGGAACTGTCCGGAATGTGATCGATTTTGGGGCCTTTGTGGATATCGGCGTACATCAGGATGGTCTGGTACATATCTCCCAGATGACCGACCGGTATATCAAGCACCCTCTGGAAGCCGTGAGCGTAGGAGATATTGTAGAGGTGAAGGTATTATCGGTAGACATGAAGAAAAAGAGGATCTCTCTTACTATGAAAGGAATCCGTTAATGGAAGCTTTTTATAGGAAAGCTTTCCAGCGGCGGATATAGATGATTCAGATATAGACGATTTAAGAAAGAAGGGTTAAACATGAATGTAAATCAGGAAAGGATCGCAAAGCTCCGGCAGGAGATGAAAGCAGAAGGCATGGATATGTATCTGGTTCCTACTGGGGATTTTCACCAGTCTGAGTATGTGGGAGACTATTTTAAGGCCAGAGCCTGGCTTTCCGGCTTTACCGGTTCGGCGGGCACCCTTATGGTAACGGCGGATCAGGCCTGCCTGTGGACAGACGGCAGATACTTTATCCAGGCGGCGAAACAGCTGAAAGATACCGGAGTTTCTCTGATGAAAATGGGAGAAGAAGGGGTTCCCACTGTGGAGGAGTTTATTGAGAAAAATCTGCCCCCAAAAGGCTGCCTTGGCTGTGACGGAAGAACCATCAGCGTTGCAGAAGGGAAGGAGTATGAAAAACTTCTTGCAGGTAAAGAGGCGGTGCTGAAATGTGACGTTGACCTGGCGGGGAAAATCTGGACAGACCGTCCGGAAATGTCCAGAGAGCCGGTGTATGTTCTGGATGTGAAGTACGCCGGGAAGACTCGGGAAGAAAAGATCGCTCAGGTCAGAGAAGAAATGAAGAAAGCCGGAGCAGAGGTTCATGTGATCTCCAGTCTGGACGATATCGTATGGCTTTTGAATATCCGGGGAAAGGATATTGAATACAATCCGGTAGTGCTCTCCTACGTGATCCTGACCATGGATCAGGTACATTTTTATGTGCAGGAAGAGGCGGTGCCTTCTGAGGTACGAAAAGAACTGGAAGAGGCGGGCGTAGTCCTTCACCCTTATTTCCAGGTATATGAAGATGCGAAAAAGCTGGATCCTTCCCACAAAGTTCTGCTGGAAGAGGCCTGCACGAATTATACCCTTTATAAGAATATCCCCCAGGAGACAAGTTTTGTTTTTCAGGCCAATCCTGCAGCTGTTTTCAAAGGAAATAAAAATGCTGTGGAAATGGAAAATCTGAAGATCGCTCATATGAAAGACGCCAGAGCGATGTGTCGGTTTATTTACTGGCTGAAGAAAAACGTGCCTGGCGGTGAGGTGACAGAGTACAGCGCTTCCATGAAGAGCAGAGAATTCCGTATGGAAGATCAGGACTGTCTGGACCTGAGCTTTGAGACTATCTGCGCTTATGGACCAAATGCAGCCATGTGCCACTATGCGCCCACAGAATCCGACTGCGCCAGGGTAGAGCCCGAAGGCTTCTTCCTTATCGATTCCGGCGGACAGTACTGGCAGGGAACTACAGACATTACCAGGACTATCGCAGTAGGCCAACTGACCCGGGAGCAGAAGGAGCATTTTACTCTGGTGCTCCAGGGACATATCCGTATGGCTATGGCAAAATTCCAGCATGGCTGCAGCGGGGCGAATCTGGATATCCTGGTGAGAGAACCTCTGTGGGAGAGGGGACTGGACTTTAACCACGGCACGGGACACGGCGTGGGATATCTGCTGAACGTCCATGAAGGACCCCAGAATATCAACTGGAAGATCCGCAGCGGCGGCAGAAGAGGAAATACCACGCCCCTGGAAGAGGGAATGCTGACCTCTGACGAACCGGGACTGTATCTGGAAGGAAAATACGGGATCCGTACAGAAAATCTTCTGCTGTGTAAGAAAGCGGAGAAAAACTCCTACGGACAGTTTATGGAGTTTGAGACGGTTACTCTTGTGCCTTATGAGAGAGAGGCCATCCTTACGGAAATGCTCACAAAGAAAGAACTGGATTGGCTCAACGCCTACCATAAGAAGGTTTACGACCTCATAGGCCCTATGCTGAATGAGGAAGAGAGGGCATGGCTTGCCAAAGCCACTGCGCCTATGGCTTAGAAAACAGCCGGGGCTTTTCCGGAAGACCCCGGCCTGCAAAAAAGAAGATTTTTACAAAAACAGGACTGGCAGGGTTCTGTTTTTTTGCCCAAATCCGGGAAAAATAAAGTTCCATTTTCACAAATTCATGCATTGACATTAGAGGAAAAAGAACCGTATAATGTAATTGGTTCGGACACGAACTGTTGGGAACACGAACTAATTTCAGTGAGGTGAGTAAATGGAAAAAAAGGAGCCAAAACAGGAGAGTCCCAAGGACAGGGAAGATGCGGGAAGGATCATCAATATCGTTTCCCATCAGCTGAAAAGGACGATTTTTTTCTACACCTGGAAGGATTGCGGGCTGACTACCATGCAGAACCGTATTCTCCACTATATCCTTATGAAATCTCTGGAATGTCCGGTGTACCAGAAGGATATCGAGAAGGAATTCCGGATCAGTAAGTCCACGGTCACCGAGGTTCTCCAGCTTATGGAAAAGAAGGGCTTCATTATCCGCCAGTCTTCCAAGAAGGACGGAAGAATGAAGCGGATCCGCCCCACCGAGAAAGCCCAGATGATCCAGAAGGAGGTCATCGGGAATATCCGTATGGTGGAGGAAAAGCTGAGAGCCGGGGTTTCAGAGGAGGACTACAGGGTTTGTCTCAAGGTTTTGAAAAAAATGTCCGAAAATCTGTCAAAAGAAGAAAACAATATGAAAGGAAGGGAAGAAATGTATGAATAGGAAACTGCTTCAATCTGTACGGGAATACAAAAAAGAATCGATCATGACCCCCATTCTCGTAACCTTTGAAGTCTTCATGGAAGTGCTGATACCGCTTCTCATGGCCAGGATCATTGACGTGGGAATTGCAAACGGCGATATGGGATACATACTGAGTATCGGCGTAGTCCTGGTCATTATGGCTATGGTATCGCTGTTTTTCGGCGCTATGGCGGGAAGGACAGGAGCCATCGCTTCCTCAGGCTATGCAAAGAACCTGCGGCATGATATTTTCTATAAAATACAGGAATTTTCATTTAAAAACATCGATCATTTTTCAACCTCCAGTCTGGTGACCAGGCTGACAACCGATATCACCAATATCCAGATGGCCTATATGATGACCATCCGTATGCTGGTAAGAGCGCCGATCATGATCGTGCTTTCGCTGATCATGACCATGACCATCAGCCCTCAGATCGCCCTGATGCTGCTGATCATTGCGCCTCTTCTGGGCGGAGCCCTGATCTTTATCGCAAAGAAGGCTCATCCCCATTTTATCCAGGTGTTTGACGAGTACGATATCCTGAACAATACCGTACAGGAAAATGTTAATGCGGCCAGAGTGGTAAAGGCTTATGTAAGAGCGGAACATGAGGATGAAAAGTTCCACAAGATTTCCGGAATTGTCTATAAACTGTTTACCACTGCAGAGAAGATCGTATCCTGGAACAACCCGGTGATGATGTTCACCATGTATCTGGTGGTGCTCTGTATGGTATACATCGGCGGACGGAGCATTGTCTTCGGAACCATGGAGACCGGAGAGCTGACCAGTGTTATCGTCTATGCTATCCAGATCCTCAGCTCCCTGATGATCGTATCTTTTGTTTTTGTACTGATCATGATCGCCCAGGCTTCCACAGACCGTATTACCGAGGTTATGGATGAAGTGCCGGAAATGGAAGACAAGGCAGACGCCAAGACCCAGGTCCCCAACGGGGATATTGACTTTGAAAATGTAGACTTCAGCTATGCGGGAGAAGGAGGAAATCTTTCCCTGAAAAAGATCAATCTCCATATCAAATCCGGCCAGATGGTAGGTATCATCGGCGGCACCGGAAGCGCCAAGTCTACTCTGGTACAGATGATCCCCAGACTTTACGACGTCACAGGCGGCGCAGTAAAGGTAGGCGGTACAGACGTAAGAGATTATAAGCTGGAAGCTCTCCGGGATCAGGTATCCGTGGTGCTGCAGAAAAATGTGCTTTTTACAGGCTCTATCTATGACAATATCCGCTGGGGCGATGAAAACGCCACAGACGAGGAGGTTCAGAGAGTCTGTCGCCTGGCTCAGGCAGACAGCTTTGTCCAGGAGTTTCCGGATAAATACGATACGATGATCGTGGAAGGCGGAAACAACGTATCCGGCGGTCAGAAACAGAGGCTGTGTATCGCCAGAGCCCTGCTGAAAAAACCCAAGGTCCTGATCCTGGACGACTCTACCAGCGCAGTAGATACCAAGACAGACGCCATGATCCGGAAAGCCTTCCGGGAAGAGATCCCGGATACTACCAAGATCATCATCGCACAGAGGATTTCTTCTGTGGAAGATGCAGATCTGATCATCGTCATGGAAGACGGAAAGATCAACGGCATGGGAACTTCCGAAGAACTTCTGAAGACCAACGCCATTTACCAGGAAATCTATCAGTCACAGGTTAAGGGAGGTGAAGAGAATGAGTAAGACAAACGATAAGCCAAAGGTAAACGCAGGTACTATTAAAACTGCGGCGAGACTGATGAAATATGTGACAGGTCCTTACAGAGTACAGTTTATCATTGTGCTGATCTGTATCCTTATGACTTCTATATCTTCCATCGCTGTGTCTCTGTCCCTGCGGTTTTTGCTGGATGATTTCATTCTCCCTCTGGTGGGACAGCAGGACCCCAATTTCGGAGAGCTTTACAAGGCTATGACTGTACTGGCCTGTATCTTTATCCTGGGGGTTATCGCCAGCTTTGCTTATAACCGCCTTATGGTTGTGATCGGACAGGGCGTTCTGAAAAAAGTAAGGGACGAGATGTTTGAACACATGCAGACTCTTCCCATCCGGTATTTTGATCAGAATACCAACGGTTCTATCATGAGTCTTTATACCAACGATACCGATACTCTGAGACAGATGATCAACCAGTCCATCCCTCAGGTATTGATGTCCAGCTTTACGATCGTGGTAACCTTTATTTCCATGGTGGCTTTAAGCCCGATCCTCACCGTGCTGGCTGTGCTGGTGATCCTGCTGATGATCGCAGTTGCCAGATTTGTGGGAGGCAACAGCGGCAAGTACTTTATCCGCCAGCAGATCGACCTGGCAGAGGTGACCGGCTATGTGGAAGAGCATATGAACGGCCAGAGGGTCATCAAAGTCTTCAATCATGAGAGAAAGACGGAACAGGAATTTGATAAGTTAAATGAGCGCCTTTACGAAAGCGCCTCCTCCGCCCATACCTTCGCAAGTATGATGGGCCCTATCATTGGAAATATGGGAAACCTGCAGTTCGTACTCACCGCTATCTTCGGCGGAGTTCTTTCTGTAGCAGGCATCGGCGGCATCACTCTGGGCGTTATGGCTTCCTACCTCCAGTTTACCAGAAGCTTTACCCAGCCCTTCATGCAGATCGCCCAGCAGTTTAACTCTATTATCATGGCTCTGGCCGGCGCCGAGCGTATCTTTGAGATGATCGACGAGGAGCCGGAGGTGGACAATGGATATGTAACCCTGGTAAATGCCAGGAGAAACGCCGACGGAAGCCTTACCGAATGCGAGGAACGTACCGGACTGTGGGCCTGGAAGCATCCCCACCAGGCTGACGGCAGCGTGACTTATACAGAATTAAAAGGTGACGTAAGGTTCTTTGATATGACCTTTGGTTATACCGATGACCATATGGTGCTCCATGACCTGACCCTTTACGCAAAACCGGGCCAGAAGGTTGCCTTCGTAGGTTCTACCGGTGCAGGAAAGACCACCATCACAAACCTGATCAACCGTTTCTATGATGTCCAGGACGGCAAGATCCGCTACGACGGGATCAACATCAACAAGATCAAGAAGGCAGATCTCCGCCATTCTCTGGGAATCGTTCTTCAGGATACCCACCTGTTTACGGGAACCATCATGGAGAATATCCGCTACGGAAAGCTGGACGCTACAGACGAGGAGGTCTATGCGGCAGCCAGACTGGCCCATGCGGATCAGTTTATCAACATGCTTCCAAAGGGATATGACACGGTGCTTACCGGAGACGGCGAGGAGCTGTCCCAGGGACAGCGGCAGCTGCTGGCCATTGCCAGAGCGGCTATCGCAGACCCGCCGGTACTGATCCTGGATGAGGCGACCTCCAGTATCGATACCCGTACCGAGCGTATCGTCCAGCAGGGTATGGATAACCTGATGAAAGGGCGTACTGTATTCGTGATCGCCCACAGGCTGTCTACGATCCGGAACAGCGACGCCATCATGGTACTGGAACACGGACGGATCATTGAGAGAGGTACCCATAAAGAGCTGCTGGCTATGAAGGGAACCTACTATCAGCTGTATACCGGAAAATTGGAATTATCATAGGTTTTTTTATAGACGGGACGAAATCTCCCTGTATTTCTTGCTCAGTCTGCGCTGGCTTGAGCCTAAGGTCTCAAGCCATGCTCGACAAATTCGCAGGAAATACAGGGAGATTTCTGCGTGTATAAAATGTGTGGGGAGGGTGGGGTCTGCGCTGGTTTGAGCCTGAGGTCTCAAACCGTGCTCGACAAATTCGCAGGAAATACAGGGGGCTTCCTGCGTGTATAAAAAATGTGGGAGTGCGGGGTCTGCGCTGAATTGAATTTGAAGAAATTTTGCTGGAATTAGGAGGGGTTATGGGATATACTTAGGGGAAAGAGTATTATGCGGCGGCAGACCGCAGGGAGAAACGGTATGACGGGAAGATTTCGAAACTGGCTGGATGACCGTCTGAGTAATCTGAAGATCAAGAAAAAGCTGTTCTTGCTGTATTTTTACTGTATGATACTTCCGCTGGTGCTGACGGATGCGGTGATCATCGGGCTGCTCGTAAAAAGAGAGTACGATACGAAGCAGGAAACAAGCAGGGGCATCGCCAGCACTGTGAAATATAGTTTGAACAGCGCTGCGGAGGAGACGGTCACGCTTTCCAAAAATATTTACTTTAACAAGTATATCAACGACTTTCTGAATACGGAATTTCAATCAACGCTGGATTATTATAATCAATATCAGGAACTGCTGAAAGACTCTCTTTTTGACAGTTCTCTGGGAACCAGCAATTCTATTATACGGATGTATACGGACAATGATACCATCGTCAACGGTGGACGTTTCTGGCGTATGGAAGCTGTGGAAGAGGAAAAATGGTATCAGGATTTTATGGATTCCGGGCAGAACATGCAGATGTATTTTTATTATGAGGGCGCAGGGCCGACCAACCCAAGCCCGGTGAAAAAGCTGTCGTTTGTCCGGAAGCTGGATCGGTATAAGCGGGACAAATACAATAAGCTCCTGAGAATAGATCTGGATTATAATGCCATCAACCAGGGACTGGCAATGGCGAATTACGGAGGCGATGTGTATGTCTGCTCCGAAACGGGACAGATCCTGCTATCCAATACCGGATTAAGCAACAGTACTCAGAACTATTCTTATATCAGCAGTGTAGGATACAGAAGCGGGGAATATACGGAAAGGATGGCGTTTTACGGCCAGGAGCTGAGTATTTATGTGATACCCTACAGCAGCGGCGTGGGGGAGGTTCTGGCTAAGAGCTTTCCGATCCTGGTACTGATGCTGTCGATCAATGTTTTGTTTCCCTGGATTTTTATGAATGCGCTGCGGAGAAATTTTGTGGAACGTCTGGGTTTTCTGAGCAGAATTTTTAATTATAGTGTGGAGGGGAAGCTGGAAGAGATCCGGAGCATCCGGGGAACCGATGAGATCGCCTCCCTTATGCGGAACTATAATATCATGGCCCAGAAGACCAACGATCTGATCGAGACGGTGTATAAAAGCCGGCTTAAACAGCAGGAGATGAATATTGCAAGGCAGAGAGCGGAGCTTCTGGCTCTCCATGGACAGATCAATCCTCACTTTCTCTTTAATGTTCTGGAAAATATCCGTATGCGGAGCGTACTGAAACAGGAATACGAAACGGCGGATATGATCGAACAGCTTGCGGTGATGGAACGGCAGTATGTGGAGTGGGGAACCGATATGGTGACCATAGGCGAGGAAAAGAAATTTGTGGAAGCCTATCTGAAACTGCAGAAATACCGCTTCGGAGAACGGCTTTCTTATTCCATAGAGATCCAGGAGGAGTGTGCCGCATACCGGATCCCCAAGCTTTCCCTGGTGACTTTTGCAGAGAATTCCTGTGTGCATGGGATTGAAGATAAAGCGGCAAAATGCTGGATCTTTGTAAAAGTATACCGGCAGGGAGAGAAGCTTTATCTGGAAGTGGAAGATACGGGAAGCGGCATGCCGGAATCCTATCTCTATTATCTGCGGGAGAGAATGGAAAACGCCAATATTGAAATGCTTCGGGAAAAGGGAAGAGTGGGTGTGATCAACGCCTGCCTGCGTCTGAAGATGCAGACCGATGGAAATATTCAGTTTTCACTGGAAAGCGAGAGAATGGTGGGAACCATTGTGACAATATCGGCGCCTGTAAAATATTTTTGTTCGGAGGGGGAGAAAGATGCTGAAGGTACTGTTAGTAGATGATGAACCTTTTATCGCACAGGGTCTTTCTGTGCTGATCGACTGGGAATCCAGGGGCTATGAAATTGTGGGAACTGTCTACAATGGAAAAGAGGCGCTGGATTTTCTGAAGTCCAATGAAGTGGATCTGATCCTGGCAGACGTGAAAATGCCGGTGATGGACGGCATTACCCTTTTAAAGAAGATCCGCAAGGAGGGTCTGTCCGAGGCGTTTTTTGTGATCGTCAGCGGATATGGGGACTTTTCCTACGCCCAGCAGGCGATCAAATATAAATGTACGGATTATATTTTGAAGCCGGTGCAGAGAGAGCAGCTGCTGGAGCTTCTGGAGAGAGTGCAGCGTCTGTATAGTGAAAGGGTCAGCGAGAGAGCCCAGGAGGAAAAGATGAAACAGGCGTATTTTGCCCGGTATATACAATCGCTTCTTCTGGGGAGAGGTGACCGGGAAGCCGTAGAGTATGTGTCCAGAAAGGTAGATGCCCCGGAGGGGCTCCGGTATGTCTGCCTGGCTGTGGAAAGCGGAGAGAAACCCGTGGAACCCCAGGCTATGCGGTGTGCCCAGAAGGCGGTCTATGCCAGATGCAGACAGTATCTGGGGGATGAAGACGGATATTTTGTCTTTATGGATCTGGCTGGAAGAGAAGAATGGTATGACGTAGGAGTGCTTTATGACGTACATCTGGCCGGAAAGGCCAACATGACCGAAGGGGCGTTTTTAAGGGCGCTTTTGGAGAATGTGCAGGACGGGATCGAGATTACCGTCACAGCCTATGTAGGAGATAAGGTAGAGAGGGTGGAAGACATTTATCTTTCTTTTCATACGGCGGTCATGGCACTCAGTCTCCAGAGCTTTGACGTCTCAGAGGGGATCCGGTATTATGCAGAGAGAAAGACAGAAAGCAGCGGCAAGATCATAAGCGAGGAGATTATTGAAGAACTGCTGAAAGCAGTGGAGGAGAATCGCCGGGAAAGAATAAAGGAAATGGTGGAGATGGCTTTCCGTGAGATCAACGGCGCAGATATGGAACCGGAGATGATACATATCAATATGAATTATATTCTTGTGCGGCTGACCCATCTGGGGCTGGCCCAGGATGACAGCGTAGACCAGAACGAGATCGTGGCTTATATCCGGGAGAACTCTTTTGACGCTACAATGGTCCGGGGAAGCCGGGAAAATTTCGAGACGTTTATGCTGGAATATGCGGATTACCTCAGCGAGCTGAGAAAAAATACTCCGGGAAGCGTACTGGCAAAAGTGGAGAAAGAGATCCGGGAGAATTACCACGAGAATATCACACTAAAGGAACTGAGTAAAAAATATTATGTAAACAGCGCCTATCTGGGACAGATGTTCCGAAAGCAGTACGGGATCCCCTTTAAAGAATATCTGAACAATTACCGGATTGAAAAAGCAGCAGAGTATCTCCTGCGGACCGATGATAAGATCTATGCGGTGGCGGAGCAGGTAGGATACCGGGATCTGGACTATTTTATCAACCGTTTTATCTCTGTAAAGGGCTGTACTCCCACAAGCTACCGAAAAAAATTCCGGAATCATACATAATCACGGAAAACCAGAAGACAGGACATGGTTTAGTGGAAAAAAGAACTAAACTTTGTCCTGTCTTTTTCTGATTTTTGTCAGGTTGTAACGAAAAGAGGAAAAAGATAGAATAGGACTATCAAAAATGAAGGAGGAAGAGAGATGAAGAAAAAGCAGTTGCTGGCAGCTCTTATGGGGGTTGCGATGCTCTCCACACTTTTGGCCGGCTGCGGCGGAGGAGACAAAGAAGCAAGCTCTGAAGAGGGAGGAGTAAAGGAGTTTACCGCCTTTTTTGCAGTTCCCGGAACGGAGATAAATGATGACAATGAGATTCAACAGAAAATTGCAGAAATTACTGGTGCAAAGTGCAAGGAAACATGGCTGACCGGACAGACGGCAGAAGAGGCTGTGGGAACTATGATCGCCGGGGGAGAATATCCGGATTTTATTGACGGTGGAGACGGTATGGCACAGCTATATGATGCAGGCGCATTGGTAGCTTTAGATGATTATATTGACGATTATCCGAATATCAAGGAATACTTGACTGATCAGGAATGGGATAAGCTTCGTCAGGAGGACGGGCATATTTATTGGATCAATCAGTTCCAGAACATTTACGGAGAGGAAAAGGCGACGACTCATAATGACGAAGCGTTCTGGATCCAGACCAGAGTCCTGGAGTGGGCTGGCTATCCGGAAGTAAAGACTATGGATCAGTATTTTGATCTGATCGAAGCCTATCAGGAAGCAAATCCGACCATGGAAGATGGTACTGAGAATATTCCATATACCATACTTTGTGAGGACTGGAGATATTTCTGTCTGGAGAATGCACCTCAGTTCCTGGACGGTTATCCAAATGACGGATCAGTTATCGTAGATCCTGAGGAATTAAAGGTGATCGATTATAATACGACACCTACGGCAGTGAAATACTTCCAGAAGCTGAATGAAGAATATCATAAAGGCATTGTAGATCCGGAATCCTTTACACAGACCTATGATGAGTATATCGCAAAACTTTCCACAGGACGTGTACTGGGCATGATCGACCAGTGGTGGAACTTTGCCTATAATGTAAATGATTCCTTAAAGCAGCAGGGACTGGACGAGCAGGGCTGCGATTATGTTCCTCTTCCAATCACTATTGAGGAAGGGATCCAGAATAAGTGGCACTGCTCCGGCAGTGTGTTGAATGAGGCCAGCGGTCTTGCAATCACAACAAGCTGTGAGGATGTGGAGGGTGCCCTTCAGTTTATTGACGACCTTCTGAGCCAGGAGGTTCATGATCTGCGTTACTGGGGTGTAGAAGGAGAAGATTACGAGGTAGATGAAAACGGACTTTTCTACCGGACAGAAGAACAGAGACTTGAGGCATCTGATACTGCTTATAAGGCATCGCACCTGTGTACATATTCCTATTTTCCACAGTATGCAGGAACCAGCAGGGACGGTATTAACGCTATGCAGCCACAGTATCAGCCTACAGAATTTTTCGATGGATTAAGCGATGATGTAAAAAAATGCTTTGAAGCCTATGGCGCAGAAACCTACGTGGATATGCTGGGGACCAGCGAGGCACCGGGCCCATGGTATCCGATGTATTCTTATTCCAATAATATGACTACCAGTACTCCTGGAGGTATGGCGCTGACAAAAATGGGAGAAATCAAGCATGAATATCTTCCAAAAGTTGTTATGGCAGAAGATTTTGATGCAGCCTGGGATGAATATATGGAGGCATATGAAAGCTGTGATCCCCAGGCATTCTTAGATGAGATGCAGGAGGAATTAGACAGAAGAATGGAAGAGGCTGCGAAGTATCAGTAAAGTGTAAAATTCTGAAAGAAATGGGCAGATGTCAGAGAAAGAAAAACAGGGCATCTGCCTGTTTTATAGAAAAGGAGTGAGATTATGGCTTCTATGGCGAAAAGGAGAAGAAAAGAAAATGTAGCGGAACCAACACCGAAGAT
>CALWSM010000012.1 GCA_944384185.1 uncultured Blautia sp. | reverse complement strand
TCCAAGCGTATGTGTGAGATGATCGTTCAGATGTTTGCAAGACACTCGAAAACGAATTTTGTCGCCGTGCGTTTTGGCAATGTGCTGGGAAGCAACGGCAGTGTGATCCCCCTGTTTAAGAAGCAGATTGCTGAGGGAGGACCGGTGACCGTCACCCATCCGGAGATCATCCGTTATTTCATGACGATCCCGGAAGCAGTATCCCTGGTGCTCCAGGCCGGCGCATACGCAAAAGGGGGAGAGATCTTCGTACTGGATATGGGAAAGCCGGTAAAGATCCTGGATCTGGCTACGAACCTGATCAAGCTTTCCGGTTACAAAGTGGGGGAAGATATCAAGATCGAGTTTACGGGCCTCCGTCCTGGGGAAAAACTTTACGAGGAACTGCTTATGAGCGAGGAAGGCCTTCAGGAGACCGATAATAATCGGATCCATATAGGGAAACCCATCGAGTTCGACGAAGAGGAATTCCGAAGCCAGCTTGCAGTACTTGACAGGCTCTCCCGGGAAGACAGCCCCGGGATCAAAGAAGCTGTGCGTAAGGTAGTGCCGACCTATGTGATCACTCCCAATAAATGAGACTGGCATCCATCCATTTATAAGGTGATTGCGTTCTAAGTAGAAGTATGATATATTATTAAGAAAAAATTACATGTATGAGTAGAGGGTGAGTATACCTTGATTAAAGAAAATCAAAAGCATTTTAACCGTCTTCATGTAGCGTTGGATGCTTTTGTGATCCTGATCGCCTACTTTTTTGCGTGGATGATTAAATTCCTGTTTCTGGATGAGAGTATAGGGGCTCTTCCTTTCAGGGTTTATGCGGTGGCGATACTGCCTATCGTACCGGTATATCTGCTGCTGTACTATCTGTTCAACCTGTATACGCCTAAGCGGGTGCAGGGCAGAAGGCTGGAAATGTGGAACATTGTCAAGGCCAATACGGTGGGGATCGCATTGATCCTGGGCGTATTGTATCTGATCAAAATGATGCATTTTTCCAGGGAATTGCTGGCGATTTTTTATTTCGTAAATATTTTTCTGGAAACCGGGCTGCGGAACCTGATCCGGTATTTCCTCAGAAGCATGAGGAAAAAAGGATATAATCTGAAGCATATCCTGCTGGTAGGGTATAGCCATGCGGCAGAGGAATATATTGACCGCATTATAGCCAATCCCCAATGGGGATATAAGATCCGGGGGATCCTGGACGACCATGTGGAGGCAGGGACAGAATATAAGGGAATAAAAGTATTAGGGAGGATCGCAAATCTTATGGTGATCCTTCCCCAGAGCCGTCTGGATGAGATCGCCATTACTCTGGGCCTGAATGAGTATTACCGCCTGGAGGAGATCGTAGCTTTCTGTGAAAAATCCGGAGTCCATACAAAATTTATTCCTGATTACAACAGAGTTATACCTACAAAGCCTTATACAGAGGATATCCTGGGACTTCCGGTGATCAATATCCGGCATGTGCCTTTGACCAATACCTACTATGCTTTTTTAAAGAGGGTGATGGATATAGTAGGTTCTCTGTGCGCTATCGTGATCTTTTCACCGGTGATGCTGTTCTCTGTGATCATGATAAAGCTTACCTCACCGGGGCCGTTGATCTTTAAACAGGAACGGGTAGGGCTTCATAATCGTCCGTTTATGATGTATAAATTCCGTTCCATGGAAGTGCAGGCTCCTGAGAAGGAGAAAACCAGATGGACGGTAAAAGATGATCCCAGAGTTACCGGATTCGGAAAATTTATGAGGAAGACCAGCATTGATGAGCTTCCTCAGCTCTTTAATGTATTAAAGGGAGAGATGAGCCTGGTAGGTCCAAGACCGGAAAGACCTTTTTTTGTGGAGAAATTCAAGGAGGAGATCCCCCGGTATATGATCAAGCATCAGGTGCGTCCGGGGATCACAGGCTGGGCTCAGGTTAACGGATACAGAGGAAATACGTCTATCAGAAAGAGGATAGAATACGACCTTTATTATATTGAAAATTGGACCTTGGGGCTGGATGTCAAGATTTTAGTCCTGACGGTTTTTAAAGGTTTTATAAATAAAAACGCCTATTAAGGATAAAGGGGAGCAAACATGTCTAAGATGAAAAAAAAGAAAAGGCACCTGGGGAGAAAGATCCTTTTCGGATTTGAAATCCTTGCATTAGTTCTGCTGGTAGGGGTTCTGTTCCTTTATACCCAGATCAATAAAAGAATGGATAAGCTGGGTTTTACACAGACGCAGGATGATCAGGAAGTGCAGATCAATGAGACGGTGGCTGGAAGCGAGATTCTCAGCGGTTATACCAACATTGCCCTTTTCGGGGTGGATAAGCGTACAGAAGATGAGGGGCTGTACGGCAACAGCGATACAGCGATCATAGCAAGTATCAACAACGATACTAAGGAAGTACGGCTGGTATCTCTTTACCGGGATACTTATATGCGGGTAGATGAAGACGAGTATGGAAACGGTATCTACAGCAAGTGTAATTCTGCTTATCTCAGAGGCGGCCCGGTACAGGCCATTAATATGATGAATACCAATATGGATCTGGATATCCAGAATTATGTATCTGTGGATTTCAGCGCTATGGCTGCTGTGGTGGACTGTCTGGGCGGACTGGATATCCCTATGTCTTATGAAGAAATTGAGCATATGAACAACCATTGTGTAGAGACCTCTGAACAGACAGGGCTGGATTATACGCCGATCGAAAAGCCGGACCCGGCTCCGGACGACCAGTCTGAGATCATCGGGACCTATCACCTGAACGGCGTACAGGTCACTGCATACTGCCGGATACGCCAGACAGCTTCCGGAGATCAGGGAAGAACGGAAAGACAGCGGAAGGTGCTGGATATGCTGGCAACAAAAGCAAAATCTGCCAGTTTTTCCACACTCAGCGATATTGTAGACGAGGTCTTTCCTCTGATCCAGACGAATTTTTCAAAATCAGAGCTGATAAAGCTGGGAACCAGTATTCTTGACTATACTATGGGGGAAAATACAGGATTTCCTGTGGACTATGTGATGGGAGCAGATCTGACAACACCGGTTACCGGTCTGGACTGTATCATTCCTACCACTTTAGAAACAAATGTAAAATATCTCCATGAATTTTTATTTTCAGACGAGGACTATCAGCCTTCTGAAACAGTATCTATACGCAGCGACTATATCGTGGATTGTACTGGATTCGGAGAGAGCTATGTGGCAGATGAGAGAAGATATCTTCTGGATGACGAGGAAGACAGTGACGGATACGAAACTGAAAATGAGAGCAGCTATGATTATGATGTAGATGACGGATATTAAACAGATAAAACAGGAGGCTGTTTTGGTATGCCTCCTGTTTTTTCGGTATACACCCGGTAAGCAGCCGCTATGCCTGCATAAGCGGATATTTGCCGGGTAACGGACAGCAAGCGGCAACGCTGTGAACTGGAGGTGATATGCCGGTTGGGCGACCGCTGTGCCTGTACGAGGGTATCCGGCAGGAGATATAGGGGAATTTAAAGAGCTTAGAGGAGAGTGGATATGAGCGTTACTGTGATCGTACCCGCATACAGACCGGGAGAAAAATTTTCCAGGCTTATGGCAAGCCTGAAGGAACAGACCGTCAGACCGGATAAGGTCATCATCATGAACACAGAAAAAAAATATTGGCAGGATTCTATGATCGGCGGGGTGAAGGGAGCAGAAGTGTTCCATATTTCCAAGGACGCCTTCGATCATGGGGAGACCAGGGCTCAGGCGGCCGGAAAGACAGACAGTGAATTCCTGGTGTATTTCACCCAGGATGCGGTGCCGGCCGACAGATATACATTGGAGAATCTTCTCAGGCCTTTTGAGGATCCCCAGGTAGGCGCCGTATACGGGAGACAGCTTCCGGATAAGGACTGCCGGCTGATCGAGAGATATACCCGTTCCTTCAACTACTCGGGAAAAAGCAGAAAAAAGACAAAAGAAGATCTGCCTGAATTGGGGATCAAGACTTATTTCTGCTCCAATGTATGCGCAGCGTACCGGAAAAAGACCTATGAGGAGATGGGAGGATTTTCTTTCCCGGCTATTTTTAACGAGGACATGGTTTTGGCTGCAAATATGGTAAAAAGGGGCTACGCCGTTTTTTATGCGGCGGACGCCAGAGTGATCCATTCTCATAATTATACCTGGCGGCAGCAGTTCCACAGAAATTTTGATCTTGCAGTGTCTCAGGCGGAGCATCCGGAAATTTTTAAGGAGGTTCCGTCAGAAGGAGAGGGACTGCGGCTGGTAAAAAGTACGGCGGTATACCTGCTGAAAAAAGGCAGGTTCTGGCTTATCCCATCCCTGGTGATGAGCAGCGGCTTTAAGTTCCTGGGATACCGGCTGGGGAAAAGCTATCGGAAGCTGCCGGGAGGCCTGGTGATGAAGTGTACCATGAATCCCGGGTATTGGAAAAACAGGAATTGATTTTCACTTTTTCTTTGTTTTTTTATCACAATTTGAACACAATTGACTGATAGACTTAGTCATGTAAAAAGAAAAAGAGATTTTTTGAGGAAAGGAAGCATAAATTATGAGTGATGAATTTAATAATATAAATGACAGAGGCAGCGACCCGGAAAAAGAACCGGAAAATCCCAGGGAGAATTCCGGAGACGAGGTTTATACAAAGGGAGGAGGGTTTGTTATGAGAGATCCGGAGACCACAGAGGAAAAGACGGAACAGCTCCGGCAGAACAGCCGGGAGCCCCAGGAAACTCCCAGCGAGGAAAATCCCTATTACGCCCGTACCTACCGGAAGGCTTCCGAGCCCAGACAGGAAAGCGGCGGCTTTTCAGGAAAGGAAGCAGCCCAGCCGGAAAAGGAGAAAACAGAAAGAGAAAAGAACCGATACAGTTCTTATCAGTTTGCTTCTCCTGCTTCTCCGGAAAAAAAAGAAAAGAAGAAAAATGGGAACAATACGCTAAGAAAGCTGGGACTTGCAGCAGCCTGCGCCGCAGTGTTCGGCCTGGTGGGCGGCGTTGTGTTCCAGGGGGTAAACTATGTGGGCGGCCAGCTTGTGCCGGAGAAAACTTCACCTATCGCCCAGGCCCAGCTGACGGATACCGACGAGGGCGGCGCCTCTTCTGACAGCGGAGCTTCCGGACAGGGAACGGTTTCCCAGGTGGCGGCCAATGTGATGCCGTCTATTGTGGCGATCACAAGCGTCAGCGTACAGGAGATCCCCGATTATTACGGATATTTCTTCGGATTCGGCGGCGGAAACCAGACACAGGAGCAGGAGAGCAGCGGATCCGGTATCATCGTGGGACAGAATGACTCAGAACTTCTGATCGCAACCAATAATCATGTGGTGGAAGGAGCCACCAGCCTCAGCGTCTGCTTTACCAACCAGGACGGCACGGCTGCCAGTACCACAGGAGATGTGACAAACACCAGCGCCCAGACAGAGGATTCCAGCACTGACCTGGAAGGCGGCACAGCCGTTGCGGCCCAGGTAAAGGGAACCGATGTGGACAACGACCTGGCAGTAGTTTCCGTAAAGCTTTCCGATATACCGGAAGACCTGCGCAGCGAGATCAAAGTGGCGAATCTGGGAAGCTCCGATGAACTGATCCTGGGCGAACAGGTAGTCGCTATCGGAAATGCGCTGGGTTACGGACAGTCTGTGACTTCCGGTTATATCAGCGCTTTGAATAAGCAGGTAAACTCCGAGGATGTAAACGGAACCTTTATCCAGACAGATGCAGCCATTAACCCCGGAAACAGCGGCGGCGCCCTGCTGAATATGAAGGGAGAAGTGGTAGGGATCAATTCCTCCAAGATCGCTTCCGATACAGTAGAAGGCATGGGATTTGCCATTCCGATCACCAGGGCGGAGCCTATTCTGGAGAATCTTATGAGCAAGGAGACCAGAGAACGGGTAGAAGATGAAAACCAGGCGGCCTATCTGGGGATCACCTGCCAGAATGTTTCCAGTAATGCAGAAGAGATGTACAATATCCCCGTGGGCGTCTTTGTAGCCAGCGTAGAGGAAGGCGGCCCGGCAGATGAGGCAGGTATCCAGAAAGGGGATATCATCCGGAAATTTGACGGCACCACGGTACAGACTTATGATAATCTTACCGACCAGCTGTCTTATTACAAAGCCGGCGAAAAGGTGGAAGTAGTCATTTCCAGAGCGGACAGCGGAGAGTATAAGGAGCAGACAGTGACCATTACCCTGGGTTCCAAGAAGGACGCCCAGAACGGACAATAGGCAAAAGATAAATAAAACAGAGACAGCCAGAGAAAGAGAACAGGCGGCGGCCGGAACAGAGCAGAGGTTCGGGGCGCCGCCTGTTCCTATTTATAAAAAGTTTACTTGTGGGAGACATAGATTTATGATAAGATACTGGAGTCAAATAGTTTAAATCTCAGGACAGATTTGAGGGAAGAAAGAGAGAGAACAGATATGTCAGATGATAAAGAATATTTAGAAAACACTTCTTCTGATAAGAAAAATAAGGATTCTTATGAAAAAATATGTTTTATGTGCAGACGGCCGGAGAGCAAGGCCGGGAAGATGATCGATCTTCCCAATGATATCCATATCTGCACCGACTGTATGCAGCGAAGCTTTGACACCATGAATAACAGCAATATCAATTATGACGAGCTGATGAAAAATATACCGAACATGCCCAATATCAGCATGATTGATTTAAGTTCCCTTCAGAATCAGATCCCCAACCGGCAAAAACTGAAAAAGAGACAGGAGAAACCCAGGGAAAAGGTAGCGCCAAAGGTATTTGACATCAAGAGCATTCCCGCTCCCCATAAGATCAAGGCCAGTCTGGATGAGTATGTGATCGGACAGGAGCATGCGAAGAAGGTAATGTCTGTGGCCGTCTATAATCATTATAAAAGAGTGTTTGCGGAAAATACCGACGACGTGGAGATCGAGAAGTCCAACATGCTTATGATCGGCCCCACAGGAAGCGGAAAAACCTATATGGTAAAGACCCTTGCCAGACTTCTGGACGTACCCCTGGCGATTACCGATGCCACCTCTCTTACAGAGGCCGGGTATATCGGCGACGATATCGAAAGCGTGGTCAGCAAGCTGCTGGCTGCGGCGGATAACGACGTTGAGAAAGCGGAACACGGGATCATTTTCATTGATGAGATCGATAAGATCGCAAAAAAGAAAAATACCAACCAGAGAGATGTCAGCGGCGAAGCCGTCCAGCAGGGAATGTTAAAGCTTCTGGAAGGCAGCGAGATCGAAGTGCCGGTAGGAGCCAACAGCAAAAACGCCATGGTGCCCCTTACCACGGTGGACACCAGGAATATCCTCTTTATCTGCGGCGGAGCTTTTCCGGATCTGGAAGAGATCGTGAAGGAACGTCTGAATAAGACGGCTTCCATCGGATTCCAGGCAGACCTGAAGGACAAATACGATCAGGACGACAGCCTTCTGGAAAAGGTGACGGTAGACGATCTGCGGAAATTCGGAATGATACCGGAGTTCCTGGGCCGTCTGCCTGTGATCTTCGCTTTAAAGGGCCTTACAAGGGATATGCTGGTAGAAATCCTCAGAGAACCGAAAAACGCCATTCTAAAGCAGTATCAGAAGCTTCTGGCTATGGATGAGGTAAAGCTGGAGTTTGAGCAGGGAGCTTTGGAGGCCATTGCAGATATGGCTATGGAGAAGCATACCGGAGCCAGAGCCCTCAGAGCCATCCTGGAGGAATATATGCTGGACATTATGTATGAGATACCAAAAGACGACAGCATCGGACAGGTGATCATTACCAGAGAATATATTCAGCACACAGGAGGTCCCAGGATCCTGCTGAGAGGCCAGGAGCTACCGGGACTGGAAATGCAGAAAAAATAATTAGCGTGCAAAAAATAATCCGGCCGCAGAAGATATGGACTTCTGTGGCCGGATTAAAAAAATCAAAAAAAAGATGCAGGAGATGGGACTTGAACCCACACGATATTGCTACCACAGGCACCTGAAGCCTGCGCGTCTGCCAATTCCGCCACTCCTGCATTTCCTATTATGTTATGTGTTTCTGAACACAAAATATATGATACACGATAAC
This sequence comes from uncultured Blautia sp., assembly GCA_944384185.1. Classification (GTDB taxonomy): domain Bacteria; phylum Bacillota; class Clostridia; order Lachnospirales; family Lachnospiraceae; genus Blautia. The sequence continues at coordinate 21,482 of CALWSM010000012.1, read as the reverse complement.
CGGAGATTTGTCAACGGGAAATTTGGATTTTGTTTTCAAATAATTCTTGAATTTTTGAATATATAAAAATATTAGAAAATTTATTCCCGGAAGCTTTTATTATTCCAGGAAACAGAAAACCTCAGATGGTTTCTATCTGAGGTTTTCTTCTATGCAGGAGATGGGACTTGAACCCACACGATATTGCTACCACAGGCACCTGAAGCCTGCGCGTCTGCCAATTCCGCCACTCCTGCAGCTTTATGAAATTTTGCGTTTCGTAAACGCAAAATATATAATAAAGTATTTGGATGAAATTGTCAAGTGAAAATTGAAAAAAGTTTTGCCGGACAGATTCTGTAAAAAAGGTTGAAAAAAATGGTGTGTTATGATACACTTTTTACAATTTGGGGAATTTTAGGGCTTTTTCGGAAGCCAGGACGCCGGAAGGAATTCCAGGCCCCAGATTTACGGTTCAGGAAAAGGTTTTCTACAAGACCTTTGCTCCTGGCAGGAAGATGAAAAAACAGAAAGGGAGACAGGTGAAAGAATGAAAGCATTTTTGATACTGGAAGACGGAACAGTCTTTACAGGTACCAGTATTGGCTCCAAGAGAGAAGTCATCAGCGAGATCGTTTTCAACACTTCTATGACTGGTTATCTGGAAGTACTTACAGACCCTTCTTATGCCGGACAGGCAGTCTGCATGACATATCCATTGATCGGAAATTACGGCATCTGCTATGAGGACCAGGAATCCTTAAGACCATGGCCCGACGGATATATTGTAAGAGAATTATCCCGTATTCCAAGCAACTTCCGCTGTGAAGATACAATCCAGAACTTTTTAAAAAGATATGATATCCCAGGTATCGCAGGTATCGATACCAGAGCCCTTACCAGGATCCTCCGAGAGAAGGGGACCATGAACGGTATGATCACAACGGATCCGGACTTCAGGCTGGAAGAGGTGCTTCCAAAGCTTCATGCCTACACTACCGGGAAAGTGGTGGAGAAGGTTACCTGTGAAGAAAAGACGGTTCTCAAAGGGAAAGGCCCCAAAGTGGCTCTTATGGACTTCGGCGCCAAGGAAAATATTGCAGAATCTTTAAATAAAAGAGGCTGCCAGGTTACAGTCTATCCGGCTTTTACAAAAGCAGAAGAGATCCTCAAAGATCAGCCTGACGGTATCATGCTTTCCAACGGACCTGGAGACCCCAAAGAATGTACGGAGATCATTGAAGAGATCCGGAAATTATATGATTCCCAGGTGCCGATCTTTGCGATCTGCCTGGGACATCAGCTTATGGCCCTGGCTACCGGCGCAGATACTAAGAAAATGAAATACGGGCACAGGGGAGGAAATCATCCGGTAAAAGACCTGGAAACAGGAAGAGTTTATATTTCTTCCCAGAATCATGGCTATGTGGTGGATACAGAGACCCTGGATCCCAAGGTTGCCGTTCCGGCCTTTGAAAATGTCAATGATAAGACCAATGAAGGATTGAGATATGTAGGCAAAAATATATTTACCGTACAGTTCCATCCGGAAGCCTGCCCGGGACCCCAGGACTCCGGTTACTTGTTTGACCGTTTCATTAAAATGATGGAGGTGACAGAGTAATGCCAAGAAATCCGGACATTAAAAAAGTATTGATGATCGGCTCCGGCCCTATCGTTATCGGACAGGCCGCAGAGTTTGACTATGCGGGAACCCAGGCATGCCGTTCTCTGAAGGAAGAGGGGATCGAGGTTGTCCTGTTGAATTCCAACCCTGCCACCATTATGACAGACAAAGACATTGCCGACAAAGTTTATATAGAGCCTCTTACCGTAGAAGTGGTAGAACAGCTGATCCTGAAGGAAAAACCGGACAGCGTCCTTCCTACCCTGGGCGGACAGGCCGGACTGAACCTGGCTATGGAGCTGGAGGAAAGAGGATTTTTAAGGGAGCATAATGTGCGCCTGATCGGAACCACCTCGGAAACCATCAAGAAAGCAGAAGACCGTCAGGAATTCAAAGATACGATGGAGAAGATCGGAGAACCTATCGCCGCTTCTCTGGTTGTCCGCAATGTGGAAGACGGTATTGCTTTCAGCAATAAGATCGGTTATCCGGTGGTGCTGCGCCCTGCCTATACCCTGGGGGGAAGCGGCGGCGGCATTGCCAACAATGAAGAAGAACTGATCGAGATCCTGGAAAACGGCCTCCGTCTTTCCCGCGTGGGAGAGGTACTGGTAGAACGGTGCATTGCCGGCTGGAAGGAAATTGAGTATGAGGTGATGCGGGACAGCGCAGGAAACTGTATCACAGTCTGCAACATGGAAAATATTGACCCGGTAGGCGTTCACACCGGCGACAGTATCGTAGTGGCTCCTTCCCAGACTCTGGGAGATAAGGAGTACCAGATGCTGAGAACCTCTGCCCTGAACATTATCACAGAGCTGGGAATCACCGGCGGCTGTAACGTACAGTACGCCCTGAACCCGGACAGCTTTGAATACTGTGTCATCGAGGTAAATCCCCGTGTGTCCCGTTCTTCCGCCCTGGCGTCCAAGGCTACAGGATACCCTATCGCCAAGGTGGCTGCAAAGATCGCTCTGGGTTATACCCTGGATGAGATCAAAAACGCCATTACGGGAAAAACCTACGCCAGCTTCGAGCCTATGCTGGACTACTGTGTAGTTAAGATCCCCAGACTGCCCTTTGATAAATTTATCAGCGCCAAGAGAACCCTGACTACCCAGATGAAGGCTACAGGAGAGGTCATGAGTATCTGCAATAACTTTGAAGGGGCTTTGATGAAAGCCATCCGTTCCCTGGAGCAGCATGTGGATTCTCTCATGTCCTATGACTTTACAAAGCTGACAGAAGAAGAACTGACAGAGCAGCTCCATATTGTAGACGATATGCGTATCTGGCGTATCGCAGAGGCGGTAAGAAGAAATATCCCCTATGAGACGATCCATGAGATCACCAGGATCGATCTCTGGTTTATTGATAAGATCGCAATCCTGGTGGAAATGGAGCAGGCCCTGAGAGAGCAGGAATTGACGGAGGAACTGCTGAAAGAAGCCAAGAGACTGGAATTCCCGGATCATGTGATCGGACAGCTGGCAGGGAAAAAGCCGGAGGAGATCCGCCAGATGAGGAAAAGGTGGGGAATCACAGCTTCCTATAAAATGGTAGATACCTGCGCCGCAGAATTTGCCGCAACGACTCCATACTATTACTCTGTGTACGGAGGGGAGAATGAGGCAGATGGAACCACGGACAAGAAAAAAGTCCTGATCCTGGGATCCGGCCCGATCCGTATCGGACAGGGGATCGAATTTGACTTCTGTTCCGTACATTGTACCTGGGCTTTTGAAAAAGAAGGTTATGAGACCATTATCATCAACAATAATCCGGAAACGGTAAGTACGGACTTTGATATTGCTGATAAGCTGTATTTCGAGCCCCTTACTCCGGAAGATGTGGAGAACGTGGTAGATATAGAGAAGCCTGACGGCGCTGTAGTCCAGTTTGGCGGACAGACGGCGATCAAGCTTACAGAGGCCCTTATCAAAATGGGCGTGAAGATCCTGGGAACTTCTGCAGAAAACGTAGACGCTGCGGAAGACAGAGAGCTTTTTGATGCAATCCTGGAAGAGTGTCATATTCCAAGACCTAAGGGACATACGGTATATACTGCAGATGAAGCTGTCCGGGCGGCCAACGAGCTGGGCTATCCGGTCCTGGTGCGGCCTTCCTATGTTCTCGGGGGCCAGGGAATGCAGATCGCCATCAATGACCAGGACGTAGATCAGTATATTGGGATCATCAACCGGATCGCACAGGAACATCCTATCCTGGTAGATAAATATCTCCAGGGAAAAGAGATCGAGGTTGACGCTGTATGCGACGGCGAGGATATCCTGATACCGGGTATCATGGAGCATATTGAAAGAGCAGGTATCCATTCCGGCGACAGTATTTCCGTATATCCTGCCAGAACCATCAGCGACAGTGCAAAGCGGACTATTGAAGACTATACCAGAAAACTGGCAAAATCTCTTCATGTACTGGGCATGATCAATATCCAGTTTATTGTCTGCGGGGAAGAGGTTTATGTGATCGAGGTGAATCCAAGATCCAGCCGTACCGTGCCTTATATCAGCAAGGTGACCGGGATTCCTATCGTGCCTCTTGCAACCCAGGTGATCCTGGGCCACAAGCTGAAAGAGCTGGGCTACACCCCGGGACTTCAGCCGGAGGCAAAGCACTATGCCATTAAGATGCCGGTATTCTCCTTTGAGAAGATCCGTGGGGCGGATGTGAGCCTGGGACCGGAGATGAAATCTACCGGAGAATGCCTGGGAATTTCCGAAAGCTTTAATGAAGCCCTGTACAAGGCCTTCCTGGGCGCCGGGGTAAATCTGCCTAAGCATAAAAATATGATCATTACTGTAAGAGACGAGGACAAACAGGATATTATCCCCATCGCACGGAGATTCCAGAATCTGGGATATAAGATCTATGCTACAAGAAGTACTGCCAGGGTTCTTAATGAAAACGGCGTGAAGGCGATCCGGACAAATAAGATCGAGCAGCCGTCTCCCAACCTTATGGACCTGATCCTGGGACATAAGATCGACCTGGTCATCGACACCCCTTCCCAGGGTGTGGAAAAGTCTAAGGATGGTTTTATTATCCGGAGGAACGCCATCGAGACAGGGGTGAATGTCCTGACAGCGCTGGATACGGCGGAAGCTTTGGTGACCAGTCTGGAGAATACAGACATTCAGAAATTGAAACTGGTAAATATCGCCGAGATTTGAGAGGTGGCAAATGGAGAACTTTATTGAAATATTAAAGGTAATCTTCCTGGGTATCGTAGAAGGGATCACGGAATGGCTTCCCATCAGCAGCACCGGACACCTGATCCTGGTGGAAGAATTTGTAAAGCTGAATGTGTCTCAGGAATTTTGGGATATGTTTATGGTGGTGATCCAGTTAGGAGCTATTCTGGCCGTTGTGGTCCTCTACTGGAAAGACCTTTGGCCTTTTCGAAACAAAAAGCCGAAGCACGAGAATGTGACAAAGGTAGAAAAGGCGGCAGGAGTGTTATGCCGTTTTGTGAAGATCGACAAGATGATCATGTGGTTTAAGATTCTGGTATCCTGTATACCGGCCATTGTGATCGGCCTGCCTTTTAACGATTTCATCGAAGAAAAATTTAACAACTGGTTTGTGGTCTCTGTTATGCTGATCGTTTACGGCGTAATGTTCCTTGTTGTGGAGGACTACAATGAGAAGCGCCAGCCAAAGTATAACTCGATCAGTGAGATCACCTGGAAGACGGCTTTGCTTATCGGTATCTTTCAGGTCCTGTCTCTGATCCCGGGAACTTCCCGGTCAGGTTCTACCATTATCGGCGGTATCCTGGTAGGCGCTTCCAGGACCGTAGCGGCAGAGTATACCTTTTTCCTGGCGATCCCGGTCATGTTCGGCGCCAGCCTTTTAAAGGTTGTAAAGTTCGGGATGAGCTTTACTTCCTGGGAGATCGTGATCCTGCTCACCGGTATGGCGGTTTCCTTTGCGGTGTCTGTCCTTGCTATAAAATTTCTTATGGGTTATATTAAGAAGCATGATTTTAAAGTCTTTGGATGGTACAGGATCGTTTTAGGCATTATCGTAATCCTGTTTTTCACAATTTTCAGATAAGCGGAAGCTGCGGAACTGTTTCACAGGGTCTTTCAGGACCCCGGGAGGCGGTTCCGCTTTTCCTTTAAAAAGCAGGTTCAGGATTTGAAAATCAAGACTGCAGGATAGGAGAGTAAGAAAGTGGAAAATTATGATAAAGAAGTGCTGGATCTGGCTATGGAAGCCGGGCGGATCCTTCTGGATGCAGGGGCCGAGATCTTCCGGGTGGAAGAGACGATACAGAGGATCGCAAAAGCTTTTGGAATCGAGAAATGCAGTACCTTTGTACTGAGCACAGGAATTTTTATTACAGCCGAGAATCAGGAAGGACAGATTTACGCCAGCGTAAAGCATATCCCTATAAGCGGGGCAAAGCTCCACAGGATCGCAGCGGTAAACCAGCTTTCCAGAGAGATCGAAGAAGGGAAATATTCTGTGAGGGAAGCGGGAGAACGACTGGAGATCATCAAGAATATGCCGGGAAAACGGGGGATGGTGCAGATGCTGGCCTCCGGTATCGGCTCAGGGTGTTTCTGCTATATTCTCGGCGGAGGCCTGAAAGATATGGCGGCTGCCTTCCTTTCCGGATTTCTTCTTTATGCCCTGATCCTGGGATTTGGAAAACGGGAAAAGAGAACGTCAAAGATCGTCACCAATCTGGCGGGAGGATTCTGCGTGTCCTTTTTTTCGGTTCTTTTTTACCGCCTGGGTCTGGGAAATGCGCCGGGAAGTATCCTGGTAGGTTCTTTGATGCCTCTGGTCCCCGGGGTTTCTCTGGTAAACGCAGTCCGGGATTTTGCCGACGGAGACTATATCGGAGGAGGCGTCCGGTTCCTGGACGCCCTTATGGTAGCTCTGGGCGTTGCCATGGGCGTAGGGATCATGTATTTTCTTTACTATAATCTGACAGGAGGGATACTTTTATGATCCTGGATGGGATACTTCAATTTTTGGCGGCGGCAGTGGGGACCATGGCCTTTTCTGTATTGTTTTCCGTTCCCAGAGAGCATTACCCCCTCTGCGGATTTATCGGAGGGACAGGCTGGCTGATCTGCTGGCTCTTTGTCCACGGACTGGGCGCTGGAGCCATTGTAGGAAATTTTGCGGCTACAGTATTTATTACGCTGGCTTCCAGGATCGGAAGCACGGTGAGGAAATGTCCGGTGACCCTGTTTTTGATCGCAGGGATTTTTCCGGAAGTGCCCGGGATCGGGATCTACAGGACCATTTACTATACCTTGCTGGAAAACAACCGGTTAAGTCTCCACTACGGAAGGGAGACCCTGGGTATCGCCATCGCCATGGTCCTGGGGATCATACTGGTATTTGAGATCCCGCAGAAGACCATTAACCGGATCTTTCAGAAAAAAACAGCATAAGAAAAAAGCCGGAAGAAGGAGCCCTTGTTCAGCTCTTTCTTCCGGCTTTTCTTAAGCGGTGATAATGGTACCGGTCCTGCCCAGATACCCTTCTTTGGCTTTCCCGATGGAGGTGATCACAGCCCGCCTGCCGGGATGTCCCTCTACAAACTCTACGGAAGCCTGGATCTTGGGAAGCATGGTATTGTCTCCAAAATGGCCTTCTTCCATATAAGTTTTCGCCTCCTGGACGGTGATGGAAGAGAGATACTCTTCCGAATCGGAACGGTAGTTTACGGAAACCTTCTCCACGCTGGTAAGGATCAGCAGCTCATCGGCGTCTAATTCCTGGGCAAGCCTGCCGCTGGCAAGGTCTTTTTCAATAACAGCGCTGGCGCCGATAAGCTCTTCGTTCCTTTCCAGCACGGGGATACCGCCGCCGCCGCAGGCGATCACGATCTGTCCAGCGTCGGACAGGGCTTTGATGGCGTCGATCTCCACGATTTTTTCCGGCTGGGGAGCCGCTACGATCCTCCGGTAGCCGTTCTCCGTCTTTACTACATAATTTCCTTTGTGTTCTTCGGCCTCTGCCTCCTCTTCGGTAAGAGTCCTTCCTATAACCTTCACCGGCTCGTGGAAAGCATCATCATAAGGATCTACCGTTACCTGGGTGAGAACGGTGCTCACCGGTTTGTAGATCCCTCTGCGGAGAAGCTCTGCCCGAAGGGTATTCTGGATATCGTAGCCGATATATCCCTGGCTCATGGCAGAACATACAGACATGGGAACGGCGGTATAATCCGGATGGACTTTTCCAAATTCATTCATAGCTGTGTGGATCATACCTACCTGTGGGGCATTGCTGTGTGTAATGATAATATCTGCTCCGGCCTCTACCAGATCTGCCAGGATTTTTGCGGAAGCCTTTACTGCGGTCTTCTGTTCCGGCAGGGTAGTGCCCAGCGCTCTATGGCCTAAAGCCACGACGACTTTTTTTCTTGTCATAGTGTCATACCTCTTTCTTCCGGGATCTTCTGACCCCTTTCTATGTTTGCACCCTATTCTTTTTATAAAGTTCCGTTCATAAAAAGAAGATAAGAACATTATATCTGCTGAGATTAAGAAAAGCAACAGAAAAAAACCCGATACATAAAGTACCGGGCTTTTTCAACTTGAGGGGGGAGATAGTGAGTGGTTTATCAACTATCCAAGCTTTATTATAGGGATAAAATATGAGTAAAATATGACCCTTTTATAAAATTCTTAGAAAATCTCTTAATAAAAGTTAAATTATATCTATCCTAAATATCCCTTTAACAGAAGAAAGGTGTTTTTTACGCCCTCTATATGGCTTCGTTCATATCCATGAGAGGCGTAAACGCCGGGACCGATGAGACCGTGGCGGACGTCATAACCTGCCTTTAATCCGGCTTCAGCATCAGAACCGTAATGGGGATATACGTCCACGGCAAAGTCAAGCCCTTCCTTTTTGGCAACGGTGATTAGCCGGGAAACCAGATCGTAGCTGTAAGGGCCGCCGCTGTCTTTGGCGCAGATGGATACCTGGTGTTCTTTACAGTTTAGTCCTTCCCCTACACAGCCCATGTCCACAGCCAGGATCTCGGTGACGCCCCGGGGAATGGAGGCGGAACCGCCATGTCCTACCTCTTCGTAAACCGTCAGATGCTGATACAGCTTTCTTTCCGGCGTAATGTGATTTTCTTTCAGATACCGGGCGTAGCCCAGAAGAATGGCTGCGCTTAATTTGTCGTCCAGAAAACGGCTTTTGATATAGCCGCTTTCGGTGATCCGGGTCCGGGGATCGAAGGCTACGATATCCCCTTCCATAATGCCAAGAGCCAGGACATCTTCCCTGGTGGAGACCTTTTCGTCCAGAAGGACCTCCATCACATCGAAGCTTCTGGGGGTTTCGTTATATTTGCCGTTTACATGTATCGAAGCGTCTGTAAGCTGGCAGGTGCCCTCGTAGGAACCGCTGAACCGGGTAATGATCCGGCAGTTTTCCGCTTCGGCGTTATTGGCGTTCATGCCTCCCAGGGGAGAAAGAGCCAGGCGGCCGTTGGACTTGATCCGGGACACCATAGCGCCCAGGGTGTCTACGTGGGCTTCCAGAAATACGGCGTTCTCCGGATCCTTTCCCCCCAGATCTGTAAGAACGCCGCCTTTTACAGTTTTTTCAGGCGCATATCCTAATCTTTTATATTCTTCCATAAGATAGTCCCCAATGTTTTGAGTGTAGCCGGTAGGACTGTCAATGGACAGAAGCTTCTCAAGCTGTGTTAAAATGTATTTTTTCATCTCTTCCATTTTGATACCTCCTAGTTTTCGCATTCATTGTATGCTTCCGGCCTGCTTTCGTCAAGATTTTCCTGAAGAAAAGAAATTTCCGAAAAAATCAGTGGAAAATTTCCGCTAACCCATATATAATAAAGGCGGTAAAATATTGTCTCCCGGGCAGGGCACAGCTGTCTGCCAGGGACGTTTTGATCTTATAGCTGCAAGGAGGAAACAGATTTATGTATGATATGAAAATTTCAGATTCTGTAGTGTATGTTGGCGTAGACGATAAAGATATCGATCTGTTTGAAAGCCAGTACAAGGTGCCCAACGGGGTGACTTATAATTCTTATGTGATCCTGGACGAGAAGATCGCTGTAATGGATACGGTGGATAAGAGAAGGACCGGGCAGTGGCTGGAGAACCTGGAAAAGGTATTAGACGGAAGGACCCCGGATTATCTGGTGGTATCTCATCTGGAACCGGATCACGCTTCTAATATCCAGCTTCTGGCGGAGAAATATCCGGACATGCAGGTGGTTTCCAATGCGAAAGTGTTTTCCATGCTTCCCCAGTTTTTCACCCTTGATTTTTCTCCAAGAAGCGTAGTGGTAAAAGAGGGGGATACCTTAAGCCTTGGAGAGCATACTCTCCAGTTCTTTATGGCGCCTATGGTCCACTGGCCGGAGGTTATGGTAGAATATGAGCAGACAGAGAAGATCCTGTTTTCTGCCGACGGATTTGGAAAGTTCGGGGCTTCTGACGTGGAAGAGGACTGGGATGACGAGGCAAGGAGATATTTTATCAATATCGTAGGAAAATACGGAACTCAGGTACAGGCTCTTCTGAAAAAAGCGGCGACTCTGGATATCCAGACGATCTGCCCGCTCCACGGACCTGTCCTGAAAGAGGATCTGGGACACTATATCGGCAAATATCTTACCTGGAGCAGCTATGAACCGGAGGAAGAAGGCGTGGTTGTGGCTTACGCCTCTATCCATGGAAATACAGGAAACGCAGCCGGAAAAATGGCGGAACTGCTGAAGAAAAACGGAGCGGAAAATGTACGGGTATTCGATCTGGCCAGAGACGATATGGCGGAAGCGATTTCCTGTGCATTCCGTTACAGCCGCCTGGTGGTCATGGGAGTGACTTATGACGGCAATCTGTTCCCCTGCATGGAAGACTTCCTCTATCATCTGAAGATCAAAACCTATAAGAAGAGAAAAGTCGGTATCGTAGAGAACGGTTCCTGGGCGCCTATGGCCGGAAAACTGATGAAGGCGTACTTTGAGAGTATGAAAGACATTGAGATCTGTGAGCCTGTAGTTACCATCAGATCCGTGATGAAGGAAGCGGACGAGAAAAATATGGATATACTGGCGAAGGCGGTTCTCGCATAAGGAGGAACAATATGAAGTGCCCGTTTTGCAATCAGGATAATACCAGGGTCATTGATTCCAGACCCGTGCCGGATAACAATTCCATCAGAAGGCGGAGACAGTGCGACGAGTGCGGCAGACGTTTTACGACTTACGAAAAGATTGAGACGATTCCCCTGATCGTGATAAAAAAGGATCAGAGCCGGGAAGAATTTGACCGGAGCAAACTCCAGAACGGGGTTATGCGGGCCTGCTACAAAAGGCCCATTCCCGTGAAAAGGATCGAAGAGCTTATAGACGAGATCGAGACGGAAATCTTTAATAAAGAAGAGCGGGAAGTGCCCAGCACAGTTATCGGTGAGATCGTTATGGAAAAGCTCAAAGAACTGGATGCGGTGGCTTATGTGAGATTTGCTTCTGTCTATCGGGAATTTAAAGATATCGATACCTTTATGGATGAATTAAAAAAGATGATGAAATAAAAGAGCAGGAGACTGACGTATGAAATGAGAGGGCTCTGTATACATTTTATGGGACGCTGTCCGGCAAAAAATGTATACAGAGCCTGAATTTTGGTTCATGAGGAGGCTTTGTCCCCTTTTGGGGAAAGCCTTGTCTGGAAGGCAGAGTATTTACAGGAGAAATTCTATGAGATTTTCGTAAATACTCTGTCTTTTTTCTTTCCAGTTAATACAGACTGCTTTGGCAGCATCCTCTGTGGGAACTGCAATGGTAAGATCTACCAGAGAAAGATTGTCCTGGCGGAGGCGGCAGCGCACCTGATAGCCTTCTTCCTGGTCTTTATAGTAATCGGCGACAGCCTGAAGCTCTTCCCGGAACTGGATCATATTTTCTTTAAAGAAGTCGGCAATATCCTTTTTGATCCCATCAGAGATCTGATCCTCAAAATAGGAAAGGGTCTGTCTTCCCTGAGGGGTGATCTGGAAATAAGAAGAGTTCCGGACAGTTTTAACTTTTACCAGCCGGGAATCTGTCAATTCTGAGATGGCCTGCTGGAGATGGAAATATGTGGTATAGCCTTTATCCAGGATAAAACCGGAAATCTGAGCGTTTGTCAGCGGAAATTCCGATTTTCCCAGTATATAAAGGATCATCAGTTTGTAAAGTGTGAGAGGCTCTGCCATTCATCAATCCTCCTTATATAGTCTTCCCTGGTATGCATGCCGCAGCTTGCATTCTCGATGCAGGGTATTTAAAACCGTACGTTTTTTACTGCTCCACAAAGGAGCGATCAGCAGATCCCTGGGTCCGTCTCCGGTGAGCCGGTGGATCACAATATCGGGAGACAGATGCTCCAGACAGTCAATGAGAAGATCCAGATATTCTTCCATAGTATATACGGAAAATTTCCCATCCAGATAGTCCAGGGCCAGATCGGTGCCCTTCAGTACGTGGAGGAGCTGGAGTTTGATCCCCTGGATATCCTGATGGTTCAGGTAATCCATGGTGTCCAGGATATCCCGTCGGTTTTCTCCGGGAAGTCCCAGGATGGTATGGACGATAACCTCCAGATCCCTTTTGCGGAGAGCGTTTACTCCTTCCTCAAAACAGGAGAGAGGGTATCCCCGCCGGATATACCGGGCGGTTTTTTCATGGATGGTCTGAAGTCCCAGTTCTACCCATACCGGCTTTCGGCGGTTCAGCCTTTCCAGAAGATCCAGTACCTCCGGCCCGAGACAATCCGGCCGGGTGCCGATGGATACTGCAGCCACCAGAGGGTGGTCCAGAGCCTCCGTGAAAATCTTTTCCAGGTATTCCACAGGGGCGTAGGTGTTTGTATAGGCCTGAAAATAAGCGATAAAAGCAGAAGCATTTCTTTTCTGGATCAGCTTTGCCGCCTGTTTATCGATCTGCTCGGTAATCGAATCCCGTTTATCTCCGGCAAAGTCCCCGGATCCTCCCTGACTGCAGAAGATACAGCCCCGGCTCCCAAGGGTACCGTCCCGGTTGGGACAGGTCATGCCGCCGTTTAAGGCGGTTTTATAGATTTTACAGGAAAAGCGTTCTTTCAGCATATAATCAAAAGAATGATAAGGTTTTCCATTCCAGCTTTCCATATTCTGACTTTCTCCTAAATGTTTTCTCTATATCATATCATCTGAAAAAATCTTTTACAAGTACCCGGAGCTTCCAATTCCATTGACAAAAGAAAGTCCCCATGATATGGTGATGGTGAAAATAGCAGATAAATGAGGAAAGAGCGTATGAAAAAAAACAGTAAGAAAAAACGTATCGGCTTTTGGCTGCTGCTTTATACAGGGATCCTGTCCATGTCCGGATGCTCTATGAAAATGGGCAGGGAGACTTTGGAAAATGACGTGCTTCGGGTGGGCATGCACCTGGATATGGATAAAATGTGTTATATTTCTGCAGAGGATAATCAGCCGGAAGGGTTTGAGGTGGAACTGGCCGGACTGTTGGCGGATAAGATGGGAATGGAACTGGAAATCGTGGATACTACTCAGGAAAACCTTTTAAAGTCTTTGGACGGAGAGGTATATGACTGTGTACTTTCTTCTGTGAGCATGAGCCAGTGGAATACCATACATTATGGACATACCCGGCCGTATCTGGATCTTTCTTCAGAGGAGGAAGAGGGGGGCGACGGCGAGGATGGGAGGATCGCAGCCTTTACCAGAAAGGGGAATTCTCTGAAAAACACCCTGGAGGAAAATCTGGAAGAGCTGAAAGAAGACGGGACCCTTACCCAGCTTTCCAATAAATATTTTGGTAAAGATTTTACTGTCTAATGTAAAAAATTTTCAAAAAAACAACTTGCTTTTTTAAAGAATCGGTGATAGCATAAAGATATAGTTTAATGACTAAACTAATTAAGGAGGTAAGTTCCAGATGGAAATTTTGAAGGTGACGGACAAAGCTTTCCAGCCCTATGGAAGAGTGATCCAGGGGATCGATGTTTCCGACCTGCTGGAAGCTCTGAAGGAAACTCCTCAGCCGGATGACGTGGTCTATGTGGCTTCCGATGAGAAGCTGGAGGCATGTCCCTGTGTGGAGAAGATCGGCTACAGCCTTTATGGAGGAATGCCTATCCAGGTGGGTTACTGCAATGGAAATAATGTGCTTTTAAATGCAGTGGAGTACCACAGAGATTCTGAAGTGAACGTGGCCCAGACGGATATGATCCTGATCCTGGGAAGGGAACAGGATATTGAAGAGGACGGTACCTATGATACCGGAAAGATGGAGGCGTTTCTGGTTCCGGCAGGCACAGTGATCGAGGTATATGGGACCACCCTGCACTATGCGCCCTGCAATGTGAACGGAAATAAATTCCGGGCGGCGGTGATCCTGCCGAAGGGGACCAATACAGACGCTCCGAAAGCCCAGAATAACACCAAAGAAGACAAGCTTCTTTTCGCCAGGAACAAATGGCTGATCGCCCATGAGGAAGCCGGTATCGAAGGCGCTTTCGTGGGATTAAAAGGTGCAAATCTGTCTGTAGAATAGACAGTAAAATAAAATTAAAATCAGGAGGTAAAAAGAAATGAATTTACAGAACATGCCAGAAGTAAAGATGGGTATCGTGGCCGTAAGCCGTGACTGCTTCCCAATGAGCCTGTCCGAGAACAGAAGAAAAGCAGTAGTAGCCGCATACAAGGGAGAGATCTACGAATGTCCCACTGTTGTGGAGAGCGAAGTGGATATGCAGAAGGCTTTAAAAGAGGTAGAAGAAGCCGGATGCAACGCACTGGTGGTATATCTTGGAAACTTCGGACCGGAGACCGCTGAGACTCTGCTGGTGAAATATTTCCAGGGTCCATGCATGGTAGTGGCAGCAGCAGAAGAGGGAGATCTGGTACAGGGAAGAGGCGACGCATACTGCGGTATGTTAAACGCCAGCTACAACCTGAAGCTGCGCAACCTGAAAGCTTACATACCGGAATACCCGGTAGGAACCGCCGCAGAAGTGGCTGATATGATCGAAGAGTTCGTACCTATCGCAAAAGCTATCGTAGGATTGAGAAATCTGAAGGTGATCAGCTTTGGTCCCCGTCCTCAGGATTTCCTGGCCTGCAACGCTCCTATCAAGAGACTGTACGACCTGGGCATCGAGATCGAGGAGAACTCTGAGCTGGATCTTTTCGAAGCCTTCAAGAAACATGAAGGCGATCCCCGTATCCCGGAAGTTGCCAAGGATATGGAAAAAGAGCTGGGCGAAGGCAATATGAAGCCGGAGATCCTGCCAAAGCTTGCACAGTATGAGATCACTCTGCTGGATTGGGTTGAAGCTCATAAAGGCTCCAGAAAATACGTTACTCTTACAACAAAATGCTGGCCTGCATTCCAGACCCAGTTTGGTTTCGTTCCCTGCTATGTAAACAGCCGTCTTACAGGAAGAGGCATTCCGGTATCCTGTGAAGTTGATATCTGGGGTACTGTAAGCGAGTATATCGGAACTGTGATCAGCCAGGATGCAGTAACTCTCCTGGATATCAACAATACGGTTCCCGCTTCTATCTATGACAACGAGATCAAAGGAAAATACAACTATACACAGAAAGATACTTTCATGGGCTTCCACTGCGGAAATACGACTTCCGGCAAGCTGACATCCTGCACAATGAAGTATCAGATGATCATGGCCAGAACTCTTCCGGAAGAGGTTACCCAGGGAACCCTGGAAGGAGATATTGTACCGGGCGACGTTACTTTCTACCGTCTCCAGAGCACCTCTGACTGCAAGCTGAGAGCTTATATCGCTCACGGCGAAGTGCTTCCTGTTGCAACACAGAGCTTTGGCGGTATCGGTATCTTTGCGATCCCGGAGATGGGACGTTTCTACCGCCACGTTCTGGTGGAGAAAAATTATCCTCATCACGGAGCCGTTGCTTTCGGACACTTCGGAAAAGCATTATATGAAGTATTCAAGTACATCGGCGTAGAGGTAGACGAGATCAACTACAACCAGCCGAAGGGCGTTCTGTATCCTACAGAAAATCCATTTGCATAAAACCTGAAAGACAGGAGATCACGGGGCTGCCGTTTTTGCGGCAGTCCCCATTCAGTAAAGGAGAAAAAATATGTTATACATTGGCGTAGATTTAGGAACCTCTGCCGTAAAGCTGCTGCTTATGGACGGAGAAGGAAAGATCCAGAAGATCGTTTCCAGAGAGTATCCCATTTCTTTCCCCCATCCCGGCTGGTCTGAGCAGAATCCGGAAGACTGGTGGGAGCAGAGCCTGGAGGGGATCAAAGAGCTTACCGCAGAATGTGATAAGAGCCAGGTGGCCGGTATCAGCTTCGGAGGCCAGATGCACGGTCTTGTGATCCTGGACGAGAAGGACCAGGTGATCCGTCCGGCCATTCTCTGGAATGACGGAAGGACCGGAAAAGAAACGGATTATTTAAACAATGTGATCGGGAAGGATAAACTCTCCCAGTACACGGCAAACATTGCATTTGCAGGCTTTACCGCACCGAAGATCCTCTGGGTGAAAGAGAATGAGCCGGAGAACTTCAAGCGGATCAAGAAGATCATGCTGCCCAAGGATTATCTGGCCTATAAGCTGTCCGGCACGCACAGCTGCGATATGTCCGACGCTTCCGGCATGCTCCTTCTGGATGTGAAAAACCGCTGCTGGTCCAAAGAGATGCTGGAGATCTGCGGCGTTACCCAGGAGCAGATGCCAAAGCTTTTTGAAAGCTATGAGACTGTGGGAACACTGAAACCGGAACTGGCAAAAGAGCTGGGTATCCCTGAGAGCTGCAAGATCGTGGCAGGCGCCGGAGATAATGCGGCGGCCGCTGTGGGAACCGGAACCGTAGGCGACGGTATGTGCAATATCTCTCTTGGAACCAGCGGAACCATCTTTATTTCCAGTAAAGAGTTCGGCGTGGATCCACACAACGCCCTTCATGCTTTCGCCCATGCAGACGGACATTATCATCTTATGGGCTGTATGCTCAGCGCAGCATCCTGTAATAAATGGTGGATGGACGAGATCATCGGAACCAAGGATTATCCGGCAGAGCAGGCAAAGATTGAAAAGCTGGGAGAAAACAATGTGTTCTTCCTGCCTTATCTCATGGGAGAACGTTCTCCCCACAATAATCCCAATGCCAGAGGTACGTTTATCGGCCTGACTATGGATAGCACAAGAGCCGATATGACCCAGGCAGTTCTGGAAGGCGTGGCCTTTGCTATCCGGGATTCCTTTGAGGTGGCCAAATCTCTGGGGATCAAGATCGAGCGGACTAAGATCTGCGGCGGCGGAGCCAAGAGCCCTCTGTGGAAAAAGATGATCGCCAATATCCTGAACATCAAGGTAGACGTGATCGAGTCTGAGGAAGGCCCGGCTCTGGGCGGCGCTATGCTGGCGGCTGTGGCGAACGGCGAGTTCGCCTCTGTGGAGGACGCAGCGGCTAAGATCGTGAAGGTGATCGATACCGTTGAGCCGGAACCGGAACTGGCGGCTAAATATGAGGAGCGGTACCAGAAATTTGTGAAGATCTATCCAGCAGTAAAAGAACTGTTTAACGAGATCATCTGATGGAAGAAAAATGAAGCGGCAGAGCTGTATCCTTATGGGAGGAACAGTTCTGCTGTTTCTTTATAAGAAAGTTCCGGAGATTATTCTAAGGCTTGTTTTAAGAGAGGATAAGGAAAGATGAGATATGTATTAGACGCACACACCCATACTCTGGCCAGCGGCCATGCCTACAGCACGATCCGGGAGATGGCGAAAGCCGCATCTGAGAAAGGGCTGGAGCTTCTTGGGATCACAGAGCATTCTATGAAAATGCCGGGCACCTGCCAGCTCTTTTATTTTGAGAATCTGCAGATGGCCCAAAGAGAGTTGTATGGAGTAGAACTGTATCTGGGTACGGAGCTGAACATTATGGACTATGAGGGGCATGTGGATATGCAGGAGAAAACCCTGGATAAAATGGATATCGTCATTGCCAGCATGCACATTCCCTGTGTGAAACCAGGGACCAGGGAAGAGAATACCAACGCATATCTGGAGGTGATGAAAAATCCCTATCTGCATATTATCGGCCATCCAGATGACGCCAGATATCCGGTGGATTATCTCGCTCTGGTACAGAGTGCAAAAGAACACAGGGTCCTTCTGGAGGTCAATAACAATTCACTGGATCCCCGATGCGGCCGCCAGGGCGGCGAAGAAAATATCCGGATCATGCTGAAATACTGTATGGAGTATCAGGCGCCGATAATCGTGGACAGTGACGCACATGCAGATTATCTGGTAGGAAATCATGTGTACGCAGAGCGGATCCTGGAGGAGCTGGGATTTCCGGAGACGCTGGTGGTGAACCGGAGCGTGGAAGAATTTAAAAAATATGTCAATAAAGATAAAATTTTATAGAATTTTTAGAAAAAATGGAGATAAATCCCCAGTCTGTTCTTTACTTTAAAAATTTACTGTGCTACTATATATAAAAGTGATAGGAGCCATAACTGCTAAAGCGTTAATGGGACAGCGCAGCAGTGCTGTGAAAATCTGAGGAGGCAAGATCCCGGGAGGGGGACGCCTGCAGAAAAATCAGGAGCGGTGGCAGAAGGCCGGTCACAGGGTGCGAAAAACTATAAGGAGATATGTGATATGAGCAAAAAGATTCATACAGAGGCTGTAGATTCACTGTTCGACGCAGTGCTCAGCCTGAAAAACCGGGAAGAATGTTATCAGTTTTTTGAGGATGTATGTACAGTAAACGAGATCCTTTCTTTGTCCCAGAGATTTGAGGTGGCAAAGATGCTAAAGGAGAAAAAAACCTATCTGGAGATTTCAGAAAAGACAGGGGCCTCCACAGCCACCATCAGCCGGGTGAACCGAAGCCTGAATTACGGAAACGACGGCTATGACATGGTGTTTGACAGGATATCAAAAGAATAAAAGAACCCGGAAGCCTGCAGAGCGTCATTCTGCAGACTTCCGGGTCTTTTCTGTACAGGAAAAGGGTTACGCCGGAGATTCTTCTCCGGACATCTGGTCAATGAGATGCTCAATGACCTGCTTTTTTACATATACGTCAAAGCTCAGCATACAGATAAATGCAAAACTGTGAAGAAAGTTTTTTTCTTCTTCCGGTGCATCCTGGAAGGATTCCGAGGCCATGGAAAATTTTTTGGTCACGTCTTTGGCCAGGGGTTCGATCTGCTCCAGCTCCAGCTCCATGATCTCCTGATAGAGAGCGGTGAGATCCATGCTGCCCTCCCCGGGAAAATATTTCCGGGCCAGAGGCTCCAGAAGCTTCTGGATATCATTGATAGAAAGTATGTTTTTAAAATAATAGATGAACACCAGCATGAGCATATGTTCTTTGGAGTATTTCTTCTTTACCGGAGGGGGGAGAAGATCATTTTTTGCATAGTTGTTGATCATGGTTTTGGTCAGGATCTTGTCCTCCTTACGGCGCTTGGAGGAACGGAGATGCTCTTCCATGAAGGTCGTCACCTGATCCATGTATAAATCAATGCCGGGGATATCTTCCGGCTTAATATAATCAATTCTGGATATGCTGGCCAGAATGCTGTTTAGAATGTCTTTTGTATCAATCGTCATTTTATCACCTCTGCTCCCTATTATATAGTTTTAAAAACCATTTGTAAATAATTTTCCGAAAAGAATCTCTCCTGGAATTTTATATTGGCAGACAGAGAATTTAGTGCTATGATAGCAGAAGGAAAACCTATCCGGATAAAACCGATGAGATGATAGAGGCGCAGATTTCATGAGTAGCTTTCTGCAAAGGGCAGGGACAGCCGCAGAGAGAGAAAGGGGAATCTGCCGAAGAGAGATCCTCCGCCCGGGAGTTCTCTCTGGAATACAGGAGAATATCCTGTGTTCTGTCACGAAAAGTGGAGCGCTATCCATCCGTTTCTTTCTCTGTACCCTTTGCCGGGGCTGAACAGACGATCCAGACAGAAACCGACGCAGACCATGAGCGCATCCCTTTGGAGAAACTCATGGTTTTCTTATGTTTATAAGAAAAGGAGAAAAAAGAAAGACATGAAGAACAAAAAAAGATTTCTCGCAGTCGGTCTGTTCCTGGCGGTTCTGCTTACGGCAGTCTGGGCTGTGACAGTATTTGCGGCAGAGGGAGGGGAAGGGCCCAAACCTGCCATGTACGCTACCTTCTGGTCTCTGCTTCCGCCGGTGGTGGCCATTGCCCTGGCGCTGATCACAAAGGAGGTTTACAGCTCCCTGTTTATCGGAATCCTGGTGGGGGCTCTGTTTTATTCCAACTTTAATTTTGAGGGAACCCTGGTCCATCTGCTGGAAGGGGGCATGATCAGTGTACTGTCAGATTCCTCTAACGTAGGGATCCTGGTTTTCCTGGTGATCCTGGGAGCTATGGTTTCTATGATGAACAGCGCAGGAGGATCAGCCGCCTTCGGAAGATGGGCAGGAACCCATATCAAGACCAGGATCGGCGCACAGATCTGTACGATCATCCTGGGCATCCTGATTTTTGTAGACGATTATTTTAACTGTCTTACGGTGGGCAGCGTGATGCGTCCGATCACAGACCGGCATAATGTATCCAAAGCCAAGCTGTCCTATCTTATTGACGCCACTGCAGCGCCGGTCTGTATCATAGCCCCGGTTTCTTCCTGGGCGGCTGCGGTAAGCGGATTTGTAGAGGGAGAGGATGGATTTGCGATTTTTATCCGGGCGATCCCCTATAACTATTACGCACTGCTGACCATTGTAATGATGTTTGCCCTGGTCCTTATGAGGGTAGATTTCGGTCCCATGGCGGTTCATGAGGCCAACGCCCTGAAAGGAGACATTTACACCTCCGGCAAACGTCTGGACGAGGCGGCTTCTTCCCTGAAGCCAAATCCAAAAGGAAAGGTGATCGACCTGATCTTTCCGGTGGCGGTCCTGGTGATCTGCTGCATCGTGGGTATGATCTACACCGGCGGATTTTTCAGCGGCACCGGTCTGGTGGAAGCCTTCTCCCAGAGCAACGCCTCGGTAGCTCTTTCCATGGGCAGTCTCATTGCCCTGCTGATCACGGTGATCTTTTACAGCGCCAGAAAAGTCCTGGTGTTCCGCTCCTGTATGGAGTGTATTCCGGAAGGGTTTAAGGCCATGGTGCCGGCGATCCTGATCCTGACCTTTGCATGGACATTGAAGGCTATGACAGACAGCCTGGGAGCTGCGGACTTTGTACAGGCAGCTACTGAATCTGCGGCCGGAGGGCTGATGAACCTTCTGCCGGCTATTGTATTCCTGATCGGCTGTTTTCTGTCCTTTGCCACCGGAACCTCCTGGGGAACCTTCGGTATCCTGATCCCCATTGTGGTGAAGGTTTTTGAAAATTCCGACCCGACGCTGATGATCATCTCCATCTCTGCCTGTATGGCGGGAGCTGTGTGCGGCGACCATTGCTCGCCTATCTCTGACACCACCATTATGGCCTCTGCAGGCGCTCAGTGCGACCATGTAAACCATGTGTCCACCCAGCTGCCTTACGCTATGCTGGCGGCGGCCATCAGCTTTGTCACCTATATTGTGGCCGGTTTTGTAAAGGTTCCCTGGATCCCTCTGCCCTTTGGGATCCTGGTGCTGTTGCTGATTCTGTTTATCATGAAAAAGCGGCAGAGAAAGACCGCCTGAAAAGAAAAATCCTTATAATCCCTGCAGGACTCCGGGAAGACTCTTCCCGGGATCCTGCAGGGATTTTTGCGGGAGGGCAGAAAAGGTTCCGGGCTTGCAGGGGGAGAGCGGGTATGGTATACTAGCCGCAGTGCGGCTAGTATCG
>CALWSM010000011.1 GCA_944384185.1 uncultured Blautia sp. | reverse complement strand
CCCCGATCAATAAAAAGTCTCTTTTCTTCATGGATCTCTCCTGTTCCATTCGCTGTGCTTTATCTTAACATAGGAGGGTGGAAATTGCAAATCGAATAAAAAAGAGGAGAAAAAAGAATGCAGCCCACCTGTCCCTTCTTCCGGCTCAGACTGAAATTCGCCAAAGAGAAGGGGCAGGCGGGCTGCCGTTCTTTCTCAATCCTTTTTCTTATACAATGATCTTCCTTGGGCAGGTGGCTTTGCACTTGCCGCAGTTGATACATTTTTCCGGATCAATGTGGGCTACGTTGTCCACTACGGTAATGGCCTCTTTCGGACATTCCTTTACACATTTTCTGCATCCGATACAGCCTGCTTCACAGGCGCTCATAACTGCTTTTCCTTTGTCCTTGGAGCTGCAGGCCACTGCCTGTTTCTGCTCGTAAGGGATCAGCTCAATGATCTTCTTCGGACATTCCGCCACGCATTTGCCGCAGGCCTTACATTTTTCTTTGTCTACCTTTGCAATGCCGTTTACAATGTGGATGGCATCAAAGGGGCAGACCTTTACGCAGGAGCCATACCCCAGACAGCCGTAGGTACAGGTCTTGGAGCCGCCGTTCTGCATCAGAGCCGCCATCTTACAGTCTTTGACTCCTGTATATTCGTAGCTCTGTCCAGCCTTCTCACAGTCCCCTGCACATTTCACAAAGGCCGTCATACGGACGCTTTCTCCTGCTTCCTGTCCCATGATCTCTCCGATCCTGGCTGCTGCCGCAGCCCCGCCTACGGGACATGCGTTTACGGGAGCTTCCCCTTTGGCGATAGCCGCCGCCAGGCCGTCGCAACCCGGATAGCCGCAGCCGCCGCAGTTGTTTCCGGGAAGAGCTTCCCTTACCAGTATTTCCTTTTCATCTACTTCTACTGCAAATTTCTTTCCGGCAATTCCCAGGAAAAGTCCAATAAAGAGACCTACGCCGCCTACCAGGACTGCCGCAATGATAATACCTGTTACCATATCCTACGCCTCCTTATATGATTCCTGAAAAGCCGAAGAAGGCGATCGCCATCAATCCGGCTGTAAGGAGTACATGGGGAAATCCCCGGAAATATTTGGGAATATCATTGTACTCCATTTTTTCTCTTAATCCTGCCATTAAAATAATGGAGATGGTGAAGCCTGTTGCTGTGGCAAAGCCGTAAACCACCCCTTCCAGCAGGTTGTAGCCATACTGGACATTATTCAGGGCGACGCCTAATACTGCACAGTTTGTAGTGATCAGCGGAAGATATACGCCCAGACTCTGATACAGAGAAGGCATAGACTTCTTCAGGAACATTTCCACAAACTGTACCAGGGCTGCGATCACCAGGATAAATACGATAGTCTGCATATAGCTCATGTCCAGCGGAACCAGGATAAACTTGTACACCAGACCGGTCACAAAGGAAGCAAGGGTAATAACGAAGATTACCGCTCCCCCCATGCCTGCCGCCGTCTCGATCTTCTTGGAAACTCCGAAGAAAGGACACAGACCTAAGAACTGGCTTAATACAACATTATTTACTACCGCAGCGCTGACTGCTATGATCAATAAATTTCCTAAACCTTCCATCTATCTGTCCCCCCTTACTTCTTTACTACCGTATTGTCGTAGAATTTTCCGCTGCAGGCCTCATTGCTGCAGGAAGCGCAGCCGCCTTCCATACAGTGCACCGGCTTCTGCTCTTCTTTTGGTTTCTTCTCCATGATCTTTGCCCGGACTGCAGCCAGGAAAGCCAGCACGAAGAAAGCGCCGGGAGCCAGAATGAAAATCGTCGCAGGCTCATAAGCCGCCGGCATGATCTGGAAGCCGAAAACCGTTCCTGCGCCGATGAGCTCACGGAAAGCCGCCAGAATGGTAATGGACATGGTAAAGCCAAGCCCCATTCCGATGCCGTCAAAGATAGAAGCTACCGGCCCGTTCTGAGAAGCATAAGCTTCCGCTCTTCCCAGGATAATGCAGTTTACCACGATCAGAGGGATATAAAGTCCCAGAGAATCATAAAGGCTTGGGATAAAGCCCTGTAAAAGCAGCTGCACAATAGTTACGAAAGACGCAACCACTACGATATATGCAGGCATACGGACTTTATCCGGAATGATCTTCCGCAAAAGGGAAATAAACAGATTGGACATAGCAAGGACCACCGTAGTGGTAAGTCCCATGCCGATACCGTTTATAGCTGCCGTGGTGACCGCCAGAGTGGGACACATCCCCAAAACCAGTACAAAGGTGGGATTCTCTTTAATGATACCGTTAAACAAACGTTCTGCAGGTGTATTTGCTTTCATCTTATTCTCCCTCCTTTACATAATTGAAGGCGCACAGACCGGCGTTTACACCGCCTGTAATGGCCTCTGAAGTAATGGTCGCACCACTGATCGCATTGATCTCATTGTCTGCGGAAGCCCCTGTTTTGGTCACTGTGAAAGATTCCACATTTTTATCGCTGAACTGCCCCTTAAAAGAATCCTCTGTGGCGTTCATTCCAAGACCTGCCGTCTCGTTGATGGTCAGAATGGAAATGCCGTTTAAGGTTCCGTCAAGCTGCACGCCCATAGAGAAAGAAATATCTCCGCCATAGCCTTCCGAAGTGGTCATATTCAGGGCATAGCCGATGGTTTCTCCTGAAGCGTCCTTAGCCTCCATGACTTCGTTGACCGTCTGGGCTGTAAATCCGTTATCGGCAAGATACTGGGCGATCTCTGTATCTCCCGCTTCCACGCAGACCTCAAAGGAATCTGCGTCTTCAAAGACTGCCTGATATGCTTCCTGTTTGGCCATTTCTTCCTGCTGGGCGATGGGTTCTTTGGTAACCTGATAAACCAGTCCCAGAAGACCGCCGGATACTAAAGTGATCAGGGTCAGTATGACTGTATCTTTTATGATTGTATTTTTCATGCTTTCTTACCTCCTTTTCCGAAGGCTGCCGGCATGGTAAAGCGCTCGATAAGCGGAACCATCAGGTTACAGAAGATGATCGCATAGGAAACGCCCTCCGCTGATCCTCCGAAGATACGGAAAAGCCCTGTGAAAATACCAAGGCAGATACCGTATACGATCCGCCCCTTGCTTGTAATGGGAGACGTAACGTAATCCGTTGCCATAAACCAGGCGCCCAGCATCAGTCCGCCGCCGCAGAGCTGGCAAAGCAGATAATAGAAATCCAGTCCATGTCCCCCGAAGATCAGGGCAAATACACTGAAGGTAAGGAGATAGGCAACCGGGATCCGGAAGTCAATGATCCCTCTGAGCAGGAGGATGGCAGCGCCGATCAGAATAGCAAGAGCTGATGTCTCACCGATGGTACCCTGGATATTTCCGATAAAAAGGCTTAACAGATCTACAGTTTCTCCGGATTTCATCGCCGCAAGAGGGGTGGCTCCTGACACAGTATCCACAATATTCCCCCAGGCGCCGCCTGGTACGGTGAAATCGGTCATTCTCCCTGTAAAGGAGATCAGCAGGAAGCATCTTGCTGCAAGAGCCGGGTTCATAAAATTCTGTCCCAGGCCGCCGAAAAGCTGCTTCACTACTAAAATCGCAAAAACGCCGCCGATCACAGCGATCCACCATGGCGCCTTAGGCGGAAGGTTCAGTGCCAGCAGAAGTCCCGTAACCACTGCGCTGTAATCCTTCACAGTAAGTTTTTTATGTACGATCTTTTCATAAACTGCTTCTGTTGCCACACAGGTTGCGATAGTAACCAGGATCAGCAGCAGAGCATGGGGTCCGAAATTATAAATTCCGAACAATGCAGCAGGCAGTAATGCAATGATAACAGTAAGCATGATACTGCTGGTGTCCACCTTCGACCTTACATGAGGGGAAGATGATACGTGTAATAATTCACTCATGACGTTCTCCTCCTATTTCGGTTTTCTGCGGTTTGCCATAACCATTTTTCTCATGGACCGCATGGACTGGGTCAGGGGACGTTTAGCCGGACAGGCAAAGCTGCAGCAGCCACATTCCACACACTCCATCCCATGATGTTTCTCAAACAGCTCCGCCTGGCCGTGTTCCGAATAGGTAGCCAGCCTGGAAGGCACCAGTCTGGCCGGGCAGGCGTTTACACATCTGCCGCAGTTAATGCAGGCTGTAGGCTCTTTCTCTGAGATATCATCTTCTGTCATGCACAGCATGGCCGAAGAGGTCTTTACAACAGGAACATGATAATCGAACATGGCAAAGCCCATCATAGGGCCGCCGGAAATAATCTTCTTGGCAGGCTGCTTCAATCCTCCTGCAGCTTCCAGAAGTTCCGCAAAGGAGGTTCCTGTTTTCGCCTTAAGGTTGCAGGGATCTGCCACGGCTTCGCCGGTTACGGTGACGATACGGTCCATGACCGGTTCTCCTGCCATAACTGCCCGATAGATGGCACAAACCGTATCAATATTATCTACCACACAGCCGGCGTCTGCCGGAAGCATGGAGGAATTGATCTCCCTGCCGCTGACCGCATAGATCAGACACCGCTCAGCTCCCTGGGGATACTTTGTTTTCAGAGTCTGTACTTCTATCTTCGGCTCGTTTTTTACCATCTCTGATATTTTTGCAATACAGTCCGGCTTGTTATCTTCAATGCAGATATAACCCTTGGCATTGTCGAAAAGTTTCAGAATGCATTTTAAGCCCCCGATGATCCATTCCGGCTGTTCCAGCATCCTTCTGTAGTCAGAAGTAAGATAAGGCTCGCACTCCGCACCGTTTACCAGAACATATTCAATCTTCTCCGGTTCCTTGGGAGCCAGCTTCACATGAGTGGGGAAACCTGCGCCTCCCATTCCCACTACGCCGCCTTCTTTGATTCGCTCCAGGATCTCCTCTTTGGACAGCGCCTCTAAAGAATCCGCTTTCTGAAACCCGACAGTTTCATACTTTTCATCATTTTCCACCACGATGGCGTCCACCATGGCTCCTACATTATTTCTGACTTTTTTAATTTCTTTCACGGTTCCTGATACGGAAGCGTGAATATTTGCAGAAACGAATCCTCCCATCTCTGCAATCTTCTGACCTGCCAGAACATGATCCCCCTTGGCCACGATCGGTTTCGCCGGAGCGCCGATATGCTGTGACAGAGGATAGATCAATTCTTTTCCGGGAAGAAGCTCCCGGACCGGCTTTTCCTTTGACAGCTCTTTTCCATCATAGGGATGAACGCCGCCTCGAAAGGTTAAAAACGCCATTAGTTAGTCCCTCCTTTATCTATGTATAACCGGACAAAGTCCGATTATTGTCTATCTGGTCCTTTTATCCTGATGTTTTTCTCTGTAACGCTTAAATCCGTTTTTCAGATTCGGATAAGCGCGGACCATACGTCTTTTTAATATATTTTGTTTACTGCGGATTTCTATATATTTTCTGGAGAAATCGTCCAGACGCTGTTCCAGCTCCTGTCTTTTGGCATTGTAGAAATTGTTTTCTGCAAGGGGGCTGTCAGCGATCACAGCTTCAAAACGGCTGATAAACTCTTCTTTTCTGGCAGACAGCCGCTCCATAAGTTCTCCCTTCTTAAGGGAACTGCGGATGCCATCCAGCTTTTCCCGGATCTCCTCCCTGGTTTCATAGAGACGGCGGCTCTCCATATAAGATACAAGCTCTTCCAGCATATCTTCCACTTTTCCAAAGGTTTTGGATAGTCCAAACGCCGTATAGGCCGAAACGCCAAAGTCGATCCCGTAAAGAACAGAAACCACAGCCAAAGCGATCTCGCCCACCGATCGTGGATACAGACTTGTGATCCAGGATACAAAAGGCTGCAGCAGTTGAAAGAGCAGAATAGAAAAAACTCCCCACAGCAATGAGGAGGCCAGGGATATGTACCCGTGGAGATTGTATTTTTTATCACTGTAATCCCACCATCTGGTGTGAAAAACCGTTTCCATGATCCAGCCTGTAACATACTCCAGTGCGGTAGCTGTAACCACCCCGCCAATATACAGAAAACCCAGATTTCCCTCAAAAGGTCTGAGGATCAGATAGACGGCTACAGCCCCGGCCCCGTAGATCGTACAGAGAGGACCGTTAATAAATCCTCTGTTTACAAATTTTCTATTCTTGATGGATACATAAGCAGATTCCCAGACCCAGCCTAAAAAACTGTAGATAAAAAACCAGCTTATGATATAATAAAGAGATATTCCTGCTATTTTATTGTCCATAGTTTTCTCCTTTCTATATAATATATCATCTCTTTGGAGAAATCACTAGAAAAATTTAGGCATTTTTCGTACTATTTTAAATACAATTTGAAAGGTTTTTGTTAAAATGATAACAAATAAAGAAATTCTCTGTCAAAAAAATATCAATATAGATAAGGGGTTTTTCCCGGAAGGAATCGGCCTGGAAGATGTGCTCTTCTTTGATATTGAAACTACCGGTCTTAGTCCCGGCAACAGCCGGGTATTCCTGATCGGCGTTATAGAAAAAAATCTGGAAACCTCCTCTCCCGTCCTGATACAGTTTTTAGCAGAAGAAAACACGGAAGAGGAAGAAATAGCCATAATAAAGTCCTTCTCCGCACTGACAAAGGAGAAAAAATATCTTGTCCACTTTAATGGCAGCACCTTTGACCTTCCCTATCTCTCCCACCGCTGCCGTCATCTTAATCTGGATCAGGATTTTTCTCTGCTTTTGCAGATCGATCTTTACCGGGAACTGGCAAGGTTTCCCTCTTTCTTTTCACAGATGCCGGATCACAAGCAGAAGTCTTATGAAAATCTGATGCAGTATCCCAGAACAGACCAGCTTTCCGGAAAAGAAATGATAAAATTTTATCAAACCTATGTTAAATCTAAAGACAAAGAACTGGAAAAGCTGCTCCTGCTCCACAATCGTGACGACTTAAAAGGGATGCTGTCTCTCCTCCCCCTGGGACATCTGAAGGATTTTTTCTCCGGCTGTTTTTCGGTTACCGAAGTCCGGGAGATACAGGAAGCCCCGTTAGAGGGCTACCCCATAAAAGAACTGCTCTTTTCCCTGGAGCTTCCTTACCCGGTTCCTGTAAGGCTCAGCGCTTCCACCGATCTGTGCCGCATCTCCCTGGAAAATTTCAGAGGAAAAATAAAAATGCCTCTCTATGAAGGCACTTTAAAATATTACTATCCTGATTATCAGAACTATTATTTTCTTCCTTATGAAGACGAGGCGATTCATAAAAGCGTAGCTGTCTACACAGATCCATCCAGACGGCGAAAAGCCAAAGCATCGGAGTGCTACAAAAAATATACGGGCACCTTTGTATCTGCTCCGGGAAACCCTCCCCTTCCCCTTCTGAGAGAGGACTATAAAGCTCCCTCCACATATGCCCTCTGGCCTTTTAAGGATCCTTCTCCCGGGCTCCTGCGCCAATATCTTCTGGAAATCTTAAAATGGTGCCGCCCCCTTTGAAAATGCGCACCATCATAAAAGGGGAGAACGGTTATCACGCCGTTCTCCCCTCTTTTCTTTTATTTATTCTTCAGCGGTCTCTTCCTCAGCTTCCTGAACAGGCTGAGCAGCTTCCTCTTTTGCAGGCTCCAGCACTTTCATGCTCAAGCTGATCTTTTTCTCTTCTTCATTGAAGTCTACAACTTTCGCAGTTACCTCCTGGCCCACTTTCAGTACATCGGAGGGCTTATCCACATGGGCTCTTGAAATCTGAGATACATGCAGAAGGGCGTCTACTCCCGGCTCCAGTTCGATGAATGCGCCGAAGTCTGTCATACGGGCGATCTTGCCTTCCACAATATTGCCTACCGCATATTTCTCTGCAGCATGGAGCCATGGATTCTGTTCCGGGAATTTCAGGCTCAGAGCAATCTTATCGCCATTGATGTCTTTGATCAGAACAGTGAGTTTTTCTCCTGTCTTAAATACCTTCTTAGGGTTCTCTACTCTTCCCCAGGACATTTCGGAAATATGAAGGAGTCCGTCTGCGCCGCCAAGATCAATAAAAGCGCCGAAATCTGTTATATTCTTTACAGTTCCTTCTACTACGTCTCCTGCCTGGATCTTCTCAAAGAGTTCCTTCTTCATCTCTTCCTTCTTAGCAACCAGGAGCTGCTTTCTGTCGCCGATCACTCTTCTTCTTCTCGGGTTGAATTCTGTGATCACAAATTCAATCTCCTGATCCTGATATTTGGTCAGGTCTTTTTCATAAGTATCGGATACAAGGCTTGCCGGGATGAAGACTCTGGCTTCGTCGATGACAACGCTTAAACCGCCTTCTAACACCTGGGTAACTTTTGCTTTCAGCACTTCCTTATTCTCGAAGGCTTCTTCCAGCCTCTTATTACCTTTGTCGGCAGCCAGTCTCTTGGAAGACAGCAGAACCTGTCCATCGCCGTCATTGAGCTTCAGAACCTTTGCTTCCATGGTATCTCCCGGGTGAACTACAGTTCTCAGATCCAGATTCTGGTCGTTGGAATATTCACTTCTGGTAATGATGCCGTCTGCCTTGTAATCAATATTCAGGATGATCTGATCTTCTTTTACATCAATAACGGTGCCTTCGACTACTTCTCCATTCCTTATAGTTTTAAATGTCTCGTCCAGCATCTGTTCAAAACTTAATTCTGACATGTTTTGAAACCTCCTCAATTATTTTATTTGGGGTTGACGCCCCTGCTGTAATACCTATACATTGAACGGAACGAAAACGTTCAGAATCCAAATCCGCAAGTGTCTGTATATAGTAAGTATTTCTACATTCCTTTTTACATATTTCGTAAAGCTTCTGGGTATTTGAGCTATGCCTGCCCCCAATGACAATCATGGCGTCTACCTGTTTTGCGATCTCCTCCGCCTCCGTCTGTCTGTCCTGTGTGGCATTGCAAATCGTATTTAAAACAAGTCTATCATACCTCGTTTCGTTCAAAATTTCAACTATTTCTTGAAAATTATTGTAATTAAATGTCGTTTGAGACACAATACAAACTTTTTCGTGTTCTTCCGACAGAAAAGCCCTTGCTTCGTCCTTTGTGCGTATCACAGTAGAAGGGCCATGGCACCATCCCTGGATTCCTGCCACTTCCGGATGATCCGGATTTCCGATGATCACTATGTGGCGGCCCTCCTTACTCTCTCTCTCCACGATCCTGTGGATCTTTAATACGAAAGGGCAGGTAACATCCACATAATCCAGTCCCTTCTCTTTCAGAAGTTTATAGATACGTTCCGGTATTCCATGTGAACGGATGATCACAGTTCCCTCGTTGAGATTTCTCAGTTCTTCCTCCGTTTCCAGCACCCGGACCCCTCTTTTCTCCAGATCCGAGACCACTTCCTCATTATGGATGATAGGACCATAGGTATATACCGGGCCTTTTTTTAGCTCTGCCACCTCATAAGCCTTTTCCACCGCTCTTTTTACGCCAAAGCAAAAACCGGCAGTCTTAGCAACTTTTACTTCCATCCTGCTACTTTCCTTCCCTGAGCTTTTCTCTGTAAAGGCGAAGGATCTCCCCCTTTACCTCCTGGATACCCATCTCCGAAGAATCTACCAGTACCGCATCTGCGGCCTGGCGCAGAGGGGATATCTCCCTCTCCATATCTCTTTTATCCCTCTGGCAGATGTCGTCCCGGATCTCTTCCAGGCTGCAGGGGATCCCTTTTTCCTCCAGCTCCCTGCACCTTCTTAAAGCCCGTGTTTCAACGCTTGCGGTAAGATAAATCTTCACGTCCGCATCCGGAAGGACACAGGTTCCGATATCTCTGCCGTCCATCACTACATTGGCCCTGGCCGCCAGATTTCTCTGAAGCTCTACCAGCTTTTCTCTTATCACAGGATTCCCGGAGCTTACGGAAGCCATATTCCCCACCTCTTCCTTTCTGAGGTAAGACGTTACATTTTCCCCGTTCAGGATCACCTGCTGGGTCCCGTTTTCATATACAATGGAAATATCCGCCTTACGGCAGGCTTCTTCCATTTTTTCTTTTTCCTCAGGAGAGATCCCCTGACGGATCAGATACAGGGCCATGGCTCTGTACATGGCTCCCGTATCCACATAAATAAATTCCAGTTCTTTCGCTACTGCTTTGGCTATAGTGCTTTTTCCGGCTCCAGCCGGTCCGTCGATCGCAATATTCACTGCCATATCTCAAACTCCTTTTTTTAACTTTTCAACTGATCTCTTTCCTTGCCGCTGCTTTTGCCGTGGACCAGGCGATCTGGAGATTAAAGCCGCCGGTAACGGCGTCCAGATCCAATACCTCCCCTATGAAATAAAG
Organism: uncultured Blautia sp.; assembly: GCA_944384185.1. GTDB lineage: Bacteria > Bacillota > Clostridia > Lachnospirales > Lachnospiraceae > Blautia. Next base: position 22,805 of record CALWSM010000011.1, on the reverse strand, counting down.
CCCCCTTACTTTCCTGGATTCCATGGTCCCCGGATCGATCTCTCTTACCTTAACGCCTCCCTGGGTGATGATCGCTTCCCTGAAATCTCTCAGCCCTGTGATCGTAAAAGGAAACCTTTTCACCTTGTCAAGAAAAGCCATCCTCTCTTCTCTTGTGATCTCATTTACCTTCTTTTCCGGAAGGATCCCGCCCAGCTCCAGCATCACCGGATAAAGCTTTGCCGGGAACCATCCGGTGATCACGTTTTTAAACTGACGGTTCATTCCTTCTTCAAATTCCCGCAAAAGCCGCCGGTCCAACTGCTCTGCCGTCAGGGCCGGTTTCAGATCTAAAAATCCCTGGAGAGGCCCTTTCTCCAACCGTCTGCCGATATAAGAACTGGCAGTCAGCACCAGCGGTCCCGACATACCGAAGTGAGTAAACAAAAGCTCTCCGAAATTTTGATACAGGAGCTTTTTCCCATCCTTCACCGTCAGTTCCACATTTTTCAGAGAAAGCCCCTGCATGCGGGTAACATATTCTTCCCTGGTCTCCACAGGGACCAGCGCCGGGCGGATGTCTGCAATCTGATGTCCCGTCTCTTCCGCAAAGCGGTAGCCGTCCCCGGTAGAACCGGTAGCCGGATAGGAATATCCTCCCGTGGCTATAATGACCCTGTCCCCTTGGATCTTTGCTCCGTTTTCCAGCCGGATCCCTTTTACTCTTCTTTCTCCCTCCGGTTCTTCCTCAGTGAGAATTTCCTGAACCCGGCTTTTTAAATGGATCTTCACATCTAATTGTTTCAGCCTTTTCTCCAGTACGCCTATCACATCTGATGAATGATCCGATACAGGAAAGATCCTTCCTCCCCGCTCTTCTTTCACCTTCAGTCCCAGGCCTTCAAAAAAGTCCACTGTATCTTGATTCGTAAAGCCGTAAAAGGCGCTGTAGAGAAATTTAGGATTTGTGACTACAGACTGGAAAAAGGTCTCCTCATCGCAGGAATTTGTCAGATTACATCTGCCCTTTCCCGTGATAAACAATTTTTTTCCCAGCTTTTCATTTTTCTCAAAAATATGGACCTTATGGCCCTGTTCTCCCAGAAAGATCCCGGCGGCCATTCCTGCCGCACCGCCTCCTATGATCACTATTTTTTCCATATACCGCTCCTATAATTCCCACTCCTGCAAACTTCCTGTCCCATATCTCTACCGGTCTGAACGGTTGGGATCCAGCAGATGGATTTCCTCGCCGTCTGCAGGATCGATCTCATCATTATTGTACACCTGATATTCGTCCCATATTTTTTCCAGGGATTCCAGCCTTTCCACGACTTCCTTCTGCTTTCTCATACTGAGGGCCACCACCAGGGCATTGATCACGCTCAGGGGCGCTACCAGCGAATCCACGATAGAAGCCATGTCGCTTCTGGCGATAAGATTACAGGAAGAGTACAGATTCATGGGAGAATGTATGCTGTCTGTCAGGGTGATCACCTTCGCCTTCCGGTTGTTGGCAAATTCCAGAGCTTTTAAAGTACGCATAGAATATCTCGGAAAACTGATACCCACGATCACATCTTCCTGTCCGATATGGATCATCTGTTCAAAAATCTCGCTGGAGCTGCTGGTGGTCAGAAGCCTTACGTTATCAAAGATCAGATTGAGATAAAAACTCATAAAATTCGCCAGGGGTGCGCAGCTTCGGATCCCCACCACATAAATATTTCTGGCGGAAAGCAGAAGCTCTATAGCCAGTTCAAAGGCCCGGTGGTCAATTCCTTCCATGGTCAGCTTGATCTTGTCAATGTCTGAATGAAGCACCGTATCTAGGATTTCTGACTGAGGTACCTTCCCATAGGTTACCTCCATCCGCTGTATAGAGTTCAATTTAGTCCTCACCAGCTCTTCCAGGACCTTTTGGAATTCCGGATATCCCTTGTAGCCCAGATGTATGGCAAAACGAACCACTGTGGATTCACTGACTCCCACAGTTTCCCCCAGCTTTGCCGCAGTGAGGAACGCCGCCTTATCATAATTCTCCAGAATATAAGACGCCAGTTTTTTCTGGCCTTTACTGAAGCTGTGATATTGATGATTGATCCTGCCAAGCAGATGTTCCGTACTATTTTTCATGTCATGTGCCTCTTCTTTTCTTTTTCTTCACATGCATTTTATCATAACACATTTTTCCCGGGAAATCAAAAAAAGCTGCCCCCGGAGCGGTGAAATTTTTCACCGACTCCAGGCAGGACAGCTTATCTTTCTTTAAAACTCGTTATACCGGATATACTCCGTTTTCTGTATCAGCTTCCTTTGGGTCTACCTTGGTCTGCTGTGCCTCTCTGTACTTAAAGAAGTCTGTGGCAACCTGTGGGAACAGAGCATAAGTCAGTACGTCCTCCTCCTGCTCAGACCACTGGGCCATTTCTCCTCTTAAAGTATCCAGCTCCGGCTCCAGAAGGTCTGCCGGACGGCAGGTGATCACTTCTCCGTCGCCGATGCACTTCTTCTGTACTTCCGGATTGAACGGTTTTACAGTAGCGCCGTATTTGCCGCTTAAAACATCTTTGGTTTCCTTTGTCACCATCTTATAGCGCTCGCCCATCAGCACATTGAATACCGCCTGAGTTCCCACGATCTGGGAAGACGGAGTAACCAGCGGGGGCTCGCCCAGATCTTTGCGGACTCTTGGAACCTCTTCCAGAACTTCATAATATTTATCTTCTGCATGCTGTTCTTTCAGCTGTGAAGTCAGGTTGGAAAGCATACCGCCCGGCACCTGATACAGAAGCGTCTTGATATTTACGCCCAGGTTCTTTGGATTGAGCAGGCCGGATTCCAGAGCCTCGTCGCGGATCGGACGGAAGTAATCTGCGATCTCAGATAACAGCTTCTGGTCAAAGCCTGTGTCATAAGGAGTTCCCTTAAAGGTTTCTACCATAACCTCTGTAGCCGGCTGGGAAGTACCCAGAGCGAAAGGAGACATGGCCGTATCGATCACATCTACCCCTGCCTCCACGGCCTTCAGATAAGTCATGGAAGCCACGCCGGAAGTATAATGTGAATGAAGCTGGATCGGAATATCCACGGCCTCTTTCAAGGCGGTTACCAGCTCTGTAGCCGTATATGGAAGGAGCAGGCCTGCCATATCCTTGATACAGATGGAGTTTGCACCCATATCCTCGATCTTCTTAGCCAGTTCCACCCAGTAGTCCAGCGTGTAGGCCTCGCCTAAAGTATAAGACATAGCCACCTGTGCATGTCCTTTTTCTTTGTTTGCGGCTTTTACTGCAGTCTGCAGATTTCTGATATCATTCATACAGTCAAAGATACGGATGATATCAATACCGTTTGCAATGGACTTCTGTACAAAATACTCCACTACGTCATCTGCATAGGGGCGATATCCTAAGATATTCTGTCCTCTGAAAAGCATCTGAAGCTTTGTATTCTTAAATCCGTCCCGGAATTTACGAAGTCTTTCCCATGGGTCTTCCTTCAGGAAACGCAGAGAAGCGTCAAAAGTTGCGCCGCCCCAGCACTCCACAGAGTAATAACCCACTTTATCCAGTTTATCTACGATCGGCAGCATCTGCTCTGTCGTCATTCTTGTGGCGATCAGAGACTGATGAGCGTCACGCAGGATCGTCTCAGTAATTTTAATAGGTTTTTTTACTACTTCTGCCATCTTTTTTTCCTCCATCTAAATTCTTCTAATCCCTTACACGCCGAAGATCGCCATAAAGGTTCCCGCAGCTACGGCTGTACCGATAACTCCGGCAACGTTCGGTCCCATGGCGTGCATCAGCAGGAAGTTGGTAGGATCCGCTTCTGCTCCCACTTTCTGAGATACACGGGCTGCCATAGGCACGGCGGATACGCCGGCGGAACCGATCAGCGGATTGATCTTGCCGTGGGACAGCTTGCACATCAGCTTGCCCAGGAGCACGCCGCCTGCAGTACCGAAGGCAAAGGCCACCAGACCCAGGACAACGATCTTGAGAGTATCCATCTTCAGGAAAGCCTCTGCGCTTGTAGAAGCGCCTACAGAAGTTCCCAGAAGGATAACGACGATATACATAAGCGCATTGGAAGCCGTCTCTGTCAGCTGTTTTACCACGCCGGACTCACGGAACAGGTTTCCAAGCATCAGCATACCAACCAGAGGAGCGGTGGTAGGCAGGATCAGACATACTACTACAGTGATAACGATGGGGAACAGGATCTTTTCCAGTTTGGATACCGGACGGAGCTGCTCCATCTTGATCTTTCTCTCTTCCTCTGTGGTAAGAAGTTTCATAATAGGCGGCTGGATAATAGGAACCAGGGACATATAGGAATAAGCCGCCACAGCGATGGCTCCCATAAGTCCGGACTGGCCCAGCTTTCCTGCCAGGAAAATAGAGGTAGGGCCGTCGGCGCCTCCGATAATGGAGATGGCTGCTGCTGCCTTTCCGTTGAAGCCCATAAAGATGGCCAGGAAATAGGCCACATAAATACCTAACTGTGCCGCAGCTCCCATAAGGAAGCTCTTGGGATTTGCGATCAGGGGACCGAAGTCTGTCATCGCTCCTACTCCCAGGAAGATCAGAGAGGGCAGAACGCTCCACTCATCCAGGATATAGAAAACGTGCAGAAGTCCCGGCGTTCCATTTGAAGCCTCTTCCGCTGTGATCATGATATCCGGATAAATATTTACCAGAAGCATACCGAATGCGATGGGCACCAGCAAAAGGGGTTCAAAACCCATTTTAATGGCGAGGAACAGGAACACAAACGCCACTAAAATCATAATCAGATTTCCAAATGTCAAATTCATAAAAGCGGTCTGACCGATAAGATTTGACACCACATCTGTAATGCTTGTCATGTTTTTACCTCCCGTATTTTTTTGACTTTAACACAGCCTGCGCTGTTTAGTTCATGGTAGCCAGGATATCGCCGTTTTCCACAGCGTCTCCTACTGCCACGTTAATGCTGGCCACTGTGCCGTCCTGAGGTGCTACAACGGGAATTTCCATCTTCATGGCTTCCAGAACAACGATAGGATCTCCAGGCTTCACAACCTGTCCTACGTTTGCCTCGATCTTACATACCTTTCCCGGTACGGAAGCCTTTACTTCAATGCCTCCGGCCGGTGCCGCAGGTGCTGCCGGTGCAGGTGCTGCCTTTGGAGCGGCTTTGGGAGCGGCTTTGGGAGCCGGTGCAGGCGCTGCTCCATTACCTGCGCCTTCTTCTACTGTTACGTCATATGCAACGCCATTTACAGTGATTGTATAAGATTTCATATTCTTTTCCTCCTATGATCTTCAGCTAACGCCAATTATTTTTCTTTGATTTTCTGATAGAGCGGACTACAAAGCTGTCCGGTGAAGTATTTTCAGAAGCTGCTATGGCCGCTGCGATAACGGCTGCCAGTTCCAGATCACCCGGTTCTCCTTCTTCCGGGATTTCAGGAGCCGCTGCAGGAGCCGGGACCGGCTGTGCTGTCCTGACAGTTTCCTGAGCTTCTTCCGGCTGCTGCTTTTTAAATTTCTTTCCCACAGCTTCTACCCAGCCGGGGACAAATTTTAAAACATCAATAACATAGCACAGGAAGAACAGAATAATAAATACTGTGCCAAGACCGACAATTGTATTCATGACTGCAGACTGCATTTTTTCGCCCATAGTATATTGAGGACTGAAACCGATGCTCTCTGCGTTCAGCTTGCTGTCGTAAACCATCTCCACGTCAGCCGTGCCGTTTTCAAATTCTGCTTCCAGATCCACCACATAGTTGCTTCCGTCTTTCCTGACTGCGTCTTCCGGATCTACGTTCTCAAATCCCACATAAGCACCTAACTCTTCGGAAGAATCCATCCAAGACTGAAAAGCGCTCTTGGTAAAATCGTCCATATTGGGATTCTCTTCCATGGCCTGTTCCATGGTAGCGCTGTCATAAGTGACAAGGGTTTCCATGGTAGAGGTCGTGGTGCTGTACAGGTTGTTCATGACGGTCTCATTGATCTCTTCCTGAGAGCCCATACAGCCTGTCATAGAAAGGGTCAGGATACCTAAGGATACGAGTCCTCCTAATTTTTTTCCTATCTGCTTCATATGCTTCACCTCGCTTAAACCGTGCCGTGTTTTTTGTCTGGACGATTTTCTCTCTTTGTGAATAACATTTCAAAAGCACCGATGACATATTTTCTGGTATCCAGAGGCTCTATAATGGTATCTACATAGCCTCTCTTCGCTGCTGAAAGAGCGCTGGACTGGAGCATGGCGTATTCCGCCGCTTTCTCATTGATGGTCTGTACGTCGGATCCGGCATACATGATCTTTGCCGCCAGTTTTGCGTCCATCATGCCGATCTGGGCAGAAGGCCAGGCATATACCATATCCGCTCCGGTAGATTTGCTGTTCATGGTCAGATAAGCGCTTCCGAAGGCTTCTCCGATCACCACGTTTACTTTCGGGACAGTGGCGCTGATAAATGCGTTTGTCAGCTCCGCCGCATTTCTCGCCATATTGGCTTCGGAGCATTTTGTGGCCTTATATCCTTTCACATTGGTAAGGGTCAGCACAGGGATCTCGAATGCATCGCAGAATTTTACAAATTCTGCCGCTTTCTTGCAGCCTCTTGCAGATAATACATTGTCAAAGGAGTCTGTCTTTTCTCCTTCTTCATTGTAGATCTCGCTTCTGTTTGCCACACAGCCTACGGTAGCGCCGTTTAAGCGGATAAAGCCGGTTACCATATCTTTTGCGTACTCTGTCTTTACCTCAAAGAATTCATTGTTGTCTGCGATCTGGGACAGTGCGATGGAAGTATCTCCCACACAGTTTGCCAGCTCCGGGCACACCCGGTTCAGATCGTCTGTGCATTCGGTATATGCAGAGTTATCTTCATAGTTGGAAGGCAGCATGGAAACCAGCTGTCTCATCTGTGCCAGGATTTCCTCCTCGCTGCCCAGAACGTCAACAAGACCTGCTTTCTGGCTCTGGTACTGAGCACTGGAAGTATCACATTTGGAAATTTCGTTTCCTTCCAGAGCGTTTGGAGAATTTACAAACAATCTGCCCTTATCCTTCTCCATGAAGGTAAAATCCGTCAAAGCCGGAACTACTGCCAGACCGCCGCCACAGGTTCCGAAAATCCCGGTGATCTGAGGGATCACCCCTGAAGCCATAACCTGTTTTGTGTAAATTTCACCGAAAGCGTTCAAAGCGTCTGTAGCCTCCTGCAGTCTGAGACCTGCGCAGTCGATCAGACCGATCACCGGAGCTCCTGTCTTCATAGCCAGATCATACAGATGTACGATCTTCTTTGCATGCATCTCGCCTACAGATCCGTTTAACACAGATGCATCCTGGCTGTAAACATACACCAGGCTGCCGTCGATGACGCCGTATCCGGTAATGACACCATCTGCCGGCGTTTCTTTTTCAGATAAGTTGAAATCTGTATTTCTTGCGGTCACACAGCCGCCAATTTCAACAAAACTGTTCTCATCAAGCAAAGAATAGATTCTTTTGCCTGCCAAGCTTTGTGCTGTACTACTCATTTATCAGCCCTCCGTTTTTTAATATTTTGGTCTTTTAAAACATTGCATAAATAAAACCAACGTGCGTATTAATTTTACCCTTTTTTAAATTATTTTTCAATAGGCTGTGATAATATTTTAACATCTCACAGGCCTTTTTTCAGTACATTTTTCATATTTCCCACATATTCTTTTACATAGGGGACCGCTCTTTCTCCATATTCCTCCACAATTTTCACAATCCTGCCTATTTCCACAAAAAAATCCCCTGTCTCAACGAAAGCGTCTCTGCTTCCATTGGGACAAGGGAATCCTCTCCTGCGGTATCACCCATCATGTCAAGACTTTTGTTTGTTTTTTTCCAATTCCTGCACCCCCTGCCGACACCTTATTCATCCAGAAACGAAAAGGCATAATGATATACAGAAGTTCTTTCTTCCTCTCTCCGAGGGATCCGCTGCGTTCCGTTTTCTTTTCATTGTTCCATAAATCTTCCGTCTTTTTTATACTGTCTTCAAAAAGAAAGCGTTTTCTGTCTGTTCGTATCTCTCTGTGATCTTCCTCTGCCATGATCAAGCACATACATATCCGACTGCTCCTTAAAAGGAGATCCCCCGTTTCTTCGCCAGCCAATTCCCAGAGAGCGGAAAAGACAATCTCTTTTCTCTCTCTCAGATATGCTTCTTCCTGGCGATATCCGGAGCGGATCAGATATCTAAGGCAGATCCATGCCTTCTCTGCCCTTCCGTCGTCACAGTTTCGCAGATCCTCTACCAATCCAAGGACAATCCTGGCGCACTTTTTTTCTTCCTTCTTCAGCATTTTCCAGAAAGCCGTACTCTGATAAGCGCTTCTGTCAGCTTTTTCCAGAAGATATTCCCTCCATTCTCTTTTCATATCCCGGATCTTCGCCCTGCATAGCACATTTCTGGAAAGGCCATACAGAAAAAGATAGGTGATATCTCTGCCCCCGCCTCCTTCCATTTTTGGCAGTCCCTGAAACAAAATACCTCTTTTTAGCATAAAACCTCTTTTCTGTCTGCAGTGCATCTCCCAAAAGTAAGAATACTTTTTGCAGTATATGGCTGATAGAGAAATTTTTCCTGGAATTTTTCAGAATCTGAAAGAACTCTTCGAAAAGAGTATAGATAAGCAATAGACCTGTGAAATGATGAAAGATCAGAAATCCTGTATTTTCCGGCTGAAAAATGAAATGCAGATACAGACTTGTTATTTGTCAGCCTCTCTGACTTTCAGTCTACTACAGTGAGAGCCGGGAAACAACTGGCAGATTCACTAAAATTTTCCTGCGCCTTCCTGAAAAAAGAAGCTGCCATATTCCTCAATCTGATCCATATGGCAGCTCCCTGCTTTTTCTCAGGCAGATCTTATTATTTCAATGTGATCTTCCGGAAGTTTTTCTTTCCTTTTTTCAGGACAATACCCTCTCCCTGGAGTTTTTCTCCGGGAACCAGATGTTTGATATCGGTGATCTTTTCTCCGTCAATGGCTACGCCCCCCTGTTCAATGGCTCTTCTGGCCTCGGAACGGGAGCCTGCCAGTCCGCTTTTGTGGAGAAGAGAGATCAGATCAATGCTTCCATCTGCAAGATCCGTCTCCTGGATCTGGGCGGAAGGCATATTGGCAGCGTTTCCGCTGGTAAACAGCGCCTTTGCCGCTTCCTGGGCCTTCCGGGCTTCTTCCGTTCCGTGGACCAGTTCTGTAAGCTCATAGGCCAGGATCTCTTTTGCCTTATTTAACTGGCTGCCTTCCCATTTATCCATCTCATCGATCTGTTCCAGGGGAAGGAAGGTGAGCATACGGATACATTTCAGCACATCGGCGTCTGCCACATTTCTCCAGTACTGGTAGAAATCAAAAGGTGATGTCTTATTGGGATCCAGCCATACAGCCCCGGACTGGGTCTTGCCCATCTTTTTGCCCTCAGAGTTCAGCAGAAGGGTAATGGTCATAGCACAGGCGTTCTTGCCCAGCTTTCTCCGGATCAGCTCGGTGCCGCCCAGCATATTGCTCCACTGATCGTCTCCGCCGAACTGCATATTACAGCCGTATTTCTGATACAGCATATAGAAATCGTAGCTCTGCATGATCATGTAGTTAAACTCCAGGAAGCTCAGCCCCTTCTCCATACGCTGCTTATAACACTCTGCAGTAAGCATACGGTTTACGGAGAAATGAGGTCCTACCTCTCTTAAAAAGTCAATGTAATTCAGATCTAACAGCCACTCTGCATTATTTACCATAAGGGCTTTTCCATCAGAAAAATCAATAAACCTCTCCATCTGCTTCTTAAAGCAGTCGCAGTTGTGCTGGATCGTCTCCGCTGTCATCATGGACCGCATATCGGATCTTCCGGAAGGATCTCCGATATAACCGGTGCCTCCTCCGATCAGGGCGATAGGCTTGTTTCCTGCCATCTGAAGACGCTTCATCAGACACAGCGCCATAAAGTGCCCCACATGAAGGCTGTCCGCCGTGGGGTCAAACCCGATATAAAAAGTCGCTTTTCCGTTGTTGATCAGTTCCCGGATCTCTTCCTCATCTGTCACCTGGGCGATCAGCCCCCTGGCCTGCAGTTCCTCATAAATTTCCATCTCAGATTCTCCTTTTCTTTTTAAATGATAAAAAGCTCCCGCCCTTTCTGTTACAAAAGGACGGGAGCCTGTAGATCCCCGTGTTACCACCTTTATTCACAGACAGTTCACACTGCCTGCCTCTGCAAGTACAGCTTATGCGATACTCAAAGTGTTGTAACGTACACCAAAACGTCACAGCCTACTCATTGCTTTTCGGTGTGAAGCTCCGGGATGTATTCGCACTGCAGTTCTCCCGGGCCTCTCATCCGCCGGCGCCTTTCTGTGGGTCTCTCTGCATACTACTTGTTCCCTTCTTCGCTTTTCTCATTTACGAAGACCAGTATACAGAACCCTTCCCGGATTTGTCAAGGGCACTTTAACAACTTGCAATAGCGCAGTAACCCAGCTTATCTGCTTATGGCTTTCATTCTCCACTGGTATTCCCCGTTGTCCTTGATCCCGTAGAAATCTCCAAAGTTCAGGTCAAAGATATCTTTCCGGATCCCGGATATGGAAATCTGGTTTTTGATCAGATACTGCCAGATCCCGCCATGGGAAATATCTCCCTGGAGAAGAACGCCGGCTACTTTGCCATCCCGAAGAATCACTCGTTTGTAGTTTCTGGAATCCTCTCTGGCAATGACTACGTCGCCTTCCTGGGGAAGGATCACGCCTACGCACATGGAAACCAGTCCGAAAAAGTTAATGGTGTTCTTTATGGCGTAACGGTCTGTGTACTCTACGTGAGAACCGCACATATTCAAAGCAGCTGTCTCTCCCTGCTTCTGGGCGTTTGGCCAGATACCGGAAAGACCGGTGACATCGCCCGCCGCATATACCCCTTCCGCTCCGGTCTGGAGATAACCGTCTACCTTGATCCCACGGTCAATGACGATCCCTTCTCCTTCCATTCCTGCCACTGCAGAACGGACTCCGGCAGCCACGATGATCAGGTCGCAGGCCAGCTTTTCCCCATTATCCAGGATAATCTCATGAATGTTCTTATCCTCTCCCATAATGGTGTCCTCAGCCTTTCTTCCCAGATAGAACCGGGCTCCCGCTTCTTCAAAGCGTTTCTGGTATTCAAATGCCGCCGTCTTGTCCAGCTGTACCGGCAGGATCTGATCCGCCATCTCGACAATGGATACCTTCTTTCCGGTCTCCATCAGTCCGTAAGCGGCATCCAGGCCTACCAGACCGGAACCGATGATCACAATATTCTCCGCCCCTTCTGCCAGCTCGTCAATGGCCTGAGCGTCTCTTAAATGGCGGAGTCCGAAAACATTTTCCGCTTCTCTTAAATTTCCCACCGGAGGGATAAAGCTCTCTGCTCCTGTGGCAATGAGGAGCCGGTCATAGCTTACTTCCTCTCCCTGGTCGGTATAAACCTTTTTCCCCCGGGTATCCAGACGGTTTACCGTTTTCCCCGGCAGCCAGGCGATCTGATTTTTCTCGAAAAAGTCCGGATCGATAAAGCTGATCCCTGCGGCGTCTCTTTCGTGGCTCAGATATTTGTGGAGCATACATCTGGAATGTACCTGGGTGTCTGTAGAGATCACCGTAATCTTTCCTTCACTGTCTGCTTTCCGGATCGTCTTTGCCGCAGTGATGCCTGCCGCTCCTGCTCCTAAGATCACATATTCCATCTCTACACCTCCTCAACCCAGATGGCCTGCTTGGGACAGGCCTTTACGCAGCTTGGATCTTCGCCTTTACCGATACAGAAGTCGCACTTGATCACTTTGCTGCGGGTGCTGTCGTCGGGTTTCAGTACGCCGTAAGGACAGTTCATCACGCACATAAAACAGGAACCGCATTTCTTCTCATCATACTGGACATGCCCTGTTTCAGGATCTTTCGTAAGAGCCCCGCTCATACAGGACATGACGCATTCCGGCTGGTCGCAGTGTCTGCAAAATACAGGGGTGTAGCTTCCGTCAGGATTTTTGTAGATAAAATTCCTGGTCTCATTGGCAATGTCTGTGAGATCCAGTGTGTAGACATCGCCTTCATCTTTTCTGTGGGCCTGCATACATGCCACGGAGCAGCTCTTGCAGCCGTCGCATTTCGAGGCGTCTATCATTATTCTCTTCATCTTAGGCTCCTGTCTCTTAAATATTTAAACCTGCACGTTTCTCCTCAATGATCTTCTCCAGGATATCTGCGCTTGCCTTTGCGTCGGGATTGATAATTACCTGACCGCCGGTAAGGCTCTTCATATCCTCTGTAAGGAGCTTCACTGCCAGATTGCTTCCTGTGACAAATGGAGGCAGCCCTAAATGGAGAGGCAGTCCCAGGGCCAGGCCGAAGCATCCGTCTGCCAGAGCCTGCTCTTCCAGCCACTGTGCGGCGGAAAGTACCAGAGGAAGCTGGGGGATATCGATTCCCAGAGCTTCTGCCAGTTCTGTGGCAACGATCTCCAGACGTCCGATAGCCAGACATGGACCGAAGTTCAGTACCGGAGGGATATTCAGTTTTTCACAGACTGCACGGAGCTTTGGCCCTGCCAGTTTTGCAGCTTCCGGGGTCATCAGACCGCAGTTTTCAATTCCGCCTGAAGAACATCCTGCAGTGAGAACGATAATGTCTCTGGAGATCAGCTCTTTCACCAGGTCTACGGTAAGCACGTCATGGCCTCCTGCTGTCAGGTTGGAGCATCCTACCACTCCGGCAACGCCTTTGATATCTCCGGATACGATCAGATCAATGAGAGGTTTCCAGTTTCCGCCCAGGAATTCCTTTAAGGAGCCTTCGGAAACCCCTGTAAGGGTATGGTCGTTTCCGTGCTCCGGCTGAAGGTTCATGGATACTTTGCCCCTTCTTGCTTTATAAGCCTCTACGATCTCATCAATGATCTCTTCGCTCTGCTTTTCTCTCTCTTCAAATTTGAATGGCTTCAGCTCTGCATTTGCTTTCTTAGCCACGTCATCCAGACAGATCTGTTTGATCATCAGCTCATCGCAGATTGGCTCGATACCCGGCAGGGTACAGTTAAACTCAGAAAGGACAGCGTCAATGCCCCCTGTGGCAAGAACAGCCTCGCTGGTATAATTATTTCCTGCATGTCCGTCAAACACTTCCGTATAGTGCGCACCACGAAGCTGAAGGTCCTGTCCCACGCAGGTACAGCCAACCAGCTTAAAGCCTTTGGCTCCTGCTGCCTGAGCTTTTGCAACAGCTTCTTTGGAGGTAAGTCTCTCCTGAAGATCTACGAAAATCGTGTGCTGATGTCCTGTGATCATAATGTTGATATAATCCGGATCGATGACACGAAGGCCTACCGGCGCCATGCGCAGCTCCGGCTCTCCTAAAAGCACATCGTTCAGCAGGTTTGTCAGTGTCAGTCCGTAGATACCTGTGGAAATACCCAGCTTCAGACAGTCTGTATACATATCTACAGGATCGGAATTGAGGTTCGTGGAGCATTTCACAACGCCGTGGAATACTTCGCCCTTTGCACCTCCTGGAAGGATATCCAGCTCCTGCCATCTCTTAAATCTGGGGCCGTAAGCCATCTTCTCCACCAGTTCCATTTTTTCATATTCCGGTTTATACAGATCGTCCAGAACTTTCTGCGCCACCTGTTTTGCAGTATCCCATTTGTCTGTTCCCTGTACGCCGAAGATCTCAGCCAGCTTTGCCAGGGATTTTTCCCCCTTGATCTCTCCTTTGATCTCAGCAGTCTTTTTTACGTTCAGCGCTGTATTCTCCACAATGTGGATATAGCAGCCGGAACCGCTGGCGACTGCCCGCAGGAAGTTTCTTGCCACGATCACATCTGCGGTAGCGCCGCAGATCCCTCTCGGAGCTTTCGGCGTGATCCGGCATGGGCCGTTGGAGCAGAGGCGGCAGCATACTCCCTGAAGACCGAAACCGCACTTGGTGCTCTGTCCTTCCACTCTGTGATGGGAAGTTTCCATGGGAAGGCTGCGGATAAATCCCTCCAAAGGCTTATCTGCGCTGGCACAGGTATTGCATCCATAACACTGGTTCATTTTTTCTTCCTCCTATGTAATAAATCTATGTTAAAATCATAACAAATCCGGAGTAAATTAGTCAAGTATAACTTGCTTTTCCATCCTGTTTTTTACAAATTCCAATATTTTTCTGTTTGTCCGGTCATTAACAGCCAGATCTCCTCCCGAAACAGGTCTGGCTGTATCCGGGGGATCCTCGCCACAGATATCCACAGCCAGAACCTTTCTTTCCGCAAAGACCAGCTCCAGCCATTTTAAAAGCTGTTCCAGGGAAAGCTCTCCCTGATCCCAGTTGGTCCTGGCGTCCTCTTTCCCCAGTATGTCCTTATCTATGGAAATATACAGGGGCAGAGCCGGATCGGTCTTTAGAAACTTCCGAAGGAGCTCTTCTCCTTTCTCTTCCAGCTCTTCCCTGCATATCCCGGTCAGCTTTTCTAAAGCCTTCCCCTTATATTCCTGAAAGTCCTTCCGGGGAGGACCCGCCACACAGATATGGGAGAGGGACGCACAGGCATCCAGCACTTCTCCCGCCCAGCTTCCGCAGGAAAGCAGTCCGAAAAAGGCTGCCTCCTGCATATCTGTGTGATTGTCAAAGACCAGAAGGGAAAAGGGGGTACGGATCTTTTCCAGCCAGAATTTGGTCAGATAATGATAATTCCCCGAATCCAGGAAATGGATCCCCCGGACAGGCAGGCAGCGGAGCTTCTCCTTCACCGCCTCTTCCGCTTCCGGCGTACAGTAGCAGTTTACTCCCTGCAGCTTCCGGAAATCCAGCCATACCGGCTCCTGGTCTTTCCAAAAATCTTCTTCCCGGTAAATTCCCGAAAAATCCATGATAATGGGTCTCATTTTCCCTGTCCTCAGTCTACAAAATGTATTGCCCCGGTTTTTTCAGGATTCTGGTTTACAGGCCCTTTTGCGTAGCCTAATGCGGCGATCCCGAAGAT
Organism: uncultured Blautia sp.; assembly: GCA_944384185.1. GTDB lineage: Bacteria > Bacillota > Clostridia > Lachnospirales > Lachnospiraceae > Blautia. Next base: position 7,773 of record CALWSM010000011.1, on the reverse strand, counting down.
CACATGGCTGTCCGGGATCTCCCACTCTTTTAAGATGCTCCGAACCTCCGGAGCGTCGCAGACCTCCCGCACCTGATTGATCCATACCGAACCGATCCCAAAAGAATGGGCCGCCAGCATGATATTCTCCATAGCGCAGGCATTGTCATCCTGTGAATGACGGTTGTCTCTGGCGTTAGAGGGAATCACAAGAGCCTGGGGACTGTACATATCATACTCTGCCCTTCCCAGTTCTTTCCCCACAGCCTTTGCCAGCGCCTGGATCTTGTTCCGGTCTGTGACCACCGTGATCTTCCAGGTCTGCTTATTCTGCCCGCTGGGAGCATAGACCGCTGCTTTTGCGATCTGCTCCAGTTCTTCTCTGGGGATCTCTTTTTCCTCAAAAGCTCTCACACTTCTTCTCGTAAGAAGATTTTCCATTGCTGCATTCATGTTCCATTCCTCCTTTATGTTTTTAATTTATTTTATCACGGTCAGGACGTAAAGGCCAGTCTCTTTAAAGTCTCCTCCAGACACCAGGAAAAATTAATTTTTTCCACAGTCTCTGCTGCATAGACCCTCCTTGTTTTCCAGGTCTCTCCGTTTACCTGATACAGGATTTCTCCTGCTTTCTCCCCTTTTTCTACCGGCGCCTCCAGCTTTTCCTGTATCCGGGGAACGATCTCCATTTTCTCATCTTTCCGGAGAAGCATACCTTCCGCCTGTGAGAGCTCTTCCAGAGCTGCCGCCGTCCGGGCTGCCGATCCAAGTATTTCTGTCTGTCCGTTTTCCACCTGCAGATACTGAGGGAGCTGGGGACATTCTGCCTGGGCAAAGCTCTGCCAGGTATAATTTTCCAGTCCGTACTCCATCAGTTTTCTGGTGTCCGACCACTTATAGCTTTTATTATTGGGCCAGCCGCAGCCAAGAAGAGCTACGATCAGGGTCTTCCCGTCTTTTTGAAGGGCCCCTGCATAACAGTACCCCGCATCTGCGGTAAATCCTGTCTTCCCGGTAAGCGCCCCTTCCATCATGCCAAGGAAGGCGTTATGGTTGGTACAGGCAATGGTTTTCGTCCCTGCGGTATCATAAAACGTATAAGAAGCTGTCCGGGTGATCTCCAGAAATTCCTCCCTGGCAGGAGAATCCTGGATACAGTATCGGAGGATCCTCGCCAGATCTTCCGCAGTGGTGGAATGGGTCTTCACCCCTTCCCGGGTTTCTTCCCGGGCGTCCAGTCCGTTGGGGGTGATAAACCAGGTGTTTTCACATCCGATCTCCCCGGCTTTTTCGTTCATCATTTCAGCAAAGGCCGGAGTACTGCCTCCCACATGTTCCGCCAGGATCACCGCTGCGTCGTTATAGCTTTCCAGCATCAGTCCGTAAAGAAGATCCCGGACCTTATAACTTTCTCCCTCTTTTGCCCCCATATGTACCTCCGGCATAGAAGCGGCATAGGCAGAGGTCCGGGCAGTTTCCTCCTGCTTACCGGATTCCAGGACCAGGATACAGGTCATGATCTTCGTTGTACTGGCCATTGGCCGCTGTTCCTCTCCGTTTTTTTCAAAGAGCACCCTGCCGGAATCCCCGTCCATCAGCACCGCAGACAGCGCATAAAGGCTGTCCGGTTCCCGTACCGGCTCCTCTGCCAGCACCCTGGCCGGAAACCAAAGGATCTCCAGACCGGCCAGGATCCCTGCCAGCCATAATTTCACTCTTGTTTTCATACCTGTCACTCCTCCCCTTCTAAAAAGCAGCCTTTGCGCTCCCTATTTAGTAAGGTATGAACAGGCGCAAAAAAAGATACCACAAACAGTTCTCCGCCTGTCTGCAGTATCCTTTTATACGTCCAGCTGAAGCTGGATCTCTTCCTCTGCTTCTGCTTTAAAATCTTCCATCTGCACCGGATCGATCTCCGGCAGATCATCCAATCCCTGAACGCCGAAATTCCGAAGGAATTCTTCCGTGGTCCCGAACAGGATCGGCCTTCCCGGAGCGTCCAGACGCCCCACTTCTCTCACCAGGCCGTACTCGATAAGCTTATTGACCGCATGATCGCTCTTTACCCCCCGGATCTTTTCAATCTCCAGTTTTGTCACCGGCTGCTTATAAGCGATGATCGACAGGGTTTCCAGCGCCACTTCGGAAAGAACCGCCTTCTTGGGCTGCAGAGCCATGGCCACCAGAGAATCATAGTATTCTTCTTTCGTACACATCTGATAGGAATCTTCAAGCTCAATGATCTTGACTCCTCTGTCCTCTGCCTGGTATTTCGTCATCATATTCCGGATAACCTTTCCGGTAGTCTCCAGATCCTGACCCAGGGTTTTTGCAATATCCTTCAGCGGCACTGCCTCCCCCATGGCAAAGAGTATGGCCTCTATGGCTCCCTCCATCTTCTTCCGTTCCATGATTTATTCTTATCCTTTCATACAGCTTTCAATATAAATTTCTCCGAAAATCTCTTTCTGGCTGATATAGATCTTTCCCATTTTCATCAGCTCCAGGATAGAAAGAAAGGTAACGATCACCTGGACCTTGCTGGACTGCCTTGAAAGAAGATCCCGAAAGCCAAATTTTTTATGGGTTCTGGCGTAGGCTTCTACTTCTTCCATTTTATCAGGCATGCTCACCTCTTCCTTTTCGATCTTTCCGAACTTACTACGGATCGGATCCACCTTGTCCTCCTGCCTGCGGATCACACTCTGAAAAATATCGTTCAGCTTTGCCAGGGTAAGTCCATCCAGCAGTTCTTTGGCATCCACCGGCTCTTTATAGGAGAGGACCTCCCCGGGAATGCTGGGACCTTTATATACATTCTTTGCCGCAGCCGACATACGGTCCCGGAGCTCATAGGACATATATTTATACATCTTATATTCCAGAAGCTGCCGGACCAGTTCCTCTCTGGGGTCTTCTTCCTCTCCCTCTTCATTGACCTCTTTTGGCAAGAGCATCCGGCACTTTATGGAGATCAGGGTAGCCGCCATCACCATAAATTCGCTCATAATATTCAGGTCTTCCCGCTGCATCAGATGTATATATTCCATATACTGGTCTGTGATCTGCGCAATGGGTATATCGTAAATATTTACTTTATTTTTCTCGATCAGATGGAGAAGCAGATCCAAAGGTCCCTCAAAGACCTGCAGCTTCACCGGAATTCCTGTTTCCATATTTTCCTGCCCCTTTTACTTGCCAGTGTCCTATCTCCTTGATTTTCCACATATACATGCCATTCTACATCATTTTTCAAAAAAAGTCCACCCTCTCCAGTTTTCCCATTCGTTTTGCTTCTTCCTGGGTGCAGGGGATATTTCCATAGCGGGCCTTTTCGTAAAGTCTGTGGAATTCTTCCCGTTTTTCTCCCGGAGAAAGCCCCGCCTGATCTTCCAGCTCTTCAGGCGATGCCAAAGAAGAAGGTTTTCCCAGCCTTTCCAGCTTTTGTTTATAAGCCCTGCGTATCCTGGCCCGGGGAGTTCTCCCTTTCAGAAAAGGGGAAAGGAAAGAAACTTTTCTTTTTATCTTTTCTCTGGTTTCCATCCCGGAGCTCTCCAGATCTTCCAGGATATCCCCATTTTCAGAAGCCTGGCTGTTGTATTTTTTATACAGCCAGTAAAAAAGAGCGCAGATACCTACCAGGGTTCCCAATATCACTGCCAGCATAAGCAGCTTTTCCAGAATATCCCACAGAGCTGTCAGAAAAGGAGAAGCCGCCTCTCCTGTTTCCGGAAGCATGGGCTGAGGTCCCATTTCTTCCTGGGGGAGTTCCTGAGGCGTCTCTTCTTCACCTGTTCCGGATAACAGTATTGCCAGCCCCCTGCGGATAAGCGCCAGCACTGCCAGGATCCCCCGGTCTATCCCCAGAACAGGAAGCAGGGCCATGCATCCCGCTGTAAAAACTGTAAGGAAGATCAGCATCAGCCGGCTTCCATAAGCGATCCCCTGCCTCGGAAAGCGGTAAAGCCTTTCGTAATCCCCGCAATAGCCAAGAAAGTGCTCCCGGTTCCTGCTCCACAGGATCAGCAGCCAATAACCTCCGGCAACGATCAGGAACACATTTCCCAGTTTTCCCAGATCATAAAACAGCGTAAAAATATATTCCAGAGCAAAGAACAAGAGGCATACATAGGAGGGACGGAAAAAAGCCTCCCTGTTTCCTGTGAGTCTCTGCCAGAAAAACAGGATCATAAAAAAAACGGCTCCCGAAAGAAAACAGGCCTTTTCCAGGATCCCTTCGCCCAGGAACCAGAAAAGGGCAAAAACCAGAAGAGAAGCTCCCAGGTAGCTCCAGATCTTTTTGCCTCTCACTGAGATCTCCCGGAGAACCAACTCCGGCGCCGCCAAAAACAGCAGCTTTGCCCCGGTTTCCGGCGAGAAGCCTTCTCCCGCATACAGTGGGAGGAACAGGATCCCTGCTGCCAAAAGCCACAGGTGGAGAAAGCCATATATCTTCAAAATCCTGTCTTCTCTCATCTTTTCACCTCCCAGCGCAGGACTTCCAGATTCCTCCTGCTTTTTATCTTCAGTTCCATTTCCGGATACAGGGTAGCCAGACAGAGGCTTCCCTGGTTCTTCTCTCCCAGCGTCCCCATCACTTCTTCCAGTTCCCGATACTGATTTTTTGTGATCAGTATGCAGAAGCTTTCTTTGGCCAGAAGAAGGTCTTTTTTCTCTTCCACGCAATCCGAAAATTTCCGGCTTCTTTCTCCCAGGTCGATCCTGGCAAGGCACTGAAGCATCTTCTCCCGCTGCCCCCGGCCGGACTGTCCGGAAAGAAAGATCTCGGATTTTTCCTGGCAGTCTCTTCCATTGGTAATAAGTCCCACCTCGATCCCCCGGGACAGAAAATCCTCCGCCAGGGCCGCAGCCAGTCGGATCCCTTCTTCATGGATCTCTTCATACTTCCATACCGTCTCGTCTTCTACATCCAGAAGTATGCAGACATTTCCCGATACTGCCGAGTTATGCTGGTTCACCATAAAACTTCCGGCTCTGGCACTGGCTTTCCAGTTGATCTTATTCATCGGATCCTCCGGGGTATACTCCCGGATCCCCCGGAACAAAAAAGGATCCTCCAGAAGCCTTTTCCTGGACTCATAGACGCCGGTGATCCGGCGGAAAAGGAGCTCTCTCTTTTCCCCTGCTATCTTCCCCGGGTAGACATACAGGTAGGTGCTGCAGGGAATGGTATGATACAGCTCTGGGGCAAGGAGGATCCCTCTGGCCACCAGATCTGCTTTTTGGATCTCATAATAACCTCGCTTTTTGGCCTCAAAGGATACCTTGCGGATAATACGCTGTCTTCCCATAACCGAAAAAATATCTCTTTTATAGCTCTGGTCCGATACGCTGGTGTTCTCTTCCTGACCAAAGGACAGATTCCGGCTCACAACAAACCCTGCCTGAAGAGCCGGGAGAAACAGCCGCTTGTCATTCTCTATAACCTCCGTCAGAAAGCCCTCTTCCCCCTGGAACACCGGCTCCGGCTGAAACCGGATATCCACCTTCAGCTTTCTGCTCCAGTTTTTCTCATAATATTTTTCTGCCAGAAACTGCGCCAGAAGGCCTCCTGCCAGAATCAGCAAAAATATCATCTTTTTCCCCACTCCTCAGTAGGTACCGGCACTTCTTCCAGGATCCTGGTCATCAGCTCCTCTCCCTTTTGAAAGCCGCCGCCCAGGATCAAACGGTGGGAAAGCACCGGAACAGCCAGTTTCTTAATATCCTCCGGAACCACAAACTCTCTTCCGTGGAGATAAGCCCAGGCCCGCACAGCCTGGTAAAGGGCAATGGTCCCTCTCGGGCTGACCCCTCCCAGGATTTCTCCCGTATTCCTGGTTTTTTCACAGAGATCCACCAGATATCCCTTCAGGTCCGGATGTACATAGGTTTCTTTATAAGCTTCCTGGTCTTTTCTCAGTTCCTCCACAGAGGTTACCGCATCCAGACCCTCCAGAGGATCCTCCCGTTCAAAACGGTCCAGGATCTGAAGTTCCTCCTCCCGTTTCGGCATTCCCAGAGACAGCCGCATGAGGAAGCGGTCCATCTGGGCTTCCGGAAGAGGAAAGGTTCCTGCATTTTCAATAGGATTCTGAGTAGCGATCACGAAGAAGGGCGCTTCCAGCTTTCTGGTCTCCCCTTCTGTTGTCACCTGTTTTTCCTCCATGCATTCCAGAAGGCTGGACTGGGTTCTGGGAGCCGCCCGGTTGATCTCGTCCGCCAGCAGCACATGACAGAACACCGGTCCCGGCTTAAATCGGAACTCTCCTTCTTTCTGGTTGTAGTAATTCAGTCCTGTCACATCGGAAGGCAGCAGATCCGGAGTAAACTGGATCCTGGAAAATTTTCCCTCTACAGATCTTGCCAGAGCTTTGGCCAGCTTGGTCTTCCCGGTACCGGGCACATCCTCAAGAAGGACATGTCCCTGAGCGATCAATGCCGTGAGGATCAGATCTATGGCCTCCCGTTTTCCAACGATCACCTTTTCTATATTGTCTCCGATTGCTTTTAAACTTTCTCTGCTCATTTTTTTCTTCCTTTCTCCTGCCGGTTTTTCGGCACACAGGACACCGCCACCAGTTCTCTGGGATTAAAGACCCGAAGAGGTATGGTATGTTCTCCCAGGCCTGCGCCTACGATCAGATATCGGTCCTCCCTGGAAAATTTCCCCCGGCAGAAGCCCGGAAAAATCCTCAGATCCGGACTGATCACACCCCCCAGAAAAGGCAGCCGGATCATACCGCCGTGGTAATGGCCGGAAAAGGTCAGATCTCCTCCCCACTCCAGATAGGCTTTCCCATATTTGGGCGTATGGGCCAGCAGAATCTGGAAAACATCCCTTTCCGGTTTCCCCAGAAGTCTTCTAAGCTCCTTTGTTTCCAGTTTTTTCTGTTTTCTTTTCAGGTAATACTCATAAGGCAGTTCCAGGCCGGTAACCGCTATATCCTGTCCCTTGATATGGATCTTCTCCGTCCGGTTCTCCAAAAGCCTTACGCCCATCCTCCGGATCCTTTTCTCATAACCCAGATAAGCTTTTCCATAAGTCTCAGGGTAAAGCTTCATTCTCTGTTCATGATTGCCCGGTGCATAAAATACCGGAGCGATCTTCAGTACCTCCCGCAGAAAGGTCTCCGGTTCCTCCAAAGAAGCCCCCGGCTTTCCAAGGACCAGATCTCCGGCCACAGCCAGAAGATCCGGCTGCAGCCTGCGGATCGCTTCCAAAAGCCTCTGGTTTTTCTTTCCAAAGACTACGTTGTGCAGGTCGCTGATCATTACCACCGTAAAAGGCGTATGGATTTTCTCTGACTCTATCTGATATTTTGCCGTAACAAATTTTTTCACTTTTTTACCTCGCAGATTTTCTTCTATCTTACCGCATTTTTTTGTAAAAGAAAAGAGAGAACAAAAGGCGCCCCTCTGTTCTCTCTTCCTTCTTAATTTTCCAGGTATCGGCTCTGCCGCTTCATGATCCAGAAATACATGACAAGCAGAAGACCGCCTGCCAGTATCCAGGCTACCGGACTGGCCATACAGGCTCCCACGTAGCTTCTCTTCCAGGAAGCCCAGAGGGCTACGGCGCCCCTTCCCAAAAGCTCTGCTACTCCGGCCATCATAGGCAGAAGCCCATAGCCCATTCCCTGGATCCCGTTCCGGTAAACATTGACCACCGTCAGCGGGATCAGGAAAACTCCTGCGCATTTCAGATAGATGTCTACCTGGCCGATGATATCCCCTACATTCTCAGAGACAAAAAGATATACCAGATATTTTCCCACCGTCATCATAGGAACA
>CALWSM010000010.1 GCA_944384185.1 uncultured Blautia sp. | reverse complement strand
GAGAGTGGAAAAACAGTCTGATCAACTTATTAAACATTGCAGGTACCGGACCTATCCTTGGACCTATCCAGGGTATCCTGTTCGGACCTATTGCCTTTATCACAATACCGATCGGAAATATTATCGGCGGCGCTATGCACGACTATTTTTCCGGTATGATCTGTCTGAGAGACGGCGGCTCCCAGATGCCTGAGACTATCCGCAAATACAGCAATAAAGGCGTATACGGCGTATATCAGGTTTTCTGCAGTCTGCTGCTTCTGCTGGTAGGTGCAGTATTTATCTATACCCCCGGCGATATCGCAGCTACTCAGGTATTCGGATTTGACGGATTGGCAACCTCTGTTTCCACATGGGTGATCTACGGCGTGATCTTTGTTTACTACCTGATCGCCACGGTATTCCCTATTGACAAGATCATCGGACGGATCTATCCTGTTTTCGGTGCGATCCTGCTGTTTTCTGCACTGGGCGTATTTATCGGCCTCTTTGTTAAGGGATATCCCCTTGTAGAGCTTTGGGACAACTGGAACGGCGCAGTGGCTTACGGTGATTACTTCAACGGAAACCACTTTATCCCGATCTTCTTTATCACTGTTGCCTGCGGTATCCTTTCCGGATTCCACTCTACACAGACGGCTATCATTTCCCGTACTATGAAGAGTGAGAAACAGGGCCGCATGACTTTCTACAACATGATGGTCCTGGAAGGCTTCATCGCTATGGTATGGGCGGCAGGCGCTATGGGCGTTTACAACCTGGGTCTTCAGGCGGCAGATGCTTCCCTGGCAACCGCTACCATCGGCGTGGTATGTAAGCATATCCTGGGGCCTGTAGGCGGCGTCATCGCTCTGCTGGGAGTGATCGTTCTTCCGATCACATCAGGAGACACCGCTCTTCGTTCTCTGCGTCTTGCGATCTCTGAGTCTTTCCATATTGACCAGACTTCCAAAGCAAAACGTATGGGGCTGGCGGCAGTGATCTTTGTATTAGTTGCAGTGATCCTGGTATTTGCAAAGATGAATGCGAACGGCTTCAATATCCTGTGGCGTTACTTCGCATGGTCGAACCAGACCCTGTCTCTGTTCGCATTCCTGGCCATCTCTGTATGGATGTTTGAGAATGGAAAAGCAAAATTTGCGTGGATGCCTCTGATCCCGGGCGCATGGTACGCATTTGTGACCATCACCTATATCGCAAACGCAAAGATCGGCTTTAACATTCCGTGGATGGGCGCTTATATCATCGGTATCTGCGCAGCGGCGGTTTATGTAGGCGTGATCATCTGGTATGCAAATAAGAGAAGAGCATTAAAGGCAAAAATGTAGTTGCCTTTGGGCTGTAAAAAAAGAAAGCTGTCTGCGGGCTGTGAAAAAACGGTCTGCAGACAGCTTTTTTGCGTCTTTATCTGATTTATGTACAGAGGAAAATGTGTTGAAAGAGAAAAAATAACGGGAGGAAATAACTGTAAAAAAAAGGATTGACATGGTTGACAAACTGTGATATAGTGAGAAATGCACTATTATGGCAAGTTATGCCTGGAAGCCTATTAAAAAAGGGCTTTCACATAAATAAATTAAAACATACAAGGGGTGAAACGTCAATGGAGAAAAACAGAATCCGTTCCGTAACTAGTGGTAAGAGCATGAGAATGACCTACCAGCGCCAGAAGGAAGTTCTGGAGATGCCGAACCTGATCGAAGTACAGAAAGATTCTTACCAGTGGTTTCTGGACGAAGGACTGAATGAGGTTTTTGAAGACATATCTCCTATCGCTGACTACAGCGGTAAATTAAGCTTAGAGTTTATCGGCTTTACTTTGTGTGAGGAAGAAAGAAAATATTCCATCGAGGAATGCAAAGAGAGAGACGCCACCTATGCCGCACCATTGAAGGTAAAGGTGAGATTACACAACAAGGAAAACGGCGAAATTACCACACATGAGATCTTCATGGGTGATCTGCCGCTTATGACAGAAACCGGTACGTTTGTGATCAACGGAGCTGAGCGTGTAATCGTCAGCCAGTTAGTGCGTTCACCGGGTATTTACTACGCAATTGCCCATGATAAACTGGGCAAAACCCTGTATTCCTGTACTGTGATCCCCAATAGAGGAGCATGGCTGGAATATGAAACCGACTCCAATGACGTATTTTATGTACGTGTAGACAGAACAAGAAAAGTCCCCATTACTGTTTTGATCCGTGCGCTGGGAATTGGCACCAATGCGGAGATTATAGATTTATTCGGAGAAGAACCGAAGATATTAGCCAGCTTTACAAAGGATACCTCTGAGAATTATCAGGAGGGTCTGCTGGAATTATATAAGAAGATCCGTCCGGGAGAGCCTTTGGCAGTGGAAAGCGCCGAGAGCCTGATCACCAGTATGTTTTTTGACCCCCGTCGTTACGATCTTGCCAAGGTGGGCCGCTACAAATTCAATAAGAAGCTGATGCTCCGCAACCGGATCGCAGGACACAAGCTGGCGGAAGAAGTTGTAGACGTTACCACAGGGGAGATCATTGCCGAGGCAGGCGCTACAGTGACCAAGGAACTGGCAGACCAGATCCAGAACGCTGCGGTTCCCTATGTATGGATCCAGGGAGAGGAGAGGAATATCAAAGTTCTCTCCAGTATGGTGGTTGACATAAGAAATTATGTGGACCTGAGTGAAGAAGAATTAAAACAGTTAAATGTTACAGAATTAGTATATTATCCTGTCCTGGCAAAGATCCTGGAAGAGAACGAGGATATGGACGACATCAAGGCGGCGATCCACCAGGAGATCCATGAACTGATCCCGAAGCATATTACGAAAGAAGATATTCTGGCTTCCATCAACTACAATATGCATCTGGAATACGGTCTGGGCACAGACGACGATATCGACCATCTGGGCAACCGCCGTATCCGCTCTGTGGGAGAGCTGCTCCAGAATCAGTACAGGATCGGTCTTTCCAGACTGGAGAGAGTAGTCCGGGAAAGAATGACTACACAGGACATTGAGGGAATCTCGCCTCAGTCTCTGATCAATATCAAACCGGTGACCGCTGCAGTGAAGGAGTTCTTCGGATCCTCCCAGCTGTCCCAGTTTATGGATCAGAATAACCCTCTGGGCGAGCTGACCCATAAGAGACGTCTTTCCGCCCTGGGACCCGGCGGTCTGTCCCGTGACCGTGCAGGATTCGAGGTTCGAGACGTTCACTATTCTCATTACGGAAGAATGTGTCCTATCGAGACTCCTGAAGGACCAAACATCGGTCTGATCAACTCCCTTGCTTCCTATGCAAGGATCAATGAATATGGATTTGTGGAAGCGCCTTACAGAAAGATCGACAAATCGGATCCCAAGAACCCGAGGGTAACCGATGAAGTTGTGTATATGACTGCGGACGAAGAGGATAATTACCATGTGGCGCAGGCTAATGAGCCGTTAGATGCGGAAGGGCATTTTATCCGTAAGAATGTATCCGGCCGTTACAGAGAAGAGACTCAGGAATATGAGCGCCAGATGTTTGATTACATGGACGTATCTCCGAAGATGGTGTTCTCTGTGGCTACAGCCCTGATCCCCTTCCTGCAGAACGACGACGCCAACCGTGCGCTGATGGGATCCAACATGCAGCGCCAGGCAGTGCCCCTTCTGACCACAGAGGCTCCTGTTGTAGGAACCGGTATGGAAGCGAAAGCTGCGGTAGACTCCGGCGTCTGCGTGGTGGCAAGAAAGTCCGGTACGGTGGAATGTGCAGCTTCCAAAGAAATTGTTATCAAAAATGACGACGGAACAAAAGATGTTTATCATCTGACAAAGTTCATGAGAAGTAACCAGAGCAACTGCTACAACCAGAGACCGATCGTGTCTAAAGGAGAGCATGTAGAGGCGGGAGATGTGATCGCAGACGGTCCTTCCACTTCCAAAGGCGAGCTGGCTCTGGGCAAGAACCCTCTGATCGGATTTATGACCTGGGAAGGTTATAACTACGAGGATGCGGTTCTCTTAAGTGAAAGACTGGTTATGGATGATGTATATACGTCTGTCCATATAGAAGAATATGAGGCAGAGGCCAGAGATACCAAGCTGGGACCGGAAGAGATCACAAGAGATGTTCCGGGAGTAGGCGACGACGCTCTGAAGGATCTGGATGAGAGAGGTATCATCCGTATCGGCGCAGAAGTCCGCGCAGGAGATATCCTGGTAGGTAAGGTTACGCCTAAAGGAGAGACCGAGCTTACTGCAGAGGAACGTCTGCTCAGAGCAATCTTTGGCGAGAAGGCAAGAGAAGTAAGAGACACTTCTCTGAAAGTTCCCCATGGAGAATACGGTATCGTTGTAGACGCTAAAGTATTCACAAGAGAGAATGGCGATGAGCTGTCTCCGGGAGTTAACGAAGCTGTCCGTATCTACATTGCTCAGAAGAGAAAGATTTCTGTGGGTGATAAGATGGCAGGACGTCATGGAAACAAGGGTGTTGTTTCCCGTGTGCTTCCGGTAGAGGATATGCCTTTCCTGCCTAACGGCCGTCCTCTGGATATTGTACTGAACCCCTTGGGCGTGCCTTCCCGTATGAATATCGGACAGGTTTTGGAGATCCACCTGAGCCTGGCGGCAAAGGCTTTAGGCTTCAATATCGCCACTCCGGTATTTGACGGCGCTAACGAGGTAGATATCCAGGATACTCTGGAACTGGCCAATGATTATGTAAATACCGAAGATTTTGAAGAATTCCGTGAAAAATATCAGGATACCCTGCGTCCGGAAGTGATGCAGTTCCTGGATGAAAATAAAGCTCACAGAGCACTTTGGAAGGGGGTTCCCATCTCCAGAGACGGAAAGGTAAGACTGAGAGACGGACGTACAGGAGAGTATTTTGACAGTCCGGTAACCATCGGACACATGCATTACCTGAAACTCCATCATCTGGTGGATGATAAGATCCACGCCCGTTCCACCGGTCCATACTCTCTGGTAACCCAGCAGCCTCTGGGCGGTAAAGCTCAGTTCGGCGGCCAGCGTTTCGGAGAAATGGAGGTTTGGGCTCTGGAGGCTTACGGTGCATCCTATACCCTTCAGGAGATCCTGACAGTAAAATCCGATGATGTGATCGGACGTGTAAAAACTTATGAAGCCATTATCAAGGGTGACAATATTCCTGAGCCGGGAGTACCGGAATCCTTTAAGGTTCTTTTGAAAGAACTCCAGTCTCTGGGTCTTGACGTCAGAGTCCTGAGAGAAGATATGACGGAAGTAGAGATCATGGAAAACGTAGATTACGGCGATACGGATATGCGCCATATCATTGAGGGCGATTCCAGAGGCAGAGACAATGAGGACTATGCCGGCCATGGCTTTACCAAGCAGGAGTTTGAAGGCGAAGAGCTGGTGGACGTGGAAGAAGAACCGGAAGAAGAGGATGAAGTATTCTTAGGATTAGATGATACTCTTGACGAAGAGTAATAGGAAAGGAGTCCGCAATGCCAGAAACAGCAAATAAAGAGGTATATCAGCCATTGACTTTTGATGCCATCAAGATCGGACTGGCATCTCCGGAGAAGATCCGGGAATGGTCTCACGGCGAGGTAAAGAAGCCGGAAACCATTAATTACAGAACATTAAAGCCGGAAAAGGACGGCCTTTTCTGCGAGAGGATTTTCGGACCCAGCAAGGACTGGGAGTGCCATTGCGGTAAATATAAGAAAATCCGTTATAAAGGCGTGATCTGTGACAGATGCGGCGTGGAAGTTACCAAGTCCTCTGTCCGCAGAGAGCGTATGGGACATATCGAGCTGGCAGCGCCGGTTTCCCACATCTGGTATTTCAAGGGGATCCCTTCCAGAATGGGTCTGATCCTGGACCTGTCTCCCAGAACACTGGAGAAAGTTCTGTACTTCGCCAGCTATATCGTACTGGATCCGGGCACTACGGATCTCCAGTACAAACAGGTTCTGACAGAGAAGGAATATCAGGACGCAAGAGAGAAATACGGGGACACCTTCCGGGTGGGAATGGGCGCCGAGTCTATCAAAGAACTGCTGGAGGCCATTGACCTGGAGAAAGAATCCGCAGAACTGAAAGCAGGGCTGAAGGATTCTACAGGCCAGAAGAGAGCCCGTATCATCAAACGTCTGGAGGTAGTGGAAGCATTCCGGGAATCCGGAAACAGGCCGGAGTGGATGATCATGACGGTAGTTCCTGTGATCCCGCCGGATCTGCGTCCTATGGTACAGCTGGACGGCGGCCGTTTCGCCACCTCTGACTTAAATGACCTGTACAGAAGGATCATCAACCGGAATAACCGTCTGAAAAGACTGCTGGAGCTGGGAGCTCCTGACATCATTGTCCGGAACGAAAAGAGAATGCTCCAGGAAGCAGTAGACGCCCTTATCGACAACGGACGCCGGGGCCGTCCTGTTACAGGCCCTGGAAACAGAGCCCTGAAATCCCTTTCCGATATGCTGAAAGGTAAGTCCGGACGTTTCCGCCAGAACCTGCTGGGTAAACGTGTAGACTACTCGGGACGTTCTGTTATCGTAGTCGGACCGGAGCTGAAGATCTATCAGTGCGGTCTGCCAAAGGAAATGGCCATTGAGCTGTTTAAGCCTTTTGTTATGAAAGAACTGGTGTCCAACGGCACCGCTCACAATATTAAAAACGCAAAAAAAATGGTGGAGAAGCTGGAGCCTGCAGTGTGGGATGTACTGGAAGACGTTATCAAAGAACATCCGGTTATGTTAAACCGTGCTCCTACCCTTCACAGACTGGGTATCCAGGCTTTCGAGCCGATCCTGGTAGAAGGTAAGGCGATCAAGCTTCATCCTCTGGTTTGTACAGCGTTCAACGCAGACTTCGACGGCGACCAGATGGCGGTTCATCTTCCGCTGTCTGTGGAAGCCCAGGCAGAGTGCCGCTTCCTTCTGCTGTCGCCCAACAACCTGCTGAAACCTTCCGACGGAGGTCCGGTAGCCGTTCCTTCACAGGATATGGTCCTGGGTATCTACTATCTGACTCAGGAAAGACCGGGAAGCAAGGGTGAAGGAAAAGCCTTCAAGAGTGTAAATGAGGCGATCCTGGCCTATGAAAACCAGACAATTACTCTCCAGACAAAGATCATTGTAAGAGAGCGGAAGACAATGCCGGACGGCACCGTGCTCCAGGGTAATGTACATTCTACTTTGGGACGTCTGCTCTTTAATGAGATCCTGCCTCAGGATCTGGGCTTTGTAGACAGAACGGTTCCGGGAAATGAACTCCTTCCGGAGATCGATTTCCTGGTAGGCAAGAAACAGCTGAAACAGATTTTGGAAAAGGTTATCAATACTCACGGCGCTACCAAGACTGCCGAGGTTCTGGATGATATCAAGGCCATGGGTTATAAATACTCTACAAGAGCGGCTATGACGGTATCCATTTCCGATATGACCGTACCGCCCCAGAAGCCGGAAATGATCCAGCAGGCCCAGGATACGGTAGACCTGATCACCAAGAACTTTAAGCGCGGTCTCATTACAGAGGAAGAGCGTTACAAAGAAGTTGTAGATACCTGGAAGAAGACTGACGACGCCCTGACAAAGGCGCTGCTGGACGGACTGGATAAGTATAACAACATCTACATGATGGCGGACTCCGGCGCCCGTGGATCTGACAAGCAGATCAAACAGCTGGCAGGTATGCGTGGCCTGATGGCCGATACAACCGGCCATACCATCGAGCTGCCCATCAAGTCAAACTTCCGTGAAGGTCTGGACGTACTGGAATATTTCATGTCTGCTCACGGAGCCCGTAAGGGTCTGTCCGATACGGCTCTTCGTACTGCTGACTCGGGATACCTGACCAGACGTCTGGTAGACGTTTCTCAGGAAATGATCGTCCGGGAAGTAGATTGCTGCGAGGGCAAAGGCGAGATCCCGGGTATGTGGGTAAAAGCCTTTGCTGATGGCAAGGAAGAGATCGAAAGTCTTCAGGAGCGTATTACAGGACGTTTCTCCTGCGATACGATTAAAGATAAAGACGGCAACGTGATCGTTAAGGCAAACCATATGATCACTCCGAAACGTGCGGCCCGTGTGGTTAAAGACGGAGTAAGAGAGGACGGCAAGCCTTACGATGCAGTGAAGATCCGTACCATTCTCACCTGTAAGTGTAAGATCGGTGTCTGCGCAAAATGTTACGGCGCAAACATGGCTACCGGCGAGCCGGTACAGGTTGGAGAATCTATCGGTATCATCGCAGCCCAGTCTATCGGCGAGCCAGGTACACAGCTTACCATGCGTACTTTCCATACCGGCGGTGTGGCCGGCGGTGATATTACCCAGGGTCTTCCCCGTGTAGAGGAGCTTTTTGAGGCAAGGAAACCGAAAGGTCTTGCTATTATCACGGAGATCAAAGGCGTGGCTACACTGAAAGACACAAAGAAAAAACGTGAGATCATTGTGACAGACAATGAGAGCGGAGAATCTAAGACTTATCTGATCCCATACGGCTCCCGTATCAAGGTTCAGGATGGAGATTATCTGGAGGCCGGAGACGAGCTGACAGAAGGTTCCGTAAATCCTCACGATATCCTTCGCATCAAGGGCGTCCGCGCCGTACAGGATTATATGCTCCGGGAGGTCCAGAGAGTTTACCGCCTCCAGGGTGTTGAGATCAACGATAAGCATATCGAGGTTATCGTGCGTCAGATGCTGAAGAAGATCCGTATAGAAAATAATGGAGATACGGATTTCCTTCCGGGCACAATGGTAGACGTCCTGGAATATGAGGAGAAGAATCAGGAGCTGATCGCCGAAGGGAAAGAGCCGGCAGAGGGCAAGCAGGTGATGCTGGGTATCACCAAGGCTTCCCTGGCTACAAATTCCTTCCTGTCCGCAGCTTCCTTCCAGGAGACCACAAAGGTTCTTACAGAGGCAGCGATCAAAGGCAAGATCGATCCGCTGATCGGTCTGAAGGAAAATGTTCTGATCGGTAAGCTGATCCCGGCCGGAACCGGTATGAAAAAATATTCCAATATCCATCTGGATACAGACCTGACCTCTGAGGAAGAGGAAGAAGATCTGGAGCTGGAAGAGGATATCCAGGAAGATGAAGTTCAGGATCAGGAGATTCTGGATGAAAGTGTTCTGGAGGAGGAAGAAGCAGAGCTTTCCGAAGACGAGGAAGAAGCTGAACTTATAGAAGAATAAAGAAAACATACAAAAGGCCGCTGACAGAAAAAACTGGAGCGGCCTTTTGTACGCCCTAACACAGAAAACAGGAGGTTTTATGAAAGCAGGAAAAATAGTATTAGGAATTATGTTTGCGGTGATCCTGATCCTGATCGGCGTATTGGCGGTGCTGACGCTGACCGGGAAGGAAGAGAATACAGATATAACGGTGAGTACAGCAGAGGAGTCCGCTTCCGGCCAGGAGGCTGGAGAGGAGCTTTCCGGAGAGGAAGAGGAGACCGAAGAACCGGCTCCTGAGAGGGAAGAAAACCCGGAGGAAGCTGAGCCGGTACAAGAGGAAACGTCAGAGGAGGGCGCTGGAGAAAACCAGCTCTCAGGAGCCGGGGCGGAAGAACTGCTGGCTTCTATGACTTTGGAGGAAAAAGCGGCGCAGATCTTTTTTGTGACGCCGGAGGCTATTACAGGGGTGGAGACAGCCACTGTGGCAGGGGACGCTACCAGACAGGCTCTGGCCGCTCATCCGGTAGGGGGAATTGTTTATTTCGGAAAAAATATCCTGGATCCTGCCCAGACCCGGTCTATGCTGGAGAATACCTGGAATTATTCAAAAGAAGTGATGAAGGTTCCGGTATGGCTGGGCGTGGATGAAGAAGGGGGCCGGGTGGCCCGGGTGGCTGGAAACTCTCAGTTTTCCGTGATGCGATACAGCAATATGCGGAGCATCGGGGATACCGGGGATCCGGCTCAGGCGTATCAGGTTGGAGTAACCATTGCCTCTTATCTGAAGGAACTGGGCTTTAATATGGATTTTGCCCCGGATGCAGACGCCATTACCAATCCGGAGAATACAGTGATCGGAGACCGTTCCTTCGGCACAGACCCTTCCCTGGTGGGAGAAATGGCCGCCCAGGCGGTGCAGGGCTTTCAGGATCAGGGGATCTCTGCCTGTATCAAACATTTTCCGGGACATGGGCAGACAGTGGGAGATACCCATGAGGGATATGCGTATACACAGAAAACTATGGAAGAAATGAAAGCCAGCGATCTGCTGCCTTTTGAGAAAGGAATTGAAGCAGGTACAGATTTTGTGATGGTATCCCACATCTCTGCGCCAAACGCTATCTCTCAGGACGTGCCGGCGTCCCTGTCCTCGGAGTTTATTACAGATCTCCTGCGCAATGAGATGGGATATGAGGGCATTATCATTACCGACGCCATGAACATGGGAGCGATCGCAGAACATTACGGATCTGCCCAGGCGGCTGTGGAGGCCTTTACGGCAGGGGTGGACATGATCCTGATGCCGGAAGATTTTCAGGCAGCATATCAGGGAATCCTGGACGCCGTGGGAAACGGAACCATCTCTCAGGAGCGGCTGGATCAGTCTGTACTGCGTATCCTGGAGAAAAAACTGGAAAAACTGGGGGACTAGAGAATAAAAATTGAAAAAATCCTTGACATAGAAATTTATGGTGGATATAATGAGAGAGCGTGCAAAAATACGCAAGTTTTTTTTGTGTGCGAAAAAGTTTATTCACAGAGATGAATAACTGGCAGCCACTGTTCCTTCTATATATAGAAGGATCCGCAAATTCTACAGGAGGTGAAAAGGAATGCCAACATTTAATCAGTTAGTAAGAAAAGGACGCCAGACTACAACCAAGAAGTCTACAGCACCTGCACTTCAGAAGAGCTACAACTCTTTACGGAAAAAAACTTCCGATATGTCTTCTCCACAGAAGAGAGGTGTATGTACCGCTGTTAAGACTGCTACACCTAAGAAGCCTAACTCAGCTCTTAGAAAGATCGCCAGAGTTCGTCTGTCAAACGGAATCGAAGTAACAAGCTACATTCCGGGAGAAGGCCACAACTTACAGGAGCACAGCGTTGTTCTGATCCGTGGCGGCAGGGTAAAAGACTTACCTGGTACCAGATACCACATCATCCGTGGTACATTGGATACCGCAGGCGTTGCTAACAGACGTCAGGCCCGTTCTAAATACGGCGCTAAGAGACCGAAAAAATAATTGAACGAGTAACTTTTAAAAATCCAGAATAACGGCTCGGACCGTTATGATGAATTCATAGAAGTCACAGAGAACTATTAAATTGTACCGGGATTCCATTAAGCCCATAAGTGGCTGCGGGTTTATATAGAGAAGCTACCGAGTGCGAACATGCAGAATAGTTTGTGTGAGTACCTATGATTTAATCGAAATGATTAAGGAGGGAAGTAACGTGCCACGTAAAGGACATATTCAGAAAAGAGATGTTCTGGCTGATCCAATGTACAACAGCAAGGTAGTTACAAAGCTTATCAACAGCATCATGCTGGACGGTAAGAAAGGTGTAGCTCAGAAGATCGTGTACGGAGCATTCGCCAGAGTGGAAGAAAAAGCCGGCAAACCGGCAATCGAAGTATTTGAAGAGGCAATGAACAACATCATGCCTGTATTAGAGGTAAAAGCAAGACGTATCGGTGGTGCTACCTATCAGGTGCCTATCGAAGTAAGACCGGACAGACGTCAGGCGCTGGCTCTTCGCTGGCTGACCATGTTCTCCCGCAAAAGAGGCGAGAAGACCATGGAAGAAAGACTGGCTAACGAGCTGCTGGACGCTATGAACAATACCGGCGCAGCTGTTAAGAGAAAAGAAGACATGCATAAGATGGCTGAGGCAAATAAAGCATTTGCTCACTATCGTTTCTAAGAGGAGGAAATCCAATTGGCTGGAAGAGAATATCCATTAGAGAGAACCAGAAACATTGGTATTATGGCACATATCGATGCCGGTAAGACAACTCTGACAGAGCGTATCTTATACTATACCGGTGTAAACTATAAGATTGGTGATACTCATGAGGGAACTGCTACCATGGACTGGATGGAGCAGGAACAGGAGAGAGGTATCACAATTACTTCCGCTGCCACAACATGTCACTGGACACTGGAAGAGAAGACCAAACCAAAAGCCGGGGCATTAGAGCATCGTATCAATATCATTGATACCCCTGGACACGTAGACTTCACCGTAGAGGTTGAGCGTTCCCTGCGTGTTCTGGACGGCGCTGTTGGTGTGTTCTGTGCTAAGGGCGGTGTTGAGCCCCAGTCAGAAAACGTATGGCGTCAGGCTGACACCTACAATGTACCTCGTATGGCTTTCATCAACAAGATGGACATTTTAGGCGCCAACTTCTATAACGCTGTAGATCAGATCAAGACCCGTTTAGGAAAGAATGCGATCTGCGTACAGCTTCCTATCGGAAAAGAAGATGAATTCAAAGGAATCATCGACCTGTTTGAGATGCAGGCTTATATCTACAATGACGAGAAGGGCGACGACATTTCCGTTACCGATATTCCGGAAGATATGCAGGAAGAGGCAGAACTGTACCACACAGAATTAGTTGAAAAAATCTGCGAGCTGGACGACGACCTGATGATGGCATATCTGGAGGGCGAGGAGCCTTCTATCGAGGAACTGAAAAAGGTTCTGAGAAAGGCTACCTGCGAGTGTGCGGCTGTTCCTGTATGCTGTGGTTCTGCTTACAGAAACAAAGGCGTACAGAAGCTTCTGGACGCTATCCTGGAGTACATGCCTGCACCTACCGATATCCCTGCGATCAAAGGTACAGACCTTGAAGGAAATGAGATCGAGAAACATGCTTCTGATGAGGAGCCTTTCGCAGCTCTGGCATTTAAGATCATGACAGACCCATTCGTTGGTAAGCTGGCATACTTCAGAGTTTATTCCGGTACAATGAACTCCGGTTCTTATGTACTGAACGCTACAAAAGGCAAAAAAGAGCGTGTTGGACGTATCCTGCAGATGCACGCCAACAAACGTCAGGAGCTGGATAAAGTATATTCCGGTGATATTGCAGCCGCTATCGGCTTCAAATTCACAACAACAGGTGATACACTCTGCGATGAGCAGCATCCTGTGATCCTGGAGTCCATGGAATTCCCGGATCCTGTTATCGAGCTGGCTATCGAGCCTAAGACAAAAGCAGGTCAGGGTAAGCTGGGTGAAGCTCTTGCAAAACTTGCAGAGGAAGACCCAACCTTCCGTGCCCATACAGATCAGGAGACAGGTCAGACCATCATTGCCGGTATGGGTGAGCTCCATCTGGAGATCATCGTTGACCGTCTTCTTCGTGAGTTCAAAGTGGAGGCTAACGTAGGCGCTCCTCAGGTTGCATACAAAGAGACGATTACCAAAGAAGTTGATGTTGACAGCAAATATGCAAAACAGTCCGGTGGTCGTGGACAGTACGGTCACTGTAAAGTTAAATTTGCTCCCATGGATGCAAACGGTGAGGAAACTTACAAGTTTGAATCTACTGTTGTGGGCGGTGCGATTCCCAAGGAATACATCCCTGCAGTAGGCGAGGGTATCGAAGAGGCTATGAAAGCCGGTATCCTGGGCGGATTCCCTGTAGTGGGCATCCATGCAAATGTATACGACGGATCCTACCATGAGGTTGACTCCTCTGAGATGGCATTCCACATTGCAGGTTCTCTTGCATTCAAGGATGCTATGTCCAAGGGAGCTCCGATCCTTCTGGAGCCTATCATGAGAGTTGAGGTTACAACTCCGGAAGATTACATGGGCGATGTAATCGGCGATATCAACTCACGCCGGGGACGTATCGAGGGTATGGACGACATCGGCGGTGGCAAGATGATCCGCGGATTCGTTCCTCTGGCAGAAATGTTCGGATACGCAACAGACCTGCGTTCCAGAACTCAGGGCCGTGGTAACTACTCTATGTTCTTCGAGAAATATGAGCAGGTTCCCAAGTCTGTACAGGAAAAGGTTCTGGCTGGAAAATCAGGTAAATAAACCTTGCAAATATCCTTGATTTGCAATATAATCAAGGATAGCAGGTTGACTATATCAACCGCCTCGTTATGAGGCAACAATAAAAATTAAAATTTGCCCAGACGGGGCGCATGTTAAACAAGGAGGACATTCAAAATGGCTAAAGCTAAATTTGAAAGAAGCAAACCGCATTGTAACATTGGTACCATCGGACACGTAGACCATGGTAAAACAACTTTAACAGCTGCTATCACAAAAGTACTTTCTCACAGAGTTGCTGGTAACACAGCTACAGACTTCGAGAACATTGATAAAGCTCCGGAAGAAAGAGAACGTGGTATCACAATCTCTACAGCACACGTTGAGTATGAGACAGAAAAACGTCACTATGCACACGTTGACTGCCCAGGACATGCCGACTACGTTAAGAACATGATCACAGGTGCTGCTCAGATGGATGGAGCTATCCTGGTAGTTGCTGCTACAGACGGTGTTATGGCTCAGACAAAAGAGCACATCCTGCTGTCTCGTCAGGTAGGCGTTCCTTACATCGTTGTTTTCATGAACAAATGTGATATGGTTGACGACGAAGAGCTGCTTGAGCTGGTAGACATGGAAATCCGTGAGCTGCTGAACGAGTACGAGTTCCCAGGCGATGACACACCGATCATCCAGGGTTCTGCTCTGAAAGCTCTGGAAGATCCAGACAGCGAGTGGGGCGACAAAGTTATGGAACTGATGGATGCTGTTGACAGCTATATCCCAGATCCACAGCGTGACACAGACAAACCATTCATCATGCCTGTAGAGGACGTATTCTCCATCACAGGACGTGGTACAGTTGCTACTGGTAGAGTAGAAGCTGGTACACTGCATGTATCTGAAGAAGTTGAGATCGTTGGTCTGAAAGAAGAGACAAGAAAAGTTGTTGTAACTGGAATCGAAATGTTCCGTAAGCTGCTTGACGAGGCTCAGGCTGGTGATAACATCGGTGCTCTGCTTCGTGGTGTTCAGAGAAACGAGATCGAAAGAGGACAGGTTCTGGCTAAACCAGGTACAATTACCTGCCATACAAAATTCACAGCTCAGGTTTACGTTCTGACAAAAGACGAGGGTGGCCGTCATACACCATTCTTCAACAACTACCGTCCACAGTTCTACTTCAGAACAACTGACGTAACAGGCGTTTGCTTACTGCCAGAAGGTACAGAAATGTGCATGCCTGGTGATAACGTAGAAATGACAATCGAACTGATCCACCCAATCGCTATGAGCCAGGGTCTTACATTCGCTATCCGTGAAGGCGGACGTACAGTTGGATCAGGCCGTGTTGCTTCTATCATCGAGTAATACAATCTGAATATAGATTTGTTATCGCAAGATAACGTTATGTCCAAACGTAAGATGCCCGTAGAACTTCGGTTCTACGGGTTTTTCTGATACATGAAAGTACAAAATAAAGTGGAAAATAACAACGAACAGCAGAGAAAAGCGGTTGCCAGGAGAATATCCTGACAACCGTTTGCGATAACAGAATGATAACAAAAATTCCGAATTATATTAAGCCTAATAAAGAGCTATCTTGAATTAAGGCGCTAGAGTTGATTAAGTTCTTGCTTGGATTTGGAATACAAAAAGATGACATTATTCTTGATTTCTTTAGTGGTTCGGCGACAACAGCGGAAGCTGTTATGCGTTCTAATACTGAAGGAAAGGAATGTATATATATTCTTGTGCAGGTACAAGAGAATATTGATCCTATGCTCAATAGTGTATCTGCTAACGCTAGACGTGTTGCAGAAAATGCAATATCTATTTTGGATGAACTTAATCGTCCGCATATTATTCCAGAGCTTGCAAAAGAACGTATCCGTCGTGCTGGTAAAAAAATCAAACAAGAAAATCCTTTGACGACACAAGAACGCAATATCGGATTCCGTGTTTTGAAATGTGATACTTCCAACATGAAGGATGTTTACTATAGCCCCGCTGATTATGAAGCAGATTTTTGCTGCATACAGTCCTGACACAGTAAGGAAGGTGCTGTAATATGGCGGGCAAAAAGAAAAAGGAATTGGCGATCCGTAGCTCGGCGGCGGAATATCTGACCTTTGTGGTTTCCACCGGGGAGAGCGATACCAGCTTTGAACTGCGCTATGAAGACGAAAATATCTGGTTGACGCAGAAAATGATGGCGGCGCTGTATGATGTGACCAAGCAGACGATTTCTCAGCATATAAACCGGATTTATGCAGACGGCGAGCTGACACCGGAGGCAACTGTCAAGAAATACCTGACAGTTCAAACCGAAGCTAATCGGCAGGTCAGCCGCACCCAGGATCACTACAATCTTCAGATGATTATTGCCGTTGGGTTCAAAGTGAATAATCAGCGGGCGGTACAGTTCCGCAAGTGGGCGGGGCAAATCGTGAAAGACCACACCATCCAACAGAAATGTTGAACCGCCGTATGCCGAATAGCATGTACGGTGGTGTGAGAGGGGAGAGAAAATCTCCCCTACTCGATTTACAGAACTTCTAATAAAACATCTACCATACCGCCGCAGACCATGCCTTCGTCCTCGGCGTCTTTTCCGGTCATGTCGGCGTGATGAAGCACAAGAGGGAGGTTTTCCTGGGACATAAGACGGAGAGATCTCTGAAGGATATCTGCTTCCAGACAGCCCCCGCCGATGGTTCCCACAGTCCGGCCATCCTGGTAAACCAGCATTTTTGTTCCGGCTTCTCTGGGAGAGGAGCCTTTTTTGGTTACAATAGTGGCCAGGACCTTTTTCATGTCTTTGTCCTCTTCATCAAGGATTGCCCTGAGGATTTCTTTTGTAAAACCGCCCCGCTTCCGGCTGCGGTTTTTTTCCTGTATGATTTCAGCTATGATAGAAACGCCGATTTCTTCCGGAGTTTCCCCTCCGATAGGCAGACCGATGGGGGTATGTACAGATTCCAGAATCCGGGGATCTGCTCCCTGTTCAAGCAGAGCCTGCTTTACTTTCACAGTCCGGGCCCGGCTTCCCATCATGCCGATATAGGCGTGCTCTTTTTTCATGATCTTTTCCAGACACATCTGATCGTAACGGTGGCCTCTGGTCACGATGACAAAATAGGTATCTGTATCCCCGGGTATTTTTTTCAGCCCTTCTTCAAAGGGCTCACAGAGCACAGTATCTGCACCGGCTCTTCTGGCGTTATCGGCAAATCTGGGGCGGTCCTCCAGAACTGTGACCGTACAGCCGATCATACGGCCGATCCGGATCACCGGAATGGATACATGGCCGGCGCCGCAGATCACCAGCTTTTGCTCATGAGCCGGAAATTCACAGAAGATCCGGGTATTGCTCTCGGTGATAATACCGGGAGCAGAAATATCCGGAAGCTTCCTGGCAAAATGAGAGAAGAATCCGTTTTCTCTGGATTCCCATTGAAGAGAACCATCTGCAAAAAAAGCCTTTTCACCTGCTGCTGTTCCATCCAGAGCTGTGAGGATAAGGCTCTGGCGATTGGGATTACAGGAGGCGATGAGATTATATAATTCTGACATAATCTGAACTCCTTTCCTGGCGGCAGGATCTGAGACTGCCGTTTTTAAACATATTTTTAGCTTGCGTTTAGGAGTCTTCCGACTGCTTGACAAGTAAAGCGCTTCCATGGAGATCTGGCAGCGGCAGAGGGGTAAGCCGGTGTTCCCTGCAGAACTCTTTTACTGCCTGTCCGGCTCCGGGAAACTGAAGACTGCGGTAATCATGGACAAAAATGACACCGCCGCACACCAGAAGTGGCCAGAAAATCCGGAGCCCCTGGGCAACAGACTCGTATAAGTCCGGATCCAGATGTACAAAAGCAAAACGGGGAGGCGCAGAGGGCAGAGAATCCGGAAAGTATCCGGCACAGATTACTGCCTGCTCCGGATAAGGAAGCTGTTCCAATACCTGAGAAACAGAGGTATCCTGAAAAGCATCTTTCCATCGGACCGATGGATTTCTTTCAGCTTCTGCAGCAAGGGCTTTTTCCGGAAAGCCCTGAAAAGTATCAAAAAGATAAAGCTTTCTTTCCGGGAACAGCCGGTTCAGTTCCCGGGCGGAAGCGCCCTGGTGTACCCCAAGCTCGGCAATTTCCCCGGGCAGACAGCGCTGCCGGATCTCTTTCGCCAGAAGCCGGATCGTGGCAAGCCGGAAGTCTATCTGATCCAGAAGGGCAGACAGATTCTGCACAGGACCGGTGTATCCCAGATCCTGAAGCTGTGAAAGTACAGAGGAGGCGGCCGCTGGATTTTTGATGGCGATCCAGACCAGGTCGGGATCCATTTGAGGAATCTGTGCAGGGGATATTACAGGGATTCCCTCATATTCTTTTCCCCAAGTCTGGGGATTATTGTCGGCAAACGCCAGAAGGCGGACAGAGGCGGACAGCAGATTACCCAGGGTTTGGCCTCCCTGGCCGCAGCCAAATATGATGATCTTCATGAAAAATTCCCCCTTTGAGAATGAGAATTATATTATTCTCAAAATAGAATAATTGGAAAAAATGAATTCATTGACTCTATTTTGAAAACAAATTATAATTAAAGCAAAAGATTCAGAAAATTATTGATGGGTGCCGCAGGGGTCTTTGTCCGGGCCTTTTCCGGTGAGATCTCTGAGACGGCGCATTCCCGTATCTGACAGAAAAACCAGTTCACTGGGCTTTCCTTTTCTGTCTTCTCCGCTGAGCCGGAGAAAATTGGCGGTTTCATAATATTCCATTGGCAGAGTACGGCGGAAGACTTCTCCGGTAGCCTCGTCTTGGACCTCTACTGTAACCTGATTTGCATGAATTTCTTTCAAATCCATAAGCTGCTCTCTCCTTTATACGCTATATGTTTATTGTAGCAAAGGGAAAAAGCTTTGACCAGAAAAAGATGAGAATTTAAGGATCTGTGCCTTAAAGATAGAGCGCCGCTGCAAAAAGGGACTGACAGCGGCAGTATCCAGGAAGAAAACCAGAATAGGGAGGTGGAAGAATGATAAAAAAAATCCTTATGATCAACGGCACCCAGCGGACTTTAGTGGTAGAGGGCCACGAGTCTTTAGCGGAAGTGCTCAGAGACAGACTGCTTCTTACAGGCTGTAAGATCGGCTGCGGAGAGGGCCACTGCGGAGCCTGTAATGTGATCGTGGACGGAAAAGTGACCCGCTCTTGTATTACGAAAATTGCGAAGGTGCCGGATTATGCCAAAATTGAGACGATTGAAGGCATAGGCACACTGGAGGACCTGCATCCTCTGCAGGCGGCCTGGATCGCACATGGCTGTGCACAGTGCGGATTCTGTTCCCCGGGCTTTATTATGAGTGCAAAAGTGCTTCTGGAGAATAATCCCTCGCCCTCCAGAACAGAAGTCCGGGAATGGTTCAATAAAAACCGGAATCTCTGCCGCTGCACCGGATACAAGCCGCTGATCGATGCGGTGATGGACGCAGCCAGAGTGCTGCGGGGAGAGATCACAAAAGAAGATCTTATGTTCCAGCCTACGGATAACCGGATCCTGGGAACCAGCTATGCCCGTCCTTCGGCGGCGGCAAAGGTGACCGGAGCCTGGGATTTTGGAGCGGATGAGATCAAGGCCCTTCCGGAGGGCACCTTGCAGATCGCACTGGTCCAGGCGGAAGTATCCCATGCCTGGATCAAGGGGATCGATACCTCTCAGGCAGAGCAGATGCCGGGAGTATACCGGGTGATCACGTATAAAGATGTTCCCGGAAAGAACCGGATCACCGGACTTATTACATTCCCTACAAATAAGGGAGACGGCTGGGACCGTCCCATCCTCTGTGATGAGAAGGTGTTCCAGTACGGAGACGCTATCGCTATGGTGTGCGCAGATACCGTTGCCCACGCCAGAGAAGCGGCCAAATATGTGAAGGTTGATCTGGAAGTGCTTCCCGCTTACATGTCTGCGCCGGAAGCTATGGATCCGGATGCTGTGGAGATCCATCCGGGTACGCCGAATATTTACTATGAGACCAACTGTATAAAGGGTGAAGACACGGCCCCCATCATGGAGACGGCTCCCAATGTTATAGAGATGGACGCTTATTGTTCCAGACAGCCTCATATGCCCATCGAACCGGACGTGGCCTATGCATACATAGACGAGGAAGGAAGAGTGACCATACACTCCAAATCTATCGGGATCCATCTCCACCACGCCATGATCTGCGCAGGTATCGGCGTAGAGCCGGAGAAGCTCCGGCTGATACAGCTCCATGCAGGAGGAACCTTCGGCTATAAATTCTCACCTACCATAGAAGCCCTGGTGGGAGTGGCCGCTCTTGTCACAGGACGCCCGGTAGCTCTGAATTTTAACATGTATCAGATGATCACTTATACCGGAAAGAGAAGCCCTGGTTTTATGCATATCAAACTGGCGGCTGATGAGAAAGGCAAGATCCTGGCTCTTGAAGGAGACAACCTTATCGATCACGGCCCGTACTCCGAATTCGGTGACCTGCTGACCATGCGCCTCAGCCAGTTTGTGGGAGCCGGAGTGGACATTCCCAATATCCGGAACCGGTCGCGGACAGTCTGCACCAATCATGCATACGGAGCCGCTTTCCGGGGATACGGAGCGCCCCAGTCTTTCATGGGCGGCGATATCGCAATGGATATGATGGCGGCGAAAATGGGGATCGATCCTTTTGAATTCCGGGCCATGAACTGCTATAAGGAATCTGCAGGCTCTACCACCCCAAATGGCTGTAAACCGGACGTATACTGTCTGGAGGACCTGTATGATCTGGCAAGACCGTATTATCAGAAAAACAAAGCTTATGCGGAGACTCTGAACAAGGAGAAGGGAGAAAACGGTAAATTCAAGTATGGAGCCGGCGTGTCCCTGGGTGTCTACGGCTGCGGCCTGGATGGCGTGGACTCTTCAGAAGCCTGGGCAGAGCTGAACCCGGACAACACGGTGACGATCTATGATTCCTGGGAGGATCACGGACAGGGAGCGGATATCGGTACCCTTACCCACGCCCATGAAACCCTCCGCCAGGCAGGCTTTACGCCGGATCAGATCAAGCTGGTGATGAACGATACAGGAAAGACGCCGAATTCCGGACCTGCCGGAGGATCCCGTTCCAATGTCATGACCGGAAATGCAGTGCGTGTTGCCTCAGAGATGCTGGTCAACGCCATGAGAAAACCAGACGGCACGTATCGCACCTACGAAGAAATGGTAGAAGAGAAGCTTCCCCTGAAGTATGAAGGAAAATGGGTGGCAACCGCATGCACAGACTGTGATCAGGAAACCGCACAGGGAAATCCCTTCTCCGTATACATGTATTGTATCAACCTGCCGGTAGTACAGGTGAATATGGAGACCGGCAAGGTGAAAGTTGTAAAATTTACCATGGTATCTGATTTCGGCACCATCATTAATAAGACGGTTGTGGATGGCCAGGTTATGGGCGCCATTGCCCAGGGTATCGGTCTGGCGCTGTCAGAGGACTTTGAGGATCTGAAGAAACATACCAGCTTGTTAAAATGCGGAATTCCTTACCCCAATGATATTCCCGACGATATTGAGCTGGTTTATCAGGAAAACCACCCGAGACCTCTTGGCCCGTACGGCGCTGCCGGCTGCGGCGAGGGACCTTTAGCCGCACCTCATCCGGCAATCCTTAACGCAATATACAGCGCTACCGGAGCAAGGATCACCAGAGTTCCGGCCAGACCGGAAGTGGTAAAGGCTGCGCTGGATGCTCTGTAAGAAACAGGGAAATGAAAATATAGAACAAAGCGGGGATTCCCCGCTTTGTTTTACCCGAATATTATTCTTGAAATAGATAATTAAACATAGGAGAGGATATATGGAACATAAAGATCGGGGCTTTGTGGGAAAACATTATTTAATGAAGCAGGCTTTTGGCCAGGAGGAGCTTCATCGAAGAGAAGCCGTCTGCACCAGAGAAGACCCTCCGGGCTGTACGGCGGCATGCCCCCTTCATCTGGATATACGGACGGTCTGCGCCTACGGGGCAAAGGGGGATTTTGTAAAAGGGGCGGGAGTGATCCGGAGAGTTACTCCCTTTCTCCACCTTCTGGCAAAGAGCTGTCCCGGAGTCTGCCAGGAAGCCTGCGCCTTATCCCGGATCGGGGAAGGGATCCAGGTGAGGACTCTGGAAAAGGCCTGCGCTCTGTATGGGGGAAAAGAAAGAGGCAGCCGCTTCCTGATCCCCAGAAAGAATAAAAAGGTGATCGTAGGGGGCGACGATCTTTTTGCCCTGGCCTGCTGCTGGGAACTGGGCAGGAAGGGCTATGAGATCTTCTGGTACACCCGGTGCAAAAACCGGAAGGAGCCTCTGCTATCCTGGGGACTTACAGAGGAGGAGGCAGAGGCAGATACCGCTTCTTATGAGCTTTTCCGTATGACAAAAAAGGAGAGAGCAGGAGAGGTCTCTGAATGGGCGGCATGGGGGGATGCGGTATGCCTGTCTCCGGATCTGTGGCGCACCGGCCTGCCGGAAAACATCTTCGGAACAGAACAGAGCTGGGAAAAGAAAGACGGAGCTGCCTGGATACTGGCGTGGGCGAAATATGTATCGGCTAAGGCGGAACGTTATCTTCAGGGAGCCTCCTCGGAAGGGCTTCGGAAGCCGGGGCCACAGGAGAGCCGTCTATATGTGACCATGGACGGCGTGGAGGGAAGCCGGGCTTTTACAGATTGGGAAAAACCGGACCGAGAGCTGGCGGCGGCAGAGGCCGGACGCTGCATACAGTGTCAGTGTCTGGAGTGTATAAAGGGCTGTGTGTATTTCCAGGAGTATAAGAAGAATCCCAGAGGGGCCATCCGGGAGATCTACAACAATCTTTCCATCGTTATGGGAAATCATATGGCAAACGGGTTGATCAATGCCTGCGACCTGTGCGGGCAGTGCAAGTCGGCCTGTCCCAACGGATTTGATTATCCGGAGGTATGCAAAATGGCCCGGCAGATCATGGTGGAGACGGAGAAAATGCCTCCTTCCGCCCATGAATTCGGACTTCTGGATCAGCAGTTTTCCTGCAGGGAAGGGTTTCTGGCCAGATCTGCACCGGGATATGATCGCTGCCGGTATCTGTTTTTCCCCGGATGCCAGGCGTCTGCCGTGTCCCCGGATACCGCAGAGGCTGCTTACCGGGACCTGTCCGGCAGGCTGACCGGAGGGGTAGGGCTGCTCCTTAGCTGCTGCGGGGCCCTGGCCCAATGGGCAGGGAGAGAAGACCTGGCCGCAGAGGCGCTGGAACAGATCCGAACCGCCTGGAAAGAGATGGGGGAGCCTCAGGTGATCTGCGCCTGCCCCACCTGTATGAAGATATTAAGGGAAAGAACGGAAATTCCCGCAGTAGGGGTATGGCAGACTCTCCTGGAACTGGGAACAGAACCGGTGACAGAGCAGACTGTGGCCATACAGGACGCCTGCGGAGCCAGAGGCGATGCCAGGACCCAGGAGCAGATCCGGGATTTCGCAGAGGCTCTGGGCTGTAAGGTAGAAGAGATGCCTCTTTCCGGGGATCTGGCCCCCTGCTGCGGATACGGGGGAATGGTCCGCTTTGCGGATCCCGAAATGGCGGAAAAGAAGGCGGCCTTTGCGGCGGGCAGGACCTCCGGAAGGATCCTGACCTACTGCATGGCCTGCAGGGATCAGCTGACCCGGGCAGGAGCGGACTCCATACATATCCTGGAGCTGGCCTATGGAACCGGCGCCCCTTCGGTGCCGGATCTGTCACAGCGCAGGGCAAACCGTCTGAGATTAAAGGAAAAACTCCAGAAGGAAATCTGGAAGGAAGAAATAAGGAGAGAGGATATGCTGCCGGTTTTTTATGAAGATGGAGCGGAAGAAGAAATGGACAGGCGTATGATCCTGAAAAGCGATGTGGAAGCTGTACTGAAGGCTTACGAAGCTTCAGGGGAAGCCGTAGAGGATCCGGAAAAGGGATGGCTGGCGGCTTCTGCCAGGATGGGTAATGTTACCTTCTGGGTGAAGTTTACAGAGACAGAGAAAGGCTATCTGGTATATGGCGCTTACAGCCATCGGATGACTGTGGAGTAAAGGAGGGGCAGATGGGAGAAAAAACTTATTATTCCATGGATCCCATGGGAAAACTGAAATGCCATAAATGCAAAAAGGAACTGGTCAGAGGAAGGGCGGTTTTCAGTTATCTTGGCAATGCGTTCCCGGTAGAACTGCCGGTATGTCCGGAATGCGGTTATATTTACGTACCCGAGGAGCTGGCGGTAGGAAAAGTCCTTACCGTGGAGCGCAGCCTGGAGGACAAATGATTGGCCGCCATCCCGGCGGGCTGGAGATGACGGCCAGGCTGCTGGCTCTTCCGGGGATCCGTCCTCCTGCCAGGATCCTGGAGCTGGGAGCAGGAGAGGGAAAGACAGCGGTATATCTGCAAGCCCTGGGATTTGAAGTAAGGGCGGTGGATCTGAAGCCCTCAGGCCCCCAGGTGGAGCAGGGAGATATGAGAGGGCTGGACTTTGCGGGAGAAAGCTTTGACTGCTGCCTGGCGGAATGCACGGTCTCCGGCTGCGGAGACGGAAATGCGGCCCTTAAAGAAGCGTTCCGGGTACTGAAAAAGGATGGCTGTCTGCTGATCGCCGATGTTTTTTTCCGAAAGCAGGAGGCGCCTTCCCTGTCTATGGGAAAGCCGCTGACCTGGAACTGCTGGAAAGAAGCTTTTGAGCAGGCGGGGTTTTGGATCGAGGAGACAAAGGACGAAACAGAAGCATGGAAGGAATTTTTCCTGGAGAGCCTTTGGAACGGAAACGCAGAGAAAAACTGTATGGATTTTTTCATAGAGGCAGGAAAAGCCGGGTGCGGATATTTCCTGGCCTGCCTCAGGAAAGGAGGGGAAAATGGATTTATTTGAGCGTATGCTGGAACTGTCGGGGCAGGGCTTCTACTGCGCCCAGATTTTAATGATCCTGGCTCTGGAATCGGAAGAAAAGGAGGACCCGGATCTGATCCGGGCTATGAGCGGATTAAACGGAGGCCTTGGCTTTTCCGGAAGAGTCTGCGGCGCTCTTACCGGAGGCTGCTGTTTCCTGGGATATTTTCTGGGAAAAGGAGAGGCGGAAGAGCTGGAGGATCCGGAGGCCTCCATTCTGATGGAAAAGCTGGCGGACTGGTTTGAAGAATGGACCAAAAGCCGGTACGGCGGCTGTACCTGTCGGGAGATCCTGGATGGAAATCCGGGAAACAAGATGCAAAGATGTCCGGAGCTTGTGGAAGAAGTCTATCAGAAATGTGTGGAACTCCTTTCGGAAAAAGGAGGATTGCCATGAAAGGAGCAGGGCTGATCGCCGCAGCGGGAAGATCCAGACGGATGGAAGGGTTCAAGCCGCTGCTGGAGATAAACGGATTCCCTATGATCGCTATGACGGTCCAAAGCATGGAAAACGCCGGTATAAGAGATATTACGGTGGTTGTGGGATACCGGGGAGAAGAGATAAGGGCGGCGCTGGGACCCGGGAGGGTAAAGATCGTAGAAAACCCATCCTGGCAGGATACGGATATGCTGGCCTCTGTGAAGCTGGGACTTGCGGCTGTGGATAAGAGAGAGGGCGTCTTTTTTCTTCCCGGGGATATTCCTCTGACCTCCCCGGAAACCTTTCAAAGACTGGAAGAGGGAATTTCCCGGGCAGAGCCGGGGACAGAGGCCCTTATCCCAGCTTCGGGAGGAAAAACCCTTCATCCCCCCTTTCTGTTCCCGGCAGGCTGCCGGAAAGCGCTGGCCTATCAGGGCGGCGGGGGACTTCAGGGTGCTTTTGGCGCCATGAAGATAAAAACCGTAGAGACAGCAGATGCAGGGGCCCGGATGGACGCAGATGATCAGAAAGACCTTGCCCGTATCCGGGAGTACGCCAGAGGGCACAGGGGGATTTCCCAAAAGCTGTGTGAAGAGCTCTATGAGGAAGTGAATCTCCCTGCCCATATCCGGGCCCACTGCAGGGCTGTAGGAGAACTGGCGGCCTGGATGGCCCGGCGTCTGACAGAGGCAGGCGCTTTCCTGGATATCGAGCTTTGCAGGAGCGGAGGCTGTCTTCATGATCTGCTGCGGCTGGAGCCCTTTCATGAAAAAGCGGTGGGGGACTTTCTGGAGGAAAAGGGCTATCTGGCGCTGGCAGCAGTAGCGGGAGCCCACAGAGGCTTTGCACAGGAGCCGGATACTCTTTGCCAAGAGGAGGTCCTGGTGTGTCTGGCGGATAAACTGACTATGGAGAGCAGACGTGTATCTCTGGAGGAGAGATACCGGAAAGCGCTGGAGAAAAAAGAGGTAAAAAAACGTATCTTACAGGATATGGAAATCTGCCGTCGGCTGATAAAAGAATTTGAGGTGATGACAGGTGAAAGATTATGAGGGAAAAGTATATTTGAACAATGCAGCTACCTCCTGGCCGAAACCGGACTGTGTAGTCACGGCTGTTTCCCGGGCTCTCAGGAGCCTGCCGGGAGACGCCGGAAGGGGCGGGATCCGGGAATTTAATGTCTTTGAACAGGTACGGGAAAAACTGGGGGCTCTGCTGGGGATCTCCTGTCCGGAAAGGATCGCCCTGGGCAGCAATTCCACCTGGGGGCTGAACCAGGCTGTCTTCGGTTTCCCTCTGGAGCCGGGAGACCGGGTGCTGACCACGAAGGCGGAGCATAACGCAGTGCTCCGGCCCTTGCATCGGCTGGAAAAACAGGGGATCCGGGTGATCTATCTGGATGTGGATAAGACCGGGCGGATAGAGCCGGAGCAGTGGAAAGCAGCCCTGAGAAAATACCGGCCCAGGCTGTGCGTGCTGATCCATGCCTCCAATGTGACAGGCGCCGTCAATGATGCACAGACCCTGACGGCCATGACGAAAGACGCCGGAGCCGCTATGCTCCTGGACGTATCCCAGAGTCTGGGCTGGATCCCTGTGGAGCTGGAAAAATGGGGAGCAGATATGGCGGCTTTTACGGGACATAAATATCTGCTGGGACCCCAGGGAACCGGAGGGGTCTATGTCCGGCCGGGGCTTACTTTGAAGCCTTATGTGCTGGGAGGCACCGGGGTAAAAAGCAATCTGAGAGAGATGCCGGAAGAAATGCCTCTCCATCTGGAAGCAGGGACCGGAAACGAGCCTTCTTACCACGGCCTTCTTGCCGCCCTGCAGTGGGCGCAGGAGAATCCCCTGAACCGGGAGAAAACCGAAGAAATCCTTCAATATCTGGGAAATGGACTGAAGGCGCTGGGCTGCCAGGTGATCCAGCCAAAGCCTCCGGTCATGCCGGTGCTTTCTTTTACAATTCCAGGCTGGAGCCCGGAGGAGGCCGGAGATATTTTATCCGGCAGTTATGATATTATCTGCCGGACAGGGCTCCACTGCTCTCCAAGGATCATGGAGAACCTTGGAACGCCTGGGGGAACCATACGTCTGAGTCTGTCCCGTTTTACGGAAAGGACAGATGTGGACAGGGTGCTGGAAGCTGTGGCCGCTCTATGCGGAGATGAGACGGAAAAAGCCTGAGATCGGAGGATAGATTTTAAAGATGGAATTTAAATGGAAAAAGACAGAAAACTGTTTTGCAGAAGCCAGAACTTATGAATATGAACTGCCGATCACCGGAGAGGAGCTGGCTGCAAGGCTGGAAGGGTTTGAGATAAAAGAAAATCATCGGTTCCGCCGTCCGGTCTTTTCTGCAAAGAAGGGAGCGCTGGAGGTGAAAGGGATCTTAAAGGAAAAGGTTGTGAAGATCAATTATACAGCCGGGAACTGGGAAGAGGAAAAGGCCCGGATGGAGGAGTGGCTGAAAGATCAGGAAATCTATTTAGAGGAAAAGGGAGAGAGCCTCTGCCCCGTATGCCTGAAAGTCCTGCCGGCAAAAAAAGCAGTAAGAGAAGATGGGATCTATCTGGTAAAGGAATGCCCGGAGCATGGAAAGTCTGAGGCGCTGATCTGGGAAGGAAGCCTGGAAAGCTACCGGGACTGGGGCAGACAGATCCTTCCTCCGGACAGGATCCCTGCAGCCCTTCCCAAAAGACAGGGCTGCCCCTTAGACTGCGGTCTTTGCGAACAGCATCAGCGCCGGGGCTGCTGCGTCCTGCTGGAAGTGACCGGAAGATGCAATCTCCGGTGCCCCACCTGCTTTGCCGGATCCGGCCCCCAAGGCCGGGACGTACCGTTGGAGGAGCTGAAAGACCAGATGCAGTATCTCATGGAACACGGAGGACCTTTTAATCTCCAGATTTCCGGCGGGGAACCTACGGTACGGGAAGATCTGGAAGAAATCCTTCATTTTGGAAAAAAACTTGGCTTTACCTTTTTTCAGCTGAACACCAACGGGATCCGTCTGGCAGAAGAGCCGGGATATGCAGAGAAGCTGAAAAAAGCAGGGCTTTCCTGTGTCTTCCTGCAGTTTGACGGCCTGAAAGATGACGTATATCAGGCTTTAAGAGGCCGCCCTCTGCTGGAGATCAAGAAGAAGGCCATCGACGCCTGCGAGGCGGCAGGACTGGGCGTGGTGCTGGTTCCGGTCATCGCTCCGGGAGTCAATGAAGACCAGGTGGGGGAGATCCTTTCTTATGCCAGAAGCCGGATGCCGGCGGTAAGAGGGGTCCATTTTCAGCCGGTCAGTTATTTCGGGCGCTGCAGCCAGGCCAAAGGCAGTTACCGGATCACCATACCCAAAATGCTGGCCCTTATGGAAGAACAGACAGAAGGCTGGATCAGCGCCGGGGATTTTACCGGAGGAGGAGCCACCAATCCTTACTGTACCTTCCAGGCCAATTATCTCAGACAGAAAGACGGCTCCATGAAGCTTCTGGCTCATGGGGAGCCCAGGACTTCCGGCCTGTCGGAACAGGCCCGGGATTCTGTAGCCCGCCAGTGGACAGGAGCCGGTGAGTGTTGCTGCGGGGAAGCGCCTCAGGAAGAAACCTGTTGCTGCGGGGAGCCGCCCCGGGAAGAAGGGGGCTGCTGTGGGGAGCTGCCTCAGGAAGAAACCTGCTGCTGCGGGGAAGACACGGGAAGACTGGTTCTGGATACCTCTTCGCTGGATGACTTTCTGAAGGAGATCCACAGAAATACCCTGGCGGTTTCCGGTATGCTGTTCCAGGACGCCTGGAATCTGGAACTGGACCGTCTGCGCCGGTGCTATATTCTGGAAACGGACAGCCGGTACGGCATGGTGCCGTTCTGCATTTATAATCTGACCGGAGCGGATGGGAGGACTTTGTACAGATGAACATAGCGAAACTGGATTCCTGGGTCAAAGAGAAGGAAGGGATAAAAACCCTGGACCGTCAGGGGATAGAGAGACTGCAGCTGGAAAAACTGAACCGGCTTCTGGAAAGGGAATCTGCCAGGCAGGGATTTTACCGGAATCTGCCCCGGCGTCTGGATTCTCTGAAGGAACTGGAAACTCTGCCCTTTACTACAGAGAAGGATCTGATCGAACAGGGGAACGGGATGGTCCTGGTCAGCCAGTCAGAGATCGAGAGAGTCCGGAGCTGGGAAACATCCGGAACCACAGGGCCTGCAAAAAGAGTCTTTTACACCAGCCGGGACAATGACCGGACGGTGTCCTTTTTTGCAGCAGGGTTGTCCGAACTGATCGATCCGGGAGAAAAGTCTATGATCGCCATGCCCTATACGGGAGACCGAGGATTGGGAGAGCTGATACAGGAAGCGGTGGAAGGGCTGGGAGCTGTGCCGGTGCCCGCAGGAAATCGGAAAACCTTCGGGGAAATGCTGGAGCTTCTGGATAAAGAGAGGCCGGATACCTTTATAGGCCCTCCTGTACTGCTGCTGTCTCTGCTCCGCATGAAGCCGGAGAACAGTATCAAAAGAGGACTGGTCAGCGGCGACGCCTGCCCGCCTGGGGTGATAAAGTCCATCGAAGAGCTGCTGGGCGCCAGACTGTATCCCCACTACGGCTCCCGGGAAATGGGACTTGGAGGGGCTGTCACATGTCCGGCCTTTCAGGGAATGCATCTGAGAGAAAACGATATGATCGGGGAAATTGTAGATGAGAAGGGAAGGCCGGTGCCGGAAGGAGAATGGGGAGAGCTTACAGTGACGCTGACAGAAGCCCGGGCTATGCCCCTGATCCGCTACCGCACAGGGGATAGAAGCCGCTTTTTGCCGGGAATCTGTCCCTGCGGCTGCTGCCTGCGGCGGCTGGATCGGGTCAGCAGGATCGGGGAGGGGAGAGAAATGGAAGAACTGGACGACTATATCTTCCGGCTCCCGTGGGTGGTGGATTACCGGGTCGTGAGAGAAGGAGAGAACCTTAGGATCCAGGGGCTTACCACAGAGAGGGGGATGGAGGAAAAAGCCGGCGGCCTGCTTCCGAAGGAGTGGAAAGGAAGGAAACTTGGCAGTACCTGGAGAGCGGCAGGATTGGAGGATGGACCCCGCTACCGGGGAAAGCGCAGGATAGAGAAGGAAGAGAAGACATAGAGGCAGAGGGAACGCAGATGAACGAATTTTATTATATTGCCCGGCTGCGTATCAAGCGCCGGGAGGATAAAGAAAATGAATATTTTGGCAGGGGAGTGGCGGATCTCCTTCACGGTGTGGACCAGTTCTGCTCATTGAACCTGGCGGCCCGGCATATGGGAATGGCTTACAGCAAGGCCTGGCGTATCGTGCGCCAGGCGGAAGGGGCGCTGGGGATACAGCTGCTGCACCGTATGAGGAAGAATGGTTCCACTCTCACGGCGGAAGGCCGGAAAATGCTGGAAGCCTATGAAGAAGCGGAAAAGGCCGCCTGGGCGGCGGCGGATGCCGTAATGGAGCGGTATTATGGAGGAACCGAGGATGAACAGGATCAAAGAGGGTCTGCTCCGGAGCAGGGGAATACTGGTGACGGACTTTGACGGAACTCTGACCCTCTCCGGAAGCTCTCTTCACGGGGCTGTCCATGTACTGGGGAAAGCCTCCGGGCTGGCCGCAGGACGGGACCGGCTTTTTCAGAAAATGGGAAGAGAGATTCTGGAGGCGGCAGGGGATCTGCAGAGGAAGGAAGAGGAGAAAAAAGAGCTGTATAAAAAGGCGGAAGTCTGGTGGCAGAAACAGATGGAATTGTATGTAAGGGAGAAGATCAGCGAGGAGATATTAAAAAAGACGGCAGAGCTGCTGCCGCCCCGGAGAGAAGCTCTGGAGCTGCTGGAATTCTGCAGAAGGGAAAGCCTGCCGGTCTGGATCGTTTCCGCAGGTTTAGGAAACGTGATCCGTTTCTGGCTGGAGGCACAGGGGATCACAGAAAATGGGATTCGGGTGCTGGCCAACGAGCTTTACTATAGAGGAAAAAATCCTGCAGGATATGGGGAGATCGTTACCATATGGAATAAAAAAGATAAATTTTTTGCCGCTGCGGCGCCGGAGGAAGAACGGAAATTGTTTTTCCTCGGGGATAAAAAAGAAGACCTGAGATGGAGAAAAAATAATGAGGAAAGTTACGGGATCCGGGAAGGAGAAATCGTTAAAATAGAGGAACCTGCTTGAGAAAATCAAAAAAGATTGCTATAATGAACCTACAATTTACAAAGAACCACGAAATATTTTTTGCTTGCAGGAGTAAAACCTGTATTTTCTGATAGCTTTAGGAGCAAAGCGTGTAAATCCACGTTTTGTATATAAAATTTCTGAACAAGAAAGGAGAAAGCAAATGAAAAAAAAGGTTTTTGCAGTACTGCTGGCAGGCACAATGATGTTCGCCATGGGAGCATGCGCCGGGGAAAGCGGCGCAGAAACATCTGAGGAATCCGCCAAAGAAGCCCCATCAGAGGGAACAGAGGCTGAAGGAACAGCTTCTGGCAGCACAGAAACGGCTGACGGAGGAGAAGAGACGGAACTGACGGTATTTGCAGCAGCCTCTCTCACAGAGACGCTTACACAGATCAGTGAGCTCTATAAAGAAGAGCAGCCCAATGTAAGCCTGGTCTTTAATTTTGATTCCTCAGGAACCTTAAAGACCCAGATCCAGGAAGGCGCCGTCTGTGATCTTTTTATTTCCGCAGGACAGACCCAGATGGATCAGATGGACAGCAGGGCAGATTCGTCGGTGAACACGGAAGGACTGGATCTTGTGCTGGAGGATTCCAGGATCGATATCCTGGAAAATAAGGTTGTGCTATGTGTCAGCGAGAGCAGCAGCGTACCGTTAGAGACTTTTGACGATATGGCGGCGGCTCTGAAGGAAGGAACCATTCTTCTCGGAATGGGAAACAGCGACGTGCCGGTAGGACAGTATACCCAGAAGATCCTGGCGTATTACGGTCTGAATGAAGAGGAGCTGGCCGCAGACGGCCGGATCTCTTACGGCAGTAATGTAAAGGAAGTAACTACCCAGGTTTCGGAAGGCACTGTGGACTGCGGCGTGATCTATTGTACAGACGCTTACTCCGCAGGGCTTACGGCTTCAGACTATGCCACGGCGGAAATGTGCGGCCAGGTGATCTATCCTGCCGCAGTTATGAAAAACAGCCGGTATCCGGAAGAGGCTCAGGCTTTCCTGGATTTCCTGCAGACAGATCCCTGTATGGAGATCTTTGAAAAAGTAGGCTTCTCCAGGGTGGAGGCAGGATGATGACGGATTGGTATCCTCTCTGGAACTCCCTGCGTATTGCAGCAGTGAGCTGCACCCTGGTATTTTTCCTGGGAATCCCGGCGGCCTATTATATCGCCCGGCTTCCCAGGGGGGTGAAAGGGATTCTGGACGTGGTCTTAACATTGCCCATGGTACTGCCGCCTACGGTATGCGGTTATTTTCTGCTGGTCCTGCTGGGACCCCAAAGGCCTCTGGGCAGGCTTTTAGCGGATTTCGGCATACAGTTTGCCATGACCTGGTATGGAGGCATCGTGGCGTCGGCGGTGGTGGCCTTTCCCCTGATGTACCGGACAGCCAGAGGGGCTTTTGAAAGCTTTGATACAACTTTAGCCTATTCCGGACAGACCCTGGGACTATCCAATACCTATATCTTCTGGCGGATCCGGATGCCGGCCTGCCGCCAGGGGATCCTGGCGGGGACGGTCCTGGCTTTTGCTAGGGCTCTGGGAGAATACGGAGCCACCAGTATGCTCATCGGATATGTTCCGGGGCGGACAGCCACCATATCCACCACGGTTTACCAGCTCTGGCGGACGAATAATGAGCAGGAAGCCTTTCTCTGGGTCATGGTAAATGTGGTGATCTCAACCATAATCCTGCTGGCGGTGAATATGCTGGAGCGCCGGAACAGAAAGGCAGGTGGGAGAAGATGAGTCTCTCCATCCATATACGGAAGAAACTGGGAGATTTTCAGCTTTCTGTAGATCTGGAACATCCCGGAGGCATTACCGGTCTTCTGGGGGCTTCCGGCTGCGGAAAAAGTATGACGCTGAAGGCTGTGGCAGGAATTGAAAAACCGGATCAGGGGAGGATCGTCCTGGACGGCAGGGTGCTTTTCGACAGCGAGAGGAAGATCAATCTGAAGCCTCAGGAGCGGAAGGTAGGATATCTTTTTCAGAATTA
>CALWSM010000009.1 GCA_944384185.1 uncultured Blautia sp. | reverse complement strand
ACCGCAAAATACGGGAGCAGTCTCTTTGCCACTGCTTCGATGCTGATCTTGCTGATCCCGCAGCCTACGAAAAGCACAGAACCTACCGGAGGGGTCATGTTTCCTAAGCACATATTAAAGATCAGCATAACGCCAAACTGAATATCGGTCATTCCCAGACTCTGGGCTATGGGCAGGAAAATCGGCGTAAAGATCAGGATGGCCGGTGTAATGTCCATAAACATACCTACGATCAGTAAGATCACATTCATCAGGAAAAAGATCACAAATTTATTAGAAGATACAGATAAAAGGGCATCACTGATCACCGCAGGGATTCCGGAATATGCCATAACAAAGGACATAGCGGAGGAAGCAGAGATCAGGAACAGGATAATGCCGCTGGTGCAGGCGCTGCTTACCAGGATCTTCATAAAAGAATTAACATTAATACTTTTATAGCAGATGGACAGGATCAGGCAGTAAAGCACGCAGATACCGGCCCCTTCTGTTGCGGTAAAGATACCGCTTACAATACCGCCGATGACGATGATGATCAGAAGAAGGCTGGGGATCGCTCTTAAAGTTACCCCCACAGCTTCTTTCACACCTACCCATCCGGTGGTAGGATATTTGTGCTTCTTTGCGTAGACAAAGGCAACTACCATGGAACCAAGCCCCATCAGGATGCCGGGAATATATCCGGCCATAAATAAAGTGGAGATGGATACCCCTCCTGCCACAGTTGAGTACACAATGAAAGCACTGGTGGGCGGGATCAGAAGTCCGGTAGGTGCGGAAGCAATGTTGGCTGCTGTGGCAAAGGCCGGATCGTAGCCCTCTTCTTTCTGGATCGGGTAGATACAGCCGCCCATTGCGGAGGCTGCCGCTACAGAGGAACCGGATAAGGCGCCGAACAGCATGTTTCCTACGATATTTGCCTGAGCCAGGGATCCTGGGATCCAGCCCACAAATAATTTTGCAAAATCTACCAGCCTTTTGGCAATTCCGCCGTTATTCATGATATTTCCTGCCAGGATAAACAGGGGGATGGCCAGCAGAGAAAAGCTCTCCACCCCACTGTTCATTTTCTGCATGGTAATAAAGGTGATCTGATCCCAGGAAAGAGAAGAAATACCTGCGGCAATAGACGCAATGACAATAGTTACAGATATTGGACAGCCCAGAAATAACAGCGCTGCAAATACAACAAACATAATAATAGCTACAACGGCAATATTCATACTCAATTCCCTCCTTCACTCTCTTCTTTTCCGATTTCTTTTCCAGTGACATCTTCATAGAGATTAATGATCTGGGCTACAATGATAAAGACACCGGAAATCGGAGCCATGGCGTAAACAAGGCTTCTGGGGATACCAAGAAGCGCAGAATATACGCTCCGGGCGCTTAAAGCCAGCTTTACGCCTCCGATGGTAATAACAAAAAGGGCGAAAAGAAGGATCAGGGCATCTATGCAGACCATAAGCAGCTTCTTTCCCTGAGGATTCAGCTTGTCACGGAACACGATCAATGCCATATGCTCTCTTGTGTAAAAAGCATAGGCAGCGCCGATAAATCCTGTCCAGATCAGAGAATACTTTACCAGTTCTTCCGTAAAGGCTGCCGGATCATTTAAAACGTATCTGGTAAATACCTGATACAGCACCAACAGAGTCATCACAGATAATAATACTGTAGCAATACGGGAAAGAATGATGATCATCCATTTCTTAATGGCAGTTAACAATTTTTCCATAATGTTCCCCCTTCTATTCTACGGAATTGATGGTATTCAGCAGGTCATTTACCCCCGGATACCTGTCACAATATTCCTGGATCATATCAGCAGTTGCTTCACGGAAAGCTTCTTTGTCTACGTCTTCGATAAACGTAACGCCCATTTCTGTCTCAGCCTCCTGGATGGATTCTTCGATCGCCGCATCCCAGGCTACTTTATGGCTGTCGGTTGATTCGTAGGCCGCCTCCAGAATTACCTGCTGATCTTCCGGAGCAATACTGTTCCATACATCTGCCCCCATGACCAGAACATCAGGGATCATGGCATGCTGATCCATGGAGAATACCTTGCAGATCTCTCCATGCTTTCCTGTAGTAAGGGCTGTCTCATTATTTTCCGTACCGTCAATGATACCTGTCTGAAGAGAGGTATATACATCTCCGTAGGCCATGGCTACCGGCGTTCCTCCCAGAGCCTCCAGCATATCTGTCTGGGACTGCATAT
Organism: uncultured Blautia sp.; assembly: GCA_944384185.1. GTDB lineage: Bacteria > Bacillota > Clostridia > Lachnospirales > Lachnospiraceae > Blautia. The sequence continues at coordinate 32,289 of CALWSM010000009.1, read as the reverse complement.
CCTGCACCCGGATCTTCAGCCCTTTCAGATCGTCAGGGGTACGAATAGGCGTATCCTTCGTATAGAAAGAACGGGCGCCGGAAGTATAGTAAGTGATCGTTACAAATCCGTCTTCTTCTGTTGACAGGAAGAAATCCCGCATTTCCTGGGAGTCCATCTTATGATAGAAATCTTCGGTATCATCAAAGATATAAGGAAGGCCGAAGGTATGATATGCTTCATTATAAGTTGCAAGACCCGGGGCGGATACCTTTGTCATGGAAATGACGCCGGCCATAAGCTGTTCCATATTTTCATTTTCAGAACCAAGCTGACCGTTGGGATAAATATCTACCTTTATCCTTCCGTCAGTACCCTCTTCTACTTTTTCAGCAAATTCCGTCATTGCGATATGTACAGTATGGCTTTCGCTGAGTCCATGGGCCAAAGTCAGTACCAGGGGATTTTCGGCTGTAGCGGTATCGCTGGTCTGGGCAGATCCACTGCTTCCGCATCCGGCCAGCCCCAGCGCCAGGGTGGCGGTCAAAGCGATTGCTGCAAACTTTTTCATTTTCAATCTTTCTCCTCCTTTTCTACATTCCGATAAGGTCAAACTGTTCAAAGGAAACTACCACCTGATAATCCTTTTTCGGATTCGGGTATTTGATCTGAACAGATTTCAGTCTCTGGCTGTAATACCAGCCAAAATCCGCCGCCTCAAATTTTTTCCTGTGAAGGAAGTGAGGAACCTCTTTGCCCTCTACCGTTACCCAGTAGGGGGATTTTTCTCTGTGGATCATATCGATCTGGATATCTTCTACTGTAGTCTGATAATTTCCTTCATTGCAGAAGGTAAGGGTGGTCTTCTCTCCTGCTTTCATGGCAATGAAGGTTTTCAGGAATGCGCCTTTTTCATAATCCATGGTAAGACCGTCGTCTTCATATAGTGTGAAGGATCCGTCACGTCCTGCCTCGCAGAGAATAGCAAGACCGGTAACTGTCTGGGTGGCAAAATTGTCCATCTGGTTAAGGGCCATAGGGATAATACCGCCGCTTTTGATAAACAGCGGGATACTTCCAAGGTCTACCTCCAGTTCTGCGGTCTCCCCTCCTTCATAAGGCGTTCTGGTATAAAAATCAAAGAAGCTGTTTTCTTTGGGGAAATATACCTTTCTGGTCTTTGCACCTTTTTCTACTACATTGGCTACCAGAAGGGAATCTCCCAGCATGAAATCTACTCCTTCTTCATAGCAGGCCGGATCGTTCTGGAAGGCGCTGCACATTGGCTCCATGATAGGAAGACCTGTCTCATGAGCCCTCTTCATAAGAGAATAGAGATAAGGGAAGAGACGATAACGGAAACGGATGGCCTCCCGGATAAAGTCAGTGCAGTCGCTGTACATCCAGGGTTCTGTAACCGTATTATCTGTATTAGTAGAATGGATAGAAAATCTTGGCTGGAAGATTCCGTTCTGGATCCATCTTACCAGGAGTTCTGCTTCGGGAGCCGGACCGTAGAATCCGCCGATATCGCAGCCCTGGTTGGCCACGCCGCTTAAGCTCATGCCCAGCATCGTGGCGATATTGTATTTCAGAGAATCCCAGCAGGTAAGGTTGTCTCCCGCCCAGGTCTGGGCGTAGCGCTGGATGCCGCAGTGTCCGGAACGGCATACGATATAAGGCCTGGTATTCTCAAAGGTCTCATGGATAGCTTCTGCGGTAATGTGGCACATGATATTGGACATTACCGATTTTAACTGTCCGATGGTGCCTCCTTTTCCCTCAAAACTGCAGCGGCAGTCTTTGTCAATGAGACTGTCATACTCGCAGTTATCATTCCACACAGAGCTTGTGCCGTATTCCAGAACATTTTCTTTCAGGAGGGCTTTCCAGTTTTCTCTGGTGGAATCCTTTGTGAAATCCACGAACATCCCTTTGCCGCCCCACCAGGTTCCGATCCCCGGCTTGTCACTTTCACTTGCCTTGATGAACATATCTTTCTCTTTCATCTCTTCCAGTTTCGGATGGATCAGAAGCATTCCCGGCTTTACATTCGGAGATACACTGACCCCTCTTTTTTTCATCTGAGCAAAAAAATCTTCCGGATCTTTAAAACGCTTTTTGTTCCAGGTAAAGGTACAGCGCTTGATGCCTTCTTCTGTATCAACTGCACAATATCCAGAGGAGAGCTGGAAGCCGTCTACAGGAATTCCCTCTTCTTTGGTAGTGTCGATAAATTCTGTGATAGCGTCGTCACAGTCTGCCTCCAGTTCCGGGTAATACATGGAAGAACCCAGATATCCCAGGGCAGATTTAGGCAGCATTGCAGATTTTCCTGTGAGATCTGTATACCGTTCAACTACCTGGCGTATAGAGGGACCGCTGATCAGGAACAGATCGATATCCCCTCCGTCTGCACGGTAACGGCTGTGCATTTTCCAGTAATTGCTCTTTTCCCTTCCCATATCGAAATCACATTCATAGGTATTATGATAGAAATATCCTACCGCCTTTTTGGTATTCCGGTTCAGCTTGATGTAAAAAGGAATGTGTTTATACAGGGAGTCTGTCTCCTTTGGATTGTAGCCCATAGCGTCTTTGGGGCTCATTCCCATAAATTTCTGGGCTTTGTTAAATTCTCCGCTCTTCTCTCCAAAGCCATAGAAACAATCTTCAGGGCTGATCTCGCTGGTATGGATCCTGCGGTGGTTGCTGTCCTCCATATAAGCCAGGTCTACGATATCTGCATGGATCTGTGTGCCTTCTTTGTCGTAAACGCAGATACGGAAAGGATCTTTTTCTACGACTACTTTCAGTTCTTTCCCCTGAAGCACAGCCTTATCTTCGTCATCTGCCAGTGATGCCTGCGCCGCAGGGATACGTTTTCTGTACGCTTTCATAAATCCATCCATACGGTCTTCCCAGGCGGTGGTCATAAGGCTGTAGGATTCCTCTGCAAAATCACCCTCAAATCCGGCACGGATGCGGATGATCTGATCAGTGAGGAACCAGATACGGATAGGCACTCCGTCGGTCTTCACGGTAAAATAGGAATCCTGTTGTGTTACGGCGGCTGCCTTCAAACATACTTTCATAGATCTTGCCTCCTTCTTTTTGCTTTAAAACCGGTTTTATGGTAATATAATATTTGAATAAATCCTTGAAAACTATACAGAAATTGCGTATTTATTCCCTTCTTTTTACATTTCTTGCCCGATTTACATTCGGAGCAGAGGATTTCGACAGGATAAATAAACGAAAAACAGAATTTGAGAGAGGGAAAAAGTATGAATTTTGACAAGAGGGAGGAAAGCCTATGATCGATCAGGCCGGAATTATGATGGCTCAGGGAAAAAAGATTGCCTGTGAAAGGATTCAGGGAATAAATGATAACATGGTAAAATCTCACTATCATGAATATTTTGAGCTTTACTATCTGGAAAGCGGAGAACGTTTTCATATGCTTCAGGATGAAATGTATAAGATGTATCCCGGCCAGTTTATGATCTTTGCGCCTTACAGCATGCATCGCTCGTTTGGCGACCAGAATATGCCGTTTAAAAGACTGGTGCTTTATTTTGCTCCTGATAAAGTCCTGTCGGAAGAACTCCGGAGTATCCTTGAAGCAGGAGCAGGCGTTTACAAACCGGAAAGACAGGAAGGATTATTTGTGCACAGGATTCTTTGCGAAATACTGGAAGAACAGAAAAATCCAGCGCTGCTATCCGAAGAGTATATGACAAACCAGCTGAACAGTCTCCTTTTAAGGACTGTCAGAAATCTGGAAAAGCCGGAACGGGTGAAAAAACTGGACAGGATCGGAGAAGTGCTTCATTTTATCCATACGAATTTTGATAAAGAGATCACTCTTGAACAGCTTTCCCAGACTTTTTATCTCAGTCCCTATTATCTGTGCAGAGAATTTAAAAAACACACAAACGCCACGATTATCCAATATCTGAATGTAACCCGGATCATGAACGCCCAGCGAAAGCTTCTGGAGACAAACCAGAGTATTACAGAAATCAGCCGGGAAACAGGATTTTCCAATATCACCCATTTTAACCGGGTTTTCAAAAATATTACCGGGATTTCTCCTTCCCAGTTCAGAAAACAGATATAGTTTCCTTTAAGATTACGGTTCCTCATCTTCTGCCGGAACCCAGGCTTTGCCGAACTTGATATCCTTATTCAATATCCTCCAGACTTTTATATTTTTCACGGATCACATCTACTCTCTTCTGCTGCTGCCGGGTCAGACCGAAGCCCATAAAGCGGCAGGTGTGGTCGTTTTTCAAAATGCAGTAACACATCCGCTTCCAGCTGGGGATATCCTTGCTAGATTTAATGTCGTCTGTGTCGTCCGGGATCTTTCCGATAAAGATCACCCGGGATTTTTTCTTTTTTGTATAATTGGACACGCCGTTCCGTTTGATCTGATAGCCATGTTCCTCCAGCTCTTTGATCACTTCTTCATCTAATCCCCCGCCGGTTTCGTGCCAGAACTGTATGGAGGTATTGAATTTTTTTACATAGTTATTCCGCAGAAGTACCGGAAGGGTATCTAAGAGAAACATGGTGTAGGATTTCCAGGTATGTCCCTCCGGCAGAGTGACGTTCCGGTAGCCCATAGCCTTTGTCCGGCCGTATATGGAGGCAAAATTGGCTCCCCGGACCCGGCCTACCAGCCTGGTCCAGATCTCCGGATCGATCACCCGGTACAGATTTAAAGAATCTTTGGAATAGTCGTTGAAAGGAGAGGCTACCCTCATCTGGGAAGGCTTCAGACCGGCTTTATAATACAGATCATACAATTCATTATAATCATAGCCAAAGACCGCATAGGCATGCCAGATATCGTTTGTGGACCAGTCATAAAGAGGAGACGCACACCATACGTCTTTGAACTGTTTGCTGATCCAGCACTCATCTTTGTAATTATACTTCTTATTGAGGAATCCGCTGTATCTCTGAAGGGATTCGTCCGCTCTCATACCTAAAAGACACACCGTCTTTTTCGTTCCGTGAGCTACCCGGTACCATCTGCCGAACTGCTTGGCCAGATCCTCCTGGTGCATTTTATACCGGTAGGTCCGGATAGGATTATTCTCCAGATTGATCACATATTCATGCCTGGGCATTTCCCTTACCCAGAGTTCCTGTTTCTTATCGTCCCAGGGATACCAGAACATCTCATAGCTGCTGAGAGCTGTACGGGTAGCCATAGGAAGACATACCCAGTAGGGTTCTACCTGATCCTTGATCTTTTCAAAAGTCCGTTCGATATATTCTGTCGTCACCGTATACTGGGCTTCAAAATCCTGGTGGAAGACGCCGATGGGCTTTCCCGGATAATATTGATCCCGATAGTCTAAAACCTGGTTCAAAAGCAGACCGCTGTCTTTTCCTCCGGAGAATGAGATGTAGATATTATCAAATTCTTCAAAAAGAAGCTTAAAACGGTCCATCAGAGATTCATACACATTCTGTTCCTGATATTTGCGCACCATTTATGTATTCCCCCTGTGCTTGAATATTACCATATATTTCCAATTCCTATGATGGATAATGTAGCACATAACGGTAAAAAATTCAACCAGGTTCCCGGTTTTTCGACTTTTTCCGCACCTCCTCCGGCATAAGCGTATAATCAAAATATGCTCCCTCCAGGCGTACAAGTGAAATAATAAAAACTTGTCGCTTAGAAGGGAGCATAGTCTTGATGTCCTGCTTATTTTACATATTTAATTTTTCTGCAAAGTCCGCCATAGCTTCGGATACTTTGATCTGCTGAGGACAGACTTCTTCACAGCTTCTGCAGCCTATGCAGGCGCTTGGCAGCTTATCCTCAGGATAGGAGGACAGAGCCATAGGTGCAATAAATCCGCCTTTGGTAAAGCAGTGTTCGTTATACAGGGCCAGCAGAGTCGGGATATCCAGCTCCTGGGGACAGTGGCTGACACAGTAATGGCAGGCCGTACAGGGAAGGACGATCTTCTGCACCATTTTCTCCGCCATTGTCAGGAGATTTTTCATTTCTTCCTCTGACAGAGGCTTCTCTTCCTGGAAAGTATGTATATTATCCTTCAACTGCTCCATGTTGGACATACCGGACAGCACTACCGTAACCTCCGGTATAGACTGCAGGAAGCGGAAGGCCCAGGCAGGAATTCCCTCTTCCGGCCGCATGGCCTTCAATCCGGCCTCCTCTTCCTCGGTGAGGGCGGCCAGCCGTCCGCCTCTCAAAGGCTCCATGACCCATACCGGAATGTTATACTTTTTCAGAAGCTCTACTTTTGCCTTGGCGTCCTGGAAGCTCCAGTCTAAATAATTTAACTGGATCTGGCAGAACTCCATGCTCTTTCCATATTTATCCAGAAAACGCTTCATAACCTCATAGCTGCCATGGGCAGAAAATCCCAGATGACGGATTCTCCCCTTCTCTTTCTGTTTCATCAGATAGGCATAAATCCCGTGACTTTCATCCAGATATGCGTCAATATTCATTTCGCATACATTGTGGAACAGATAGAAATCAAAGTATTCCACCTGACATTTTTCCAGCTGTTTCTCAAAGATCTCTTCGACCTTATCCATATTGGCAAGATCATAGCCGGGAAATTTCGTAGCCAGGTAAAAACTGTCTCTCGGGTATTCTTTTAAAACTCTTCCCATTGCCAGCTCGGAATTTCCATCGTGATAGCCCCATGCCGTATCGTAATAATTTACCCCCTGCTCCATAGCATAGGCAACCATTTCTTTTACCGCAGCTTCGTCGATCTTGGAATCATTTCCGTCTACCACCGGGAGACGCATAGCGCCCATTCCAAGAGCAGATAACTTCAGATCCTGAAACTCTTTGTAGATCATAATTTTGCCTCCTTTATGCTTTTCATGTGTCTTTGATCATTATAATCCCTGGAGTAAACTTCAAGTCAATTATTTTGTGAGGATAATCTCACATTTGGAATTTTCATCATCCCGGATGATCTCTCCGACTTCAGGAACCCGGATATATCCGGAAAGGGGATTTTTAATGCTGATCACAGGAGCAGTGATGACTGCCTCCACCTGAGACTTTTCAAAGCTCAGATCGGTATCCCTCATTTCACAGTTGATCAGTTTCAGATTCTTGCAGTAGCACAAAGGCTGTGTGCCGATGATCTTACAGTTTTCCAGGGTCAGCCCGTCGCTGTACCAGGCCAGGTATTCCCCCTTCACTACGCTGTTTTTCACATGCACATTTTTTGCATGCCAGAAGGCGTCCTTGGTATCCAGCTCACAGTCTTCAAATACAGCGTCTTCGATATACTGGAAAGAATACTTCCCTTTCATTTTCAACTGACGGAACTGAAGCTCCTGAGACCGCATCATAAAATATTCGCTTTCCGCACTGCAGTCCTCCATTCTCAGATTTTTTACGGACCAGCCGAACTCCGGTGAGAGAATGTGGCAGTTTTTCATGAGAACATCCCTGCATTCTCTTAAGGCCTTGATGCCATGAAGCTTTGTGCCGGTGATCTCTATATGGTCGGAATACCACAGCGCTGCCCGGCACAGCGGGGTCATTTCCGAATCTGTGATCTTCAGCCGGTGGTCATGCCAGAAGGGATAGCGCAGGTTACAGAAGCAATGCTCCACATTTATATCACTGCTCTCCTTTAATGCGCTTTCTCCGTCTGCCGGACCGTCAAAAGAACAGTTTTTTACGGATAATTCATGGCTGCCATAAAGGGCTCTTTCCATATCAAAGGTTTTATTTTCAATTTGTTCCATTTTTATAGTTCTCCTTTCCTCAGAATCCCTGTCCACTCTGCTATTATAGTTCTTAGAGTTCACTACAGGTCAATCATTTTTTTCCGCTGCAGATACACACACTTCTGGGATTCATAACATAGATATTCTGCTCCAGCAGTTCCTCTCCCTGTATCACAGCTTCTCTGCCTCTGGAGGTATCGGCAAGGGGTACCCAGCAGAATCCCCGGGGAAGCCTGGGAAGTTCTATTTGCACCGGTTCCCACCAGGCGTTGATCCCCAGATACAGGATATCTTCTCTTCCATCTTCTTCCTGTCCTGCAAACATAACGCCTATGGTCCTGGTATGCTCATCATACCCGTTCTGCCAGGGTTCCCTACCATGCAGACTGAGAAACGGGAAGCCGCTGGAACTGGGAAGGGTATCCTTTCTCAGGATCGTATGGTCTTTCCGGAAATGTATCATAAATCTGAAAAATTCAAAAATCTCTTCGTTATCCTTTAACTGCGCCCAGTTCAGCCAGGAGATTTCGTTGTCCTGGCAGTAGGGATTGTTGTTTCCAAACTGTGTGTTGCCAAATTCATCACCGGCCGGGAACATAGGCGTGCCCCGGCTGCACATCAGCACCGCACAGGCGTTTTTCATAAGCTGGCGGCGGAGACGGAGGATCTCCGGATTTTTGGTCTCTCCTTCTTCTCCGCAGTTCCAGCTTCGGTTGTCATTGGTCCCGTCGGTGTTTTCCCACCCGTTATCTTCATTGTGTTTCTGGTTATAGGAATAAAGGTCATAAAGTGTAAACCCGTCATGGCAGGTGATAAAGTTTACAGAGGCATGGTCTCCTCTTTTTTCTCTGGGATAAAGATCCGGAGAGCCCAGGATACGCATAGCCGCCGCTTTGGCCAGGCTCCCGTCGCCTTTCAGGAAGCTCCGCAGATCGTCCCGGTATTTTCCGTTCCACTCTGCCCACCGGTTCCAGGAAGGGAAGCTTCCCACCTGATAAAGCCCTCCTGCGTCCCAGGCCTCGGCGATAAGATCGGTACTGTACAGGATCGGATCATAGGCCAGTCTTTCCAGAAGAGGCGGCCGGCTCATAGGGGAGGAATCTTCGCTTCTTCCCAGGATAGAAGCCAGATCAAACCGGAAGCCGTCTACGTGGTAGCTGGTGGTCCAGTAGCGGAGACAGTTCAGGATCAGGTCTCTTACCATAGGATGGTTGCAGTTCAGCGTATTTCCGCAGCCGCTGAAATTATAATATTTCCCATCAGGCGTCAGCATATAATAAACATTGTTGTCAAAGCCTTTGAAAGAGAAAAAAGGCCCTTCCTCATTTCCTTCCGCCGTATGGTTGAAAACCACGTCCAGGATCACCTTGATCCCGTTTTTATGAAGTTCCCGGATCAGACGCTTCAGCTCTGTCCCTTCCCGGTTATACTCCTGCTCAGAGGCATAACTGGTATTCGGCGCAAAAAAGCATACCGGATTATAGCCCCAGTAATCCAGAAGCTTCCGGCCGTTTACAGTACGCATATTCCGGGTTTCATCAAACTCAAATACCGGCATAAGCTCTACCGCATTGATCCCCAGATCCAGCAGATACGGGATCTTCTCACGTATCCCCTCAAAAGTGCCCGGGTATTTTACGCCGGAGCTTTCATGCCGGGTAAATCCCCGGACATGCATCTCATAGATGATGCAGTCCTGAAGGCCGGGCAGGACAGGCTTCTTTTTGGGGATTTCCCAGCGGAAATCATTGTGGACAACTCTGGCTTTGTAAAAGGCTCCTCCTGCAAGCTGTTTTCCCCACTCGCTCTGACCTGTAACAGCCTTGGCATAAGGATCCAGAAGATATTTGTCCCTGTCGAAAAGCAGCCCTTTGGAGGGATCCCAGGGACCGTCGATGGAATAGGCATATTCAAATTCATCGGCCTTCAGACCGAAGACAAACATGGAATACACATTCCCCACCCGGTAATCCGGCGGGAAGGGGATCCTGGCGTAGGGAATCTGAGCCTTTCTGTGAAATAACAGAAGTTCACAGGAAGTGCCGGAGCAGGTAACCAGAGTAAAGTTTACCCCTTCCGGCAGGGCGGAGGCTCCGTTGATCTCATAAAAGCCCGGCCGTATCTTAAAACCATTGACTTCGTCGATAGGCTTTATATTATCCCCGGATTCGATCTCGATCCCGGCAAAATCCTCCAGCAGGAGATACTCCTTCTGGGGAATCAGTTTCTGAGAAGTTCTGTTCGGATTTCTGTTCTTTTTTGCCATCTGGACGCTCCTTTCCTGTACTGCTTTCCCGGATCACCCGGAAAGCTCTTTATCCATAATTTTATCATGTCTTTTTTAAGAAGTACAGGACTCCTCCGCCGCAAATGTATAATCCGGGAAAATATGAGAAAACTAAAGATAGGATTAAAGGAGCGATTGGTTTATGATCAGTGGAGAATTGATTCAGCGATTTATTAAGGAAACAGAACTGTTTGAGGAAAAGATCCGGGCCTTCGAGGCCGGTGAGATCGATCGGAAAACTTTTAAAGGGATTTCCGGCCGGTTTGGCTGTTACGCCCAGAGGGAGAAAGGCTATATGCTCCGCCTCCGTTTCCCGGGAGGGAGGATCTCAAAAGAACATCTGACCTTTCTGGGAGAAAAGACAAGAGAATATCCCCTCAGGCTTATGAAGATCACCACCTGCCAGACCATACAGGTACACAATCTGTCGGCTTCCCAGACGGTTTCCCTTATGCGGGAAGCTCTGTGCCAGGGGATCATTACCATTGGGGGCGGCGGAGACAATCCCAGGAATGTAATGGCCAGTCCTCTCTCCGGCGCAGACAGAAGGGAAGCTTTTGACGTGCTGCCTTATGCGGAAGCGGTCAGCGATTATCTTCTTGACCGTATGACGGAGCTCCATCTTCCCAGGAAGCTGAAGGTAGCCTTTTCAAACACAGAAGAAAATCTTACCCACGCCAACATGCGGGATCTGGGATTTATAGCCAACGCCGACGGAACCTTCTCTGTATACTGTGCCGGAGGGCTTGGGCCAAATCCCAAAATGGGGGTACTTGTAGAGGATCATGGAAGACCGGAGGATGTAAGCCTCTATGTCAGCGCTATGCTCCGCTTATTTACCAGATACGGGGATTACAAAGTCCGGGCAAAATCCAGAAGCCGTTATCTTCAGGATACCCTGGGGGAAGAAGGGGTTAAAAAAGAGTATCTCCGCTGTCTGGCGGAAGTCAAAAAGGAAGAAATGCCCCGGCCGGTTTACTGCTCTCGTCCCATATGCAAAACCGGGGATAGCGAAATCGAAGGCTCCAGGATTTTTCCTCAGAAGCAGCCGGGACTTTATGGAGTTTCCTATCACCCTATAGGAGGCTGTCTTACTCAGAAAAATATCATGGTACTCTGTGAAGTATTGAAAAATATCCCGGATGCTGAGGTCCGTCTCTCTCCTGACGGGACTATGTATCTCCTTCACCTTACGGCAAAGGAAGTGCCCAGGATCCTGGAAGCTACGGAAGGAGGAGGAGAAAATCTCTTTGAGACAAGCACCAGCTGTATCGGCGTGCCGATCTGTCAGCAGGGACTTGGCTGTTCCCAGTGGCTCCTGGCCCGGTGTATTGAAAGAATCCAAAAAGAAAATTTCTCCGACGGCGTCCTTCCCAGGATCCATATCTCCGGCTGCCCCTCCGGCTGCGGCGCCCATCAGGCCGCTTCTCTGGGATTCATGGGGTGCCGGAAAAAGGTTCAGAAAGAGACAGTTCCTGCATTTCGGGTTTTCATCAACGGTCAGGCGCAAGAGCCCGGATCCAGGATCGGCCGGGAAGCAGGCTGCTTGGCTGAAGAAGTAATCCCCGAATTCCTGGCAGAGCTTGGAAAAACGATACAAAAAAGTCATAAAAGCTTTGAAGAATGGCTTCCGGAAAATAACGAAACATTTCTGGAGCTGGTGAAAAAGTTTCAGGAACTGCCTTAAATATATCCTCCTCCGGAAGATGCCCCTGGGCCGGATCCTCCCCCTGTTCCCAGAGAGAAAAGTGTGCGGACTACGTTCCACATGGCAGTAAAAATCCCGTTATTTGCAGTAGCCAGAGGCCTGGATAAAACTCCGGTGACCAACAGGATCAGGAGGATCAGCGTGCAGTAGGGACGTATCCGCTGGTAAAAAGTGAAAACCCTGGGGTACATCTGCTCCGCTACGTTGGATCCGTCCAGCGGCGGAATGGGGATCAGATTAAAAACGCCCAGACCAATGTTAAGCACCGCAGAATAATAACACAGCATAATTCCTGCGGATACGGCGCTGTTCCCTGCATTTCCGAAACGCATCAAAGCGCCGCAGATCAGCAGGGAAAGAAAGGCCGTAAGGAAGTTGGCCAAAGGGCCTGCAAGAGAAACCCAGATGATCCCCTGCCGCTGATTCCGGTAGTAGGCCGTATTGATCCTGACAGGCTTTGCCCAGCCCATGTGAAAGAATAAAAGACACAGGGTTCCCATAAGATCCAGATGTCTGAGGGGGTTGAGGCTTAGCCGTCCTTCATATTTGGGAGTGGGATCTCCCAGCCTGTAAGACACCCAGCCGTGGGCAAACTCGTGGACAGTTATGGCAATGAGCATAACCGGCACTGTGTAGATCAGCATACGAAGCTGCTGGATATAATAATTCAGATACATAAATATTTCCTTTCTGACCCGACCCTATATGTTTCCGGGATATTACGGTTAAAATTCTGTTTTTGATTATTTAACCGTACCTAGTCTAACTTTGTTCTCACAATTTTATCTTACATAGCCCGCATTGTCAATGCAGCCGCCTTACCGGATAAAGTTGGTAGGTGTAACGGGTTCTTTTTCAGGAAGTCCATATTTTTCTTTTCCAAGAGCAATGCTCTTGATCAGAAAAGCCATATTTCTTCCCAATGTCCGCATGATCTGACATCCTTCGATATCCTGCTTCACCTCTTCCGGAGTATTGCCGTGAACCTGATTCCAGTACTGGCTGGAGGCAATGGGCATATTGGAAATGGTAAAGTACTTGTTCAGCTCGTCAAAGGTGGCAGTACAGCCGCCTCTTCTTGCGGATACTACAGAGGCTCCCACTTTCATGCTCTTGTCAAAACCGGTGCTGTAGAAAAGCCGGTCAAGAAATGAGATCAGGGTGCCGTTTGCAGAGGCATAGTAAACGGGAGAGCCAATGACAATCCCATCACAGGTTTCAAATTTTGGCGCCGTCTCATTTACCAGATCCTCAAAGACACACTTCCCTGTTGCGCTGCATTTACCGCAGGCTATGCATCCCCGGATATCCTTATTTCCTACCTGGATCAGCTCTGTTTCAATACCCTCTGCTTCAAGAGCAGAAGCCACTTCCATTAAAGCAGTATAGGTACAGCCATTTGCATTTGGACTTCCGTTGAGCAATAATACTTTCATCTTCTTCCTCCTTATACATTTCAGATCCTTAAGCCGGGGATTTTGCCTTCTGAACAGTTTCCCACAACTCTTTTCAATCTATGATCTGAAAAATATTATACAATGTATGTCAAGAAAATTACAGATCATATTTCAGACCGCAGGAAATCAGACAGACCGCAGTTTAGAAACGGAATTGTCTGCAAAAGACGGAGAAATCCAGCTGTCCTATACGGAAGGATAACAAATTCCTCATTCCTCTGACCTTCCCCATATGCTATAATGGCAGTATCCCGCCGCTTTGCGGCAGAATTGGAGACCAATATTATGACACGTATTTTAATCGTAGAGGACGACCCTACCATCAACAATCTGATCTGCGAATATCTTACGGAAAAAGATTTTGACTGCAGCCAGGCTTTTTCCGGAACCGAGGGCCGGCTCCTTTTTGACATGGAAACATTTGATCTGATCCTTCTGGATCTTATGATACCGGGGCTTACAGGAGAGGCGCTGATCGCCCATATCCGCAGCGCTTCCCAGGTGCCGGTGATCGTATTATCCGCAAAAGCCGCCCTGGAAGACAAGGTTCAGCTTCTCTCCACAGGTGCAGACGATTATCTTACCAAGCCTTTTGAGCTGGAGGAACTTCTTGCCAGGATCCGGGTACAGCTCCGGCACAAAGCATCCGGGTCCTCTCCTGCTTCTGCCGCTCTTCACTATAAAGACTGGAAGCTGGATGAACAGGCCAGAGCCTTTCTGGTAAAAGGAGAAAGACTGGAGCTTACCGCCCACGAGCTGGGGATCATTACACTTTTCATGAAATATCCCAAAAAAGTGTTTACCAAACAGGAAATCTTTGAATCTGTCTGGCACCAGGATTATTTCGTGGAGGACAAGACCATTAATGTCCACATCAGCAATATCCGTTCCAAACTGAAAGAAACCGGTACAGACAGCTACATACAGACCGTGTGGGGAATCGGCTTTAAACTAAAAGAATAGACGGTCCTGTTTTAATCTTTAACTTTTCTTAAACTTTTCTTTGCGCTTTTTGAAACTCTCTGTGAGATACTGAATTCAGAAAAGAACAAGAGGCTTTAAAAAAATCTGACCAGGAGGATAAAAATGAAAAATATCATTGTCACACAAAATCTCACAAAGATGTATGGAGATAAAGCCGCTGTCTCTTCCATGGATATGCATGTGAAGCAGGGAGATATTTACGGTTTTATCGGAAGAAACGGCTCCGGCAAGTCCACCACCTTAAAAATGCTCTGCGGACTGGCCTTTCCTACCCAGGGGAATATCCGGGTATTCGGCCAGTCCCTGAGCCAGGAAAGCGTAAGGAAACGCATCGGCGTTCTCATTGAATCACCGGGGCTGGAAGGCGGCCGGAGCGCCTACGAAAACATGTACTTAAAAGCCAGCCTTATGGGGATCGTAGATCCGGACAAAGAGATCCGGGAACTTCTCACCCTGACAGGATTAAATCCGGATAACAAAAAGCTGGTGAAGCGTTATTCCATGGGCATGAAGCAGCGGCTTGGAATCGCCATGGCTCTTCTGGGAGGACCGGATCTGCTGATCCTGGACGAACCCATTAACGGACTGGACCCGGAAGGTATGAGCCAGCTCCGCTCCCTGCTGGCGGATCTGAACCAGAAGAAAGGGGTAACGATCCTGATCAGCTCCCATATCTTAGGAGAACTTTCCAAAATGGCTACCCGGTATGGGATCATCAAGGACGGCTGTCTGGTGAAAGAGATTTCCAAAGAAGAACTGTCTGCGGAGTGTAAGGATTATCTCTATCTGAAAACTTCTGACAGTAAAATGGCCGCCGTACTTCTGGAAGAAAAACTGGGTATACAAAACTATGAAGTCCGGCCGGAAGGAGAGATCCGCATTTATCAGAAAGCAGATCCGGGACAGATCACCGCAGAGATGACTTCCGCAGGTATTCCCGTATATGCCATCTACGGCCACCAGCAGGATCTGGAAGGATATTTTCTGGATCTGATGGGGAAAGAAAGTAAGACCGGTTCTTCAAAGAAAGGAGGCAGACGCCATGCTTAATCTTACACGTATGGAATTCCGCAGACTGTTCAGGGATAAGAGTGTTTATATTACCTTAGCTGCTTTTTTAGGATTTATCCTGATTGCTCTGATCACCATGAAACTGATGACCGATCCAGGTCTTTTGGCCTTTGCTACGGAAAATGGATTTGAATTAACTGCAGAGGATCAGGCAGACGCAGCCTCCTTCCTTCGTATCACCATCGCCGACTTTGTCAGCAATCTTCTTTTTTCCGGAGGCCTTATGGTCTGCTTTAGCGCAATCTTCTGTGCCCTCAGCACCTGTGACGACTTTTCTTCCGGTTTTGGAAAAAACATTTTTTCCTACTATCCGAACAGAGGCTATTATATCATAAGCAAAATCGTCATCCACTGTGCCATTAACGCCATGTTTATACTGGTTCTTGCTGCCGCCAGTATACTCCTCTTTAAGATCTGCGGATTTTCCAATCACCTGGGAGACCCTCTGAAAATGGCCCTGATGCTTTTGACCGGCTGGGTGGCTCTGATCCCCCTTGCGGCTCAGAACATGCTTTTCTGTATGCTGATCCGCAACGCCGCAGTAGCCAGTATTCTTTCTATCTTCTGCGGTCTGGGAACTGTGGCAGGAACCATCGAAGTTGTCACCGGACTTTTCGGGATCCATATCGTTCAGTTTTTCCCGCCTTACCTGGTGATGATGGCCGCATCTATCAGCGGCAGCAGCGCTTCAAATAATTTTATCTCCCTTGCACTGGGACAGAATGTTCTGCCAGATGAACTGCTCCTGTCTGTATTTGCCAGCCTTTTGTGGACCCTGTTCTATATCTGGCTTTCCCAAAAAGTACTGTGTAAAAAAGATATCTGTTAAGAGGACTTTGCTTATGATAAAAACCTTATTGCTCATTCTATTTGCTTTATTATTTTTCCTCTCTTTCACTGCTCTTCTCCTCTACAGACGGCAGGTGAGAGGACTATCCCAACAGTTAAAAAATCTGGAGCCGGGAAGCAATCAGAGACTTACCTGCTCAGTCAGGGACAGAAATCTTCTGTCCCTTTGCCGCCTGATAAATACTTCTATCGATTCCCAGCAGAAACTGGTCCTTCAGGCTCTGGAAGCAGAAGAAGAACTGAAATATACCATTGCCAGCGTTTCCCATGACATACGGACTCCCCTCACCGGAGCTTCCGGCTATATGCAGATGGCAGAAAAAACGGAGAACCCTGAAAAAAGAAAAGAATACTGCCGGATCGTCCGGAGCAGATTAAAAGACCTGGAACAGCTCTTAGACCAGCTTTTTCTCTACACCAGACTGACCAGCCAGGAAGTCCCGCTTCACATGGAACCGGTTTCTCTGTTTCCCCTTGTCTGTGAGGTGCTTACAGGATTTTACGGAAAATTTCAGGAACAGGACCGGGAACCTTCTCTGGATTTTCAGGAAGAAGCCCTTCAGATCCAGGGAGACAGCAGCCAGTTGAAACGGGTTTTGGGAAATCTGGTCTCGAATTCTCTTTCTTATGGTCTGGGAACCCTTCTGATCGTTCAAAAGGAAAATACACTGACCCTTTCCAATAAGGTAAAAACTCCGGAATCCATTGACCCGAATCAGATGTTCGCCAGATTTTACAGAGGTGACCCTTCCAGAAACGCTTCCAAAGGTTCCCACGCCGGACTTGGACTTTCCATAGCCAGAGAACTGACTCAGGCAATGGGAGGGAAAATTGAAGCTAGACTTCAGGGGGATATCTTGGAAATTATATTGACTTTTCAAGGGGCTTCCCGGTAAACTGTGTGTACAGAACAACAGGATCACACCGGGATCGTAAGCTTCATCGGTCCCTGAAAAGGAGAAAAAATATGGAGAATATTCTGATCATTTACAAGTCGAAGTATGGAGCAGCCAGGGAATACGCCCAGCTTCTGGGAAAAGCCCTGAATACGGCCCCTGTTTCCATTGACAAGGCCAGATCTCAGACGGTCGCTTCCGCAGATACGGTCATTCTCTGCGGAGGGATCTACGCCGCTTCCATTGCCGGTCTTGCCTTTCTGAAGAAAAACGCCGCCCTTCTCAAAGAAAAACAGACGGCTGTTTTCGCAGTGGGGGCCTCACCCTACGACCAGGAGACTCTGGAAGAATTAAAGAAGAGACACCTTTCCGGTGTGTTGGAAGGAATCCCCCTCTTCTACGGCCGGGGTGCATGGAACGAAGAGATCATGACTGCAAAAGATAAATTTCTCTGCTCTATGCTAATGAAAGTAGTAGCCAAGAAACCAGAGGATCAATGTGCCCCCTGGGAACTGGCCCTGAAAGAGGCTATGGGGAAGAAATGTTCCTGGGTTGATGAAAAGTATCTGGAGCCTTTATATAAATATATCCGTAAGGAAACCAGATAAAATACGGAGAAAAAGTTTAGGTGAGGAGTATGGAGATTACAACAATCACACCAGAAAACCGGTCTGTAATTAATGGGTTTTTAATGAAACATTGGTATTCTACTGACATGGCAGTATGCGGCGAGAAAATTGACATGACCAGATTAGAGGGACTGGCTGTATTTTCTCAGGGAGAAATCACAGCTCTCCTCACCTACCGCATAAAGCCGGATCATATCTGCGAGATCATTTCCCTGGACAGCCTTATCGAAAATCAGGGTACTGCAACAAAACTCCTTCAGAAAGTTTTCGACATTGCACGGACCTGTTCCTGCAAAGCTGTAAAGGTAATGACTACCAATGATAATCTAAAGGCCATCGGCTTTTATCAAAAACGGGGTTTTGACATGATAAAGCTGCATTATAATTCTGTTGAGAACTCCAGAAAGATAAAACCGGAAATCCCATTCCTGGGAGAATATGGAATACCTTTGCGCCATGAACTGGAATTTGTATATGACCTGAAAAATCCTAAATGAATGAAGTGATTTTTCAGGTCTCGCTGCCGTTATTTTTCGCTTGCTACTCCATTTTTCCGGCAGATATCTTCCAGGCAGCATTTATGGCAATATGGAGCTGTTCTGGCCGTACATACATCTCTTCCATGATAGACCAGGCGGTGGCAGAAATCACTGCCCTCCTCCGGCGGAATGATCTTCCAGAGCGCCATTTCTACTTTTTTCGGCTCCTTGATTCCGTCTACCAGCCCGATCCGGTTTACCAGACGGATACAATGGGTATCCGTAACGATCGCCGGTTTTCCAAACACGTCTCCCATGATCAGATTGGCGCTTTTTCTTCCAACGCCAGGCAGCTTCAGTAAGGCGTTAAAATCCTCCGGCACCTTTCCCTGATACTGATCCCGGAGGATCTTCATGCAGGCACTGATGTCTCTGGCTTTGCTCTTACCCAGACCGCAGGGCCGGACGATCTTCTCGATCTCTTCCACAGGAGCCTTTGCCAGCGCTTCCACATCGGGATATTTCGCATAAAGCTCCTCAACAACCACATTTACCCTTGCGTCTGTACACTGGGCGGCCAGACGGACGCTTACCAGCAGCTTCCAGGCCTGGTCATAGTCCAGGGTACACTGAGCCATGGGATATTCCTTCTTTAAACGTTCTATTACCTCCAGGGCAAGTTTTTCTTTTGTCATTTTCTGTACATCCTTCCGTTTTGATTTTTCTATATGTAAGTATACGAAAAAACAGATTTTTCCGTATACTTATTCGGCTCTTCCGATCAATACGGTTTTCCCCTGAAAAGCAAATCCATATTTCCGGATCCGTATTTCCGGTACACCTTTTGTCAGCAGGACTGCTGCATACTGCTTTTCTTCAATCTGTTTCAGCGCTGCCTGAACGGTATCGGACAAGTCTTTTTCTTCCGCAGGATCCTGTACCTTAAATTCCATAATGATCCCATATCCCTTCTGCCCTTTTGGTTCCAGCAGAATATCATATCGGCCAAATCCGCTTTCACGATTAGAAGTGATCGCATATTGGTCCTCCAATTCCACCATCAATCCCAGGACGAATCCATGGTAAAACCGTTCCGGCTCTGATTCTGCAGAGGGCCTGTTTCCGCTGTCAAAAAAGCTAAATGTGGCCAGAGCCACCCGGTTCATATAGGCATTCATTGCTTTCAGATCATCTTTCAAAAGAGCCTTGATAAATCCATTATAATTGGAGGCGGAGACCGCAAACCAGCCATGGACCATATTGCGGAACATCAGCAGGACCTCAAAATTTGTTATGGACAATTCATAGACCTGCCTCCATTCCCCATAGGGAGTTTCCTGTTCTTCACTGTTTGAAATCTTCAGATATCCACTGGCAAGCAAGAGGCTCCAGATCGCATTTTCATCCAGATCCAGCTGATTATATATGATCTGTTCGTCCAGTTGCGTGATAATGCTGCCACCTGCCAGCAATCGTTCAAAAGATTCTTTTATCTGGCAGGAGCCCTCACGGATCACTTTACCTGCAAGGCTGTTACTGCTGGTGTGCGCCCAGTAAGGTCCTACTTTTCTCTTATCCAGGTAATTAATAATAGACCATGGGTTATAAATATCGGTTTTACTGCCAAAAGTAAATCCATCATACCAGCGTTTTACTTCACTGATCCTATCCGAGAGGCCATACTCCTTTAATGCCTCAAGGATTTCTTTTTCGGTAAAACCAAATACATCTGCATATTTTTCAGAAGTTGCCGTTACAACTTCCAGATTATTCAGATCTGAAAAAATGGATTCTTTACTGACACGTGTGATCCCGGTCATAAGTCCACGTTCCAGGTACGGATTACTTTTAAATGTAGCATTGAACAGGCTTCTGGTAAAAACTGTTAATTCTTCCCAGTATCCATAGACATAAGCTTCCTGCATAGGGGTATCATATTCATCTAATAATATGATAACTCTTTTTCCGTAAAATTTATAAAGATAATCGGATAATCTTTTGAGAGAAATCGTTATTTCGTATTCTTCCATATCTGAAGATACTCTTTGGAAATAATCTTTTTCCTTGTCATTTAGCAGATTGCTTGTGCATAAAAAGGAATACTTATTATACAGATCAACGATGGCTTCGCAGATCATTTTCTTAGCCTGGTCGAAGGTTCTTTCTTTGACATTAGAAAAGCTTAAATAAATAACCGGATATTTGCCTTGCAGCTCTTGAAATTTTTCAAACTTTCCGATTTTTGTCTCTTTGAATAAGTTCTTCTCTGCATAATCAACAGAGAAAAACTTTTCCAGCATACTCATTGTCAATGTTTTGCCAAAACGCCTTGGCCGAGTAATAAGAGTTACTTCATCATTGGACTCCCACCACTCTTTTATAAACATTGTTTTATCTATATAGAATAAATTGTTTTCCATTATTTTTTCAAAGTTCTGGAGACCTATTCCTACTGTTCTTGCCAAATAACCACCATCCTATATCCTATCAAATCTTTTTTTCATTATATCTGTTCTTATATAAAAGAACAACTGATTTTATTCCTGCGAGCAACGAGCCAAGCGGACATGCTTGCATGGCCATTTGGCGACTGCCGCAAGGGTCTAATATCCCGCTGCTTGCATCGGAGGCTTTGACTCCTGCGTCAGTTACAGGATATACCTCTCTCCCAGCCGGAAGATATGATACTTCTTCTCCGGATAATACCGTTCCATATAGTCTGCAAAGACCAGTGGGTTTTCTTCGTTTCCGCCCATCATGTCATAGTGAAGAGGTATGGTCAGATCTGCCCCGATCTCACCGGCAAACCAGCAGGCCTCCCGGCTGTTCATGTTCCCCACAATATCCTGCTCGTTTCTTTCCAGATCTCTGCCGTTTATGGGAACCATGACGGCGTCTATACCATGAGCTTTCCGGAGTTTGTCTATCAGCTCCCGGGTCACGATCGTATCTCCGCTGTGGAAAACCTTGCGGTCACCAAGGCAAACCTCATAGCCCAGAGTCAGGCTGTGTCCTTCCTGGTCAAACTGATAGGCTTCATGAGCGGTAGCCACCGGGTTTACCTGGATTCCCTCTTCCAGAGTGATCTCCTGATCCTGGCACAGGCCTAAAAGCTGCTCCTCTGGGATCCCGAAGGAAAGCGCCTTCTCCACCAAAGGCAGAGGAAGGACGATCTTCATCTGTGGATTCCTCTCTGCCAGTTTCACCAGGGTTTCCCGGTGCATATGATCCCCATGATCATGGGTACAGAATACATAATCTGCCCGAAGTTCCTCCGGCAGAAAAGGGACAGGATAATTTCTTCGGTCCTCTCCATCTTCCCCTGGCATAGCTCCCAGCACCGGATCCATGCACAGGACAATCCCCTTCCACTTCATGATCATACCCATCTGTCCGATGTACCACAGACTGCACAGCTCCTCGGGAAGATTGGTTTCTTCTATTTCTCTGAGAAGTTCGCTGCCTTTTTTATACCATTTATAACTCATGATTTCTGCCTCCTGTATTCTTAAATTCATCGTATCAAAAGTGATCTATGCTTTATTGAGAACACTTTTTCCGCCTGCTCTGAATCTGAAACTCCGTTTATTGAATTGTATCATATATTGACAGGTCAATGCAAAAAGCTTTTGGAAACATGACAGCGGCTACTAAAAAAAGAACGTCTTTTAGACGTTCTCTTATAGAAAGGGCAGCCGCTCCTGCCGGTATTCCTGTCTGCACTCCAGAAGTCCTGGGACTTTTTTCAGGAATTTCTCCACAGAAAGGTCTTCCCATACCCATTCCTCCAGCTCCTCTTTCTCCAGGATCAGAGGCATACGATCATGGACAGGACGGACCGAAGAGTTTGCCTGGGTTGTAAGAATGATAAATCTCGGAACTTCCTGAAACAGGTCGTAGAATCCGGCCATGTAGAGAAGGGATCCGTCTGTTCTGGAAAATTCCGCCTTTTCTTTCTCCGGATTCCATTCATAGAACCATCTGGCGGGGATCACACACCTTCTGAGCGAAACCGCCCTTGAAAAAGCAGGACGTTCCAGAGCAGTCTCCGCCCTGGCATTGATAAGAAGCTGTTTTTTGTCTCTGCCTGGGAATCCCCAGGCCATGGCAGCCGCTTTCAGTCCTTCTTCCTCATTTTTCAATAGAACAGGAGCTTCCATGGAGGGATAAATGTCCCTGGAACCGGTGGTCATCCGGGATTCCAGGATCTTTACCATCCGACGGATTTCCTCTGTCATTTCTTCATCAATATGATACCGTCCGCACATAGACTCTCCTTTTTATCTAGGCTTCCCCTAAAATAACACGGATACAATTCGCAGCTTCAAAGTCTTTCTTGCCCATGCCGTAGCCGACCTTTTCCATGACCATCTGCGGCATCCGGCCGTATTCCGTGGCAAAATATTTCAGCAGAGCCGCTCCCGTAGGAGTACACAGTTCCCCTTCTATCCGTCCGGCCTGGCAGGGGATCCCCTGGAGGATCAGGGCTGTAGCCGGAGCCGGTACAGGAAGGATCCCGTGAGCACACCATACCTGTCCGTAACCGGTCGTAACAGGGGATACAATGACCCTTTCCGCTCCCAGCTCATGGAAAAGCATGGCGCAGCCGGCAATATCCGCTACAGCGTCCATGGCGCCGACTTCATGGAAATGGACCTCTGAGACTGGCTGTCCATGGACCTGGCTTTCTGCCTGGGCAATGATCTGATAAATGTTTTTCACATCTTCTTTTACCTTATTGTCTACATGAAGTCCATCCATGATCCCGGTAATATCTTCTATGGAAAAATGGCTGTGGTGTCCATGATGGCCCTGACGAGTATGAGGATCATGTCCGTGAGAATGTCCGTGGCTGTGTCCGCCGTGTCCATTGCTCTCTTCACCGGACAAATCCTGGCTTTCCTCTTCTTCGCCATTTACCAGGACTTCCATATGGGTGCCGGTGATCCCACATTTCACAGATTTCTGAGCCTCCATGCGGACTCCCGGGATCCCTGCCTGATTCAGTTTTTCAAGAATTTCTTTTCTGTCAGGGACTAGCTCCAGAAGGGCTCCCATGAGCATATCTCCCGCCGCTCCCATCTGACAGTCTATATATAGCGTCTTCATTCTTTTCTTTTTCCCTCCAGGTGGTTGATCATACTTGCCAGATATCCGGCGCCGAAGCCATTATCAATGTTTACCACACTGATCCCGCTGGCACAGGAGTTCAGCATAGAAAGAAGGGCGGAAAGGCCTCCGAAATTGGCGCCATATCCTACGCTGGTAGGCACTGCGATCACCGGACAGTCTGCCATCCCGCCGATCACGCTGGCAAGAGCCCCTTCCATACCTGCGATAGCGATGATCACTCTGGCGCTCATAATATCCTCCACATGATCCATCAGACGGTGCATCCCCGCAACGCCCACATCATATAGACGGAGGACTTCGTTTCCGTAAATTTCAGCGGTAAGGGCTGCTTCCTCTGCCACCGGAATATCGCTGGTCCCTCCTGTAGCTACCACGATCCTTCCTACCCCGTCCGGCTTTGGCATTTCTCCGATCACGCCGGTCCTGGAATGGCTGTCATAGTGAAGCTCCATTTCTTTGCCCACATAATCTGCCGCTTCCTGGCTCATCCTGGTGATCAGAACCGTCTTTTCATGATCCTGGACCATAGTCTGGGCAATCTTCAAGATCTGTTCCTTTGTTTTGCCTGCTCCGTAGATCACTTCCGCCATTCCCTGGCGGATCCCCCGGTGGGTATCTACTTTGGCGAAGCCTAAGTCTTTATAAGGTTCTACTTTTATCTGTAACAGGGCCTCTTCCGGCTTAACACTTCCCCGGGCAACCTGTTCCAAAAGCTGCTGCAAATCCTTTTTATCCATGGCTATATTTCCTTTCCTGTGTTCTTTATTCCCGCAGGCAACGAGCCAAGGGGACATGCCTGTATCCGAATCTTTGACTCTGTCTGTACAAGCTCTGTATCTTTTATATCACTTTGAGTACACTCCAGGGCAAGACTTTTTTACACCAAAGCGTAAACAACCATCATACCCGCAATACCTATAAGGATACTGACGGAATTGATCTGTGCGGCTTCCGCTCCGTCCCCTCCTGCATTCATAGTAAGAAGAGGCGCAATACTGGCCACCGGAGCCATCAGAAGCACGCAGATGGCCTGTCGTATATCCTGAGAAAAGGGAATAAAAAGAATGACCCCGGCCATGATAACCAGGATCGTACCATACCGCCATACAAAAAACTTCACCATATCCCGGAGATTTTTCTTATCCAGCTTCAGTTCAAAAAGAATCCCGATACTGAGCATAGCCAGAAACGCATTGGCATTTCCCATAACAGAAGCCAGCTTCAGCACCGGTTCTGGCAGGCGCAGATGGACAGCCGCCAGCAGGATCATAAACAGATACATATCCGTAATAGGAGAAGTAAAGATTTTCTTTAAAAGGAACTTTAGAGAAAAGCTTCCTTTTCCTCCTTTTACCGTTTCCGCCAGACTGTAATCAATGCCATAAAGGTAAAGAGCCACGCCGATATCAAAAAGACACAGCGCCGCAAATCCTTCTGTTGAGATCAGCCCGGTGAGAAAGGGGATTGCGAAGTTTCCAATATTGTAAGTGTTGAAATTAAAAAGATACATGACCTTTTCTTCGGAAGACTTTTTTCTCGTAAGCCACATTCCCACCAGCATAAGTATGGTGCTGGTGCCGAAGCCTACCAGAAAACACCACAGAAAAGAGGGCTGAAGTTCCAGATCCTTCAGCCCGTTTACCGCCATGGCTGGCATGGTAAGATAGAGGATCACTTTTTTCAGGAAATCCGTATCCTCTACCTTAAAGATACCGGCTTTTTTAAATCCATATCCGGCAAATAACAGGATCACATAAACAATGGTCTGGGTCAGTACATTACTCATAAGCCCAGATTATCCATTTCACAGTTTATATTTTCTTCACAGGAACGCATAGCCAGGATGGTTTTTTCCATCAGCTCTTCCAGGCTCCAGCCTAACTGCTCCGCCCCCTTGGTGATGATCTCTCTGGAACAGCCTGCGGCAAAACGTTTATCCTTGAATTTTTTCTTCAGGCTCTTTACTTCCAGATCCATAACACTTTTGGATGGACGCATTTTCACTGCTGCTCCGATCAGTCCGGTAAGCTCGTCACAGGCAAACAGTACTTTTTCCATCTCATGCTCCGGCTTTACATCGGAACATTCTCCGTAGCCGTGGCTGCATACCGCATGGATCACTTCCGGCTCTGCCCCGGCATTTTCCAGAAGCGCTACCGCTTTTTTACAGTGTTCTTCCGGATACCTTTCAAAATCAATATCGTGAAGAATCCCGCAGACCTCCCAGAAGTCCTGTTCCTCGCCATAGCCCAACTCCTCGGCAAACCACTTCATACAGGCTCCTACCGTCAGTCCGTGAAGGATATGAAAAGGCTCCTTATTATATTCTCTCAGCAGCTCCAGGGCGCTGTCATGGTTAAACTTTGTATTCATTTCATTCGCCTCCGTAAATTCATCTAAAGAATATACTATATCAGAATGAAAAAATTTTCAAGTTGTCACCTTCAAATACCAGCGACATTTAAGGCTCATCCAGGATTTCCAGCTCATAGCTGAACAGAGCCAGCTTCCCGGCGTTTTCCTGGTCCTTCATTACCGTATATCCTCCGAAATCCGGAAGCTGATACAGATACAGCCTGGTAATGTTCTTCTGCTTTGTACTGAACACATCATATCCGTCTACACCTGAAGAATCCGTCCATTCCAGGGGCTCCCCATCCTGGTCAAAGGCCAGCAATACACTGTCCAGAGGCCACTCCAGACCAAGGTGCTTATCCTCCTCATAAGTGGCATATCCGTCAATACCGGTAACTTCCTTCAGATTTTTCAGACACTCCAGATAAAAGGTATCTTTTTCCCGGCTGTCCATCTGAGGACGGATCTGCTTTACTTTGATGTCATAAGGGCTTACCAGGATTTCTTCCAGGCCAAAGCCTTTCTCTCCTGTCTGCTTCACGGTATATCTCTGCGTTCTGGTTCCATCTATAGAAACAGGGATTTCCAGATTCCATACCTGCTGACTGATCAGACAGTACCGGGTGTCCTGCATATCTGCAAATGCTTCCGGCTGGGCTGTTCTGGAGGAATCGTTCCAGGCCAGGAGCCGGATCTCCATCTGGAAACTTCCCTCTTCTTCGGCTTCCACAGGCTGGTCAAAAGGTATCTGGACCATGCCTTCTACCACATGGCTGTCCTTTTGGGTCACCGTCATCCAGACAGAAAAGTTCTGCTCCATATCCTTATATCGAAGATTTCCGTTTATCTGCATGTCCGCATATTCTCCAGCATCTCCCATCTTCATAAGTTCTCCAAAGCCCTTTTCTTCCACATTTTCCAGTCTTAAGGTCAGATACAGGCTGGTTCCGTCGCAAAATACTTCTACCGGAGTGATCCGGATATTTCCGGCTTCGTCTCCGTATTTTGCATACATTTCCTGAAGGAGTTCTTCTTCGCTTTTTTCCGGTGTTTCCAAAGGTTCACTGAGATTTTCTCCATTCTGGGCCCAGTCTCCGGTAATCCGGCTTTTATCCTGAAGTTCCTGAAAAATCCCGCCTATCATGGGAAGGTCTTTGGCAAACGCCGGGTTGGCCCCGCAGTATCCGGCAAAGACAAGAAGTACTGCGGCGGCGGCAGAAGTGCTGAAAAAGATTTTTCTTCTTTGCTTTTTCTTCAACTCTTGTTTTCCCTTTTGGATCCCTTTTTTCACGGCCAGGTCAAGGGATTGGGGAATCGCTATAGAATCTAATTCGATTTTCTTCATTGCTTCTTTCCTTTCCTCTTCATTTCATCTTCCCGGGCATCGATCCGACATCGGCGCTGGTTCCTGCCGGACAGAGCCTTCTAAATCTTTTTTTAGTAACTTTCGTATTCTGCATAAACGTGTCCGGACTGCTCCCTCGCTGCTGCCTGTAATCTGAGAAATTTCTTTAATAGAAAGTTCATAGAAATATTTCATCAGAATCAGCTCTCGAAATTCCTCAGGAAGTCTTTGCAATGCATTTCTCAGATCCAGGATTTCTTCCCTGGAATACTCTCTGACCGGAGCCATAGAATTCTCTTTCTGTAGTTCGGCCATCTCCCAGGGCAGCCAGTTTCCGGATTTCTCTTTTGCTCTTAAAGCTTCATTGATCAGGATCCTGGTCAGCCAGGTCCGGAAGTATTCCGGCTTCTTCAGTTTGCCGATACCTGCATAGGCCTTTGCAACTGTTTCTGCTACTGTATCCAGGGCCATCTGCTCTTCCCTGCAATAGAGAAATGCCATTTTGTAAAGATACTCTTTCTCCTGTTCCATCAACGTTTCAAAAGCTCCCGGTTTTCTCCGGACAGCCCTTCGGACCAGGTTTAATCTTTCATCCATTTCTGCCTCCTTCTCATAGACATTTTATATGTCTGTTTAACTGTTAGACAAGGAACAGCCCTAAAAGGTTACAAGGGAAATTTTAGATATGAGCAAAGTCTTGATTACGATCCTGAAAAGGCAGAAGCCGTAGAAGCGGATCAAAAAGTATGGATAAGCGTCCTGCGGTCATATTCTCACCGACCGCAGGTATTTTAACATTCTTATGTAGCGAATATCATTTACTCGCAATATACGTTCCCAATTTCCGTTAACAAAGCGACTGTGATATCCCTGGCAATAGCGGAGGCTTTTGCACAGTTCTCATCAAAGTTATCCACTCCGCTGTGTTCTGCGGTGTCTGTGATACAGCGGATTGCGATAAACGGCACATGATTTACATAGCACACATGGGCGATACTAGCCGTTTCCATATCCACTGTCAAAGGTGCGAACTCTTCAATGATCTTTTGCCGTCCTTCATCGGTTATGAAGGATTCTCCGGTTACCATCCGCCCCCAGATCACTTTCCCGGCAGGTGTGAGTTTTTCAACGGCGGTTCTGGACAGGCTTATCAGTTTGGGATCCGCTGCAAAAAATACAGATTCCATCCACGGATGAAACTCTGTCAGGATATCCGGCGCCACATCATGATAACAGACTTCTGTAGAAATTACAGTATCCAATATTTCAAGATGCGGATCCATTCCCCCTGCCGTCCCGGAATTTATGATCATATCCACACCAAACACATCCAGCAGAAGCTGTGCTCCTATGGCGGCGTTTACCTTACACACTCCGGAAAAGAGAGCTGTAACTTCCGCACCGGCAATCTGCCCTGTATAAAACTTCAACATGGCTTTTTCCGTTATCTTACAATCTTTCAGCAAAGACAAAAAGGGGGAAAGCTCCTCGTCCCCCGCACATATAATGCCGATCCTCATGGCTTTATCCCCCTGTGTTTATCTATTTTTAATCTTTAAAACATATACCAGGCGTCAAATATCTGAAAAAATACTGCCTGCGGAAACCAGAGTGTCCACCAGTTCATCAATCTGCCGTATGGCTTTCTTAACAGCAGACTCCTCTTTATTTTTCCGGATTTCATTGAGCCGTTTTTTTAATTCTTTCATCTCATATTTAGAAAGGTATACCCTTAAATGGCCCGCCCGATCCAGCAGGTCAGCGAAAACAATGGCGTCTTTGGAAGGCAGGTCATTTCTCAGCAATTCTGTACGAAGATTATCCGTTATGTCAAAAATCTCTTCCTTCCGAGGCTGGTATTTCCCCATTTCTGCTTTTTCTGACGATAAGTCTTTCTCTGCCAGAGACTGGGCAATCGAATCCGTAAGTTCTCTGAGTTTTTTATCCGTGAAAGCTCTTGTATATTTTTCTACGATCTTATCTGCCTTGACCGGTTTGCCCCGGCTGGCGCTTTCCTGTCCGATCATATCATAAAGAGACTGCAGATATCCCATTACTTCCGGCAATTCAGCTGTTACGGACAGTCTCTTTTTTTCCAGGGAGATGCACTCTCCCATATACATTTCCAGTACCCCGGCTGCGATCAGGCAGGCCACCGGCACCTGGTCATAGCTGGAAAAATTTCCTTTTTCATTTACTGTGCAGATAAAAAATTTCTGAGTCAGACTTAACTCTTTCATAAAATGGATTCCTCCTCCGGCCAAATACACTGTAGTTCTTTACTATATAGCATACCCTGAACCAATTCTCTTTTCAATAGGATATCCGGATTTTCTCCAAACTATCCTCTCACTATAGATACCAGTCTGGGTACGGACTACTGTATAGATCTTATTCTCCGGACTCTGACCCGGTTTCAGCAGCAACGCTTTCCTTTTCCGGCTGGATCTTCTCTGCTATCTGATTATAAACAGACACAGCGTCTAAAATATGATAGGGCTCCGTATCATGGTTTCCCTCTGCATGAGCGGTAACTAAAACATAAGACTTTCCGTTTACCTCTCCCAGACTTGCCAGACACAGGCCTGCGTCTAAAGTAAATCCCGTCTTACCACCCTGTATGTAGGAATCCTGGATTCCTGTTTTTTCCATGGTCTCAAACATAGAGCTGTGAAAGGTAAATCCCTGAGGATGCAGGTTCGTAGGCGCCACACTGTAGGTCTTTGTGGTAAAGATCTCACGGAAGGTCTGGTTTTTCAGGGCTTCCTGAAGGATCTTCGCCATGTCTTCAGCGCTGGAATAGTGATCAACGCCCGGGAGGCCTGTAGTATTTGTAAAGTGCGTATGCCGCAGCCCAAGGCCGGCAGCTTTTTCGTTCATTTTTTCCGCAAAGGCTTCCTCGGAGCCTGCGATATTTCTTGCAAGAGCCACGCAGCACTCTCCCCCTGAAGGCAGAAGAGCACCGTACAGAAGGTCTTTATAAGAAGCCGTTTCTCCCGGTTCAAAGCCAGCCATAGAAGCGTCTTCATTGTGCAATGGCGGGAAAATATCCTCACTCAATGTTACCAGTGCGCTGGTATCTCCTATATTTTCCAGAGCAACCAATACAGTCATCATTTTTGTAAGAGAAGCCGGATAAATGATCTGACCGGAATTTTTTTCTGCCAGAACCTCTCCAGCATCCAGATCCAATAATATCGCACTGGTGCTGTACAGACCGGACAGATCTATCTTTTCGGCTTCTTCTCTTTCCCTCTCAGCTTCCAGCTCTGCCTGGATCCTGTCGGCTTCTAGGGCAGCTTCTTTCGCCATATGGTTGCGCTGAACCAGAAACAAGGTTCCCACCAGCAGGATCAGAATCAAAAAAGCCCCGATTTCCAGTGCGAAGTATAATCTTCTTTTCTTTCTTGGCTTTATATTTTTACTCATGCTTATCGTTCATCCCTTTCCATTAACTTCCCTATTATAGAATAAAAATGTCACTGAAAAAGGGCGATATGATTAAAAATGTATTAAATTCATATGAACTTCTTTTTTCTCAGACAGTTTCTGCACCAGAGGATCTGGAGCAGCAGACTTGCCCCAGCCATACACATAGCCGCCAGATACAGCATAGAGGTATAAGAATCCCCCTGAAAACTGGAGTATAAAAACAGCCCTCCGGATATCAGTATGATAAAAGGGATCGGAATGGTCCAGAAGATCACCACTGCCCCCAAGATATACCGCATAGCCTCTATATGAAGATAATAAAAGACAAGAGGGATCAGATAAAAAGCGGCAATAAGAACCAGATTCCTCCACATAGCCGGTTCACCGAAGCCGGCGCCTTTTCCTGCCACAGGTGTAAGGGAAATACCGATCAAGGTAAGCTCATATGCCCCCAGGGCGGCAAGCGTCCATTTTCCCATAGATTTTTTGATCCTCATATATGAAAAACCTCCTTTTTTTCTTTCAGTGTACAGAGAAAAAGCAGAAGATTTTTTTAATTGTAAGAACTGGCGGAAAAGTTGACAGAACCGGCGGGGAAATCCTGTTGAGAAATTTCCCGGCTGTTTATATAATGATACATATGAATAGAGGACAGATGAGGTATGACTTATGAAAATTGCAGTGTGCGAAGACGATATAAAAACCCAGTCTCTTCTGGAAAGTTATCTGGAAGAATATCCGGCAGACCTGGAATGGGAAATTTTTTCTTCCGGGGAGGAACTGCTGGATTATATGGAAAAAGGAAAAAACTATTTTTCTCTGTATTTTATGGATATTTCTCTTCCGGGGATCGACGGGATCCGGACCTGCGCCCGGATCCGCAAGAAAGATCAGAAAGCTCTGATCGTTTTTGTGACTGATTACAAAGAATATGTCTACGAAGTTTTTCAGGTGCTGCCCTTCCGTTTCCTGATCAAGCCAGTGAAAAAAGAAGCTTTTTTTAAGGTCCTGGGGGAAGCCATGGAATTTCTCCGGCTTCATGACAAACGGCTCACCTTCCGTATCCGGCAGACCTTATATGAGATTCCCTGGGGTGAGATCCTGTATCTGGAAGGGGACCTTCGGAAGATCCATCTCCATACAGTATTGGGAGAATATACTTTCTACGGAAAGCTGGAAAGCCTGAAGGAACAGCTTTTACCCGGAGGATTTTTCCAGTGCCACAAATCCTATGTAGTGAATCCCGAATATATCCGGGCTTCCAGGGATACTGCCATCATTCTCAGAAACGGTGAGGAAATTCCAGTAAGCAAAAGCTTCCGGAAAGAAGCAAAAGAAAAGCATCTGCAATACCTGAAAGGAAGGTGGGGGCAATGAATCTTACGTCTGCCGCTTTAGCGCTGAACTTTATATTTGATATTTTTCTGTATGGGGTAACCCTTTGTGTTTTTACCGCACTTTTAAACCGTATCTTCGGAAAACCTGGATCCTGTTTAAAATGGATACAGGGCGGCCTTTTCCTGGCCGGAGTACTTCTGCTGGTTCTTTTCGACCTTATCTCTATCCGGGGTTCCCGGTTCTATGAGCTGTCTATGGCGGAGGTCCCTCTCTGTCTTTTTCTCCTGCTTTCCTACTCCGGCAGCCGGCAGAAAAAGCTTTTCTTTGCCTTTTCCCTTTTTACCCTCACCGTCTTCTACCTGTTTTGCCTGAACGGCCTTACCAATCTCCTTCATCATGGTCTGAACTGTTATCTGCCCTTTTATCAGATTCAGCTCTTCTATCATTTATTCCTGTGGCTGATCCTTTTTCTCTGCCGGAAGCTTTGCGGCAGCTTTGAAGAAAACATCTTCCTTCCCCCGTCCCTTTGGGGATTCCTTTTCGGGATCTCCGGAGCCCTTCTGCTGATCGCTCTCTGCTCCCTTCCACT
>CALWSM010000008.1 GCA_944384185.1 uncultured Blautia sp. | reverse complement strand
TCAGTTATCAAGGTCCCTGTCTTGCGACAGCCATGTTAGATTATCACATCTTCCACCGGCTTGTCAAGAACTTTTTTTATTTTTCCTAATTTTTCTTTAGGAACAACAAGTTCTTTTTGACAGCTTTAATAGATTATCACAAACCTGATTCTTTGTCAAGGTTTTTCTTTAAAACTGTCAGCGGAGAAAGAGGGATTTGAACCCTCGCACGGCGTGAACCGTCTACACCCTTAGCAGGGGCGCCTCTTCAGCCACTTGAGTATTTCTCCATTGCCTGAATCATATTAAATAATTCAATTTTTGCTCTGCATGAGCAATGTATATTATACCTCTACTGATTAAAATTTGTCAACTACTTTTTTTCATTTTCTCTGATAACCTTTTCTATTCTTGATCTTACCTCCTGAGCAATCTCCACTGTTTTCATTTCTTTATAATCTTCGTATAAAAGAGGTTTCAGGAAATGAACCTGTACGTTCACCTTCTCAATGGATTTCGTGTCAAAGGATTTGTAAGAATCAATAAGGGCTACCGGCACAATGGGACATTTTGCCTTAACTGCAGGTTTAAAACTTCCCCCTTTAAAATCATGGACATTATTTGGATCTTTTGTTCTGGTTCCTTCAGCAAAGATCAGATAATTTCTTCCTGCCTTTACTTCCTTTGTTACCTGGATGATCACCTGCATAGATTGTTTTACATCTTCTCTGTCAATAGCATAGGCCTTCATACAGGCGAATACCTGTTTCAAAAACGGTATATTCTGGATCTCTTTTTTCATAACTACAGAAAAAGGCGTAGGGCAGGCCTGTATGATTGCCAATACATCGAAAAGTCCCTGATGATTTGGAAAAAACATAAATCCATTTTCCTTTGGTATATTTTCCTCTCCGTGGACTTCAATATGGATCCGGCCTCCTATAATAGCCCGTTTATCAATAAATCTAAGTAATTTATATCTTTCTTCTTCTGTATATTTTTCTGTATGGCTGGCATAATAACATAATTTAAACCAGAAAAAAGGAACTAAAAGAATATTATATGCCACCATTAATAAGATTCTCTTCACCTTTCTCGACTCACTTTCTTCCTTCATTTTTTCATAGAGTGAGCTGGACGATTGACTGAAACAATTGCCCAGCTCATCTTTTTAGGAAGGATTATTTTCCTGGAATTCTTTTAAAGCCTTCTGATATTTTTTATAAGTATCGGTTTCCATAAATTTCTTATAAGAAGTTCTGGAATATTCACTCATTTCTTCTGTTACATCCTTTGCAGGGACTACAAAATATCCTTTTTCTTTCTTATTCACAAAATGGAAAGACAATTCCGGACATTTTTGATCCTTTTTCCCCTCCTCCGGTTCATAATTAAACCAGACGTAGATCAGCTGACTTTCTCCGCTTTTTCCAAGATTTTCCGACTTTTCAAACTCTATATTCTGTGCATTATAGGTTTTAAAAAGTCTGATATTGTAATCGATTTCCTCCTGGAGTTCTTTCGGAACCTCTTCATCTTCTTCCAGACCATAGCATTTCTGGACATTCTGTATATTTTCTTCCTGATAAGCTCTTATCAAAGATTTTGCCACTGCTTCCGGAGATTTATTATTTACTTTCTTTTCTCTGCAGCCGGCCATTATAAGCACACATACAGACGCCATCAAAATAAGTATAATCCCCTTTTTTATCATTTTCATGAAATTATTCTATTCCTCTCCCTTATTATCTGAAGTATCTTCTTCCTTTTTTACTTCCTCTTCTTTATCCCTTACTTTTGCAATACTTGCCACAGTGATATCGTCCTTCAGATCCATCAGTTTTACTCCCGATGTGATCCTTCCAAGAATAGAAATGTCCTTGCACTCCAGACGGATAATAATTCCTTCCGTAGTGATCAGCATGATCTCGTTATCGCTGTTTACAGCCTTTACTCCGATCACATTTCCTGTTTTCTCAGTGATCTTATAACACTTCACACCTTTTCCGCCCCGGTTCTGACGGGTAAATTCTCCTACCGAGGTACGTTTTCCAAGTCCATTTTCGGATACGATCAGCAGGTAATCACCCTGACAGGTAAGCTGCATACCGATAACCTGGTCTTCCTCCATCAGGTTGATTCCTCTTACTCCCATGGAAACTCTGCCGGTAACTCTTACGTCTGTCTCTCTGAAGCGGATACACTGTCCGAACTTTGTTACCAGAATGATGTCCTTCTTATTATCTGTAAATTTTACTTCGATAAGTTCATCATCTTCCCTTAGAGCAATGGCAGCCAGCCCTGTCTTTCTCACATTTGCATAATCCTCAATAGGCGTTTTCTTTACAAGTCCGTTCTTTGTGGCCATAAAGAGGAAGTTCCCCTTCTTAAACTCATTGATGGGGATCACTGCTGTGATCTTTTCTTCCGGCTGAAGCTGGAGCAGATTGATGATCGCTGTTCCCCTGGCTGTTCTTCCAGCCTCCGGGATCTCATAGGCTTTTATCCGGTACACCCTTCCTGTACTGGTAAAGAACATGAGATAGTGATGGGTAGTGGTCATCAGAAGCTCCTCAATATAATCATCTTCAATGGTAGACATTCCTTTGATCCCTTTTCCGCCCCGGTTCTGGCTGCGGAAATTGTCCACGGTCATCCTCTTTATGTAGCCCAGCTTTGTCATGGCTATCACGGTGTTTTCTTTCGGGATCAGATCCTCCATGGAAATATCATACTCGTCATAGCCGATGGAAGTCCTTCTGTCATCTCCGTATTTTTCTGCAATAGCCAGGATCTCTTCCCGGATAACCCGGAGAAGAAGGTTTTTGTCTGACAAAATTGCTTTCAATTCCCTTATCTTTACTTCCAGATCGTTAAATTCATTCTGAAGACGTTCTCTCTCCATTCCGGTGAGCTGATACAGTCTCATATTAACGATTTCCTGAGCCTGTACGTCTGTAAAATCAAAAGTCTCCATTAAAGTATCCTTGGCTTCCTGCCTTGTTTTGGAATTCCGGATGATCTGGATCACCTGATCGATCACATCCAGGGCTTTCAGCAAACCGGATACGATATGAGCTCTGGCTTCCGCCTTGTTCAGATCATACTGAGTCCTTCTGGTAACTACATCTTCCTGATGGTCCAGATAATGGTTCAGCATTTCCAGAAGACTCATAACTTTCGGGGTATTCCCCACTAAAGCCAGCATGATCACGCCAAAGGTATCCTGAAGCTGGGTATGCTTATAAAGCTGGTTCAGGATCACATTGGCATTGGCGTCTCTCTTTAATTCAATACAGATACGCATACCTTCCCTGTTGGAGTGGTCGTTGATGGCTGTGATCCCTTCCACCTTTTTATCTCTTACCAGCTCTGCGATCTTCTCAATAAGCCTTGCTTTATTGACCATATAAGGCAGCTCTGTGACAATGATCTGTGTCTTTCCATTTGCCATGGTTTCAATATCCGTCACTGCCCGCACCCGGATCTTGCCTCTTCCTGTCCGGTATGCTTCCTCTATCCCTCTGGTTCCCAGGATCGTAGCTCCTGTGGGGAAATCCGGTCCTTTCACAATAGAGAGGATTTCTTCTATTGTGGTTTCTCTGTTTTCCTCGATCTGATTATCAATGATCTTTACAACCGCATGGATGATCTCCCGGAGATTATGGGGCGGTATATTGGTAGCCATACCTACTGCGATACCGGAGGTGCCGTTTGCCAGAAGATTGGGGTATCTGGAAGGCAGCACCGTAGGCTCTTTCTCTGTACCGTCAAAGTTCGGAGCAAAATCTATGGTATTTTTATTGATATCTGCAAGCATTTCCATGGAAATCTTGCTTAATCTGGCCTCTGTATAACGCATGGCGGCAGCGCCGTCGCCGTCCACAGAACCAAAATTTCCATGTCCGTCCACCAGAGGATATCTGGTAGACCAGTCCTGAGCCATATTTACCAGAGCCCCATATATGGAACTGTCTCCGTGAGGATGATATTTACCCATGGTATCACCTACG
Organism: uncultured Blautia sp.; assembly: GCA_944384185.1. Classification (GTDB taxonomy): domain Bacteria; phylum Bacillota; class Clostridia; order Lachnospirales; family Lachnospiraceae; genus Blautia. The sequence continues at coordinate 32,248 of CALWSM010000008.1, read as the reverse complement.
ATACGGGCGCATTTTCTGTGGGGCTTATCAGGACCATTATTTAACTCGATCATCGAATACAGGATTCTTCTCTGTACCGGTTTCAAACCATCTCTTACATCCGGAAGGGCCCTGGAGGCAATAACGCTCATAGCGTATTCAATATAAGATTCCTCCATTTTCTTCTGCAGATCCACTTCCTGGACTTTGTCAAAAATATTATCTTCCATCTGGGTTCTCCTTTAGATCCGGATTTTTTTAAATGTCCAGATTCTTTACATATTTGGCGTTCTCTTCGATAAATTCTCTTCTTGGCTCTACTTTATCCCCCATTAAAGTAGTAAAGGTAAGGTCAAGCTCGGAGGTAGAATCCTCATCCATTACTACCCGCATAAGAATCCTTCTTTCCGGATCCATGGTAGTTTCCCAAAGCTGCTCTGCATCCATCTCTCCCAGACCTTTATAACGCTGTATAGAACAGCCCTCCAGTCCGATCTCCCTCAGGATATCCGCCTGTTCCTGTTCCGTATAGGCATAATAAATCTTCCGGTTTTTCTCCAGCTTAAATAAAGGCGGTTTTGCCAGATACACATATCCCTGTTTGATCAGTTCCGGCATAAACCTGTACAAAAAAGTAAGAAGAAGGGTTGCAATGTGGGCGCCGTCCACATCGGCATCGGTCATGATAATGATCTTATGATATCTCAGCTTTGTAATATCAAAATCTTCATGGATACCGGTACCGAAAGCCGTGATCATAGCTTTGATCTCCGCATTAGCGTAAATTTTATCAAGCCTTGCCTTCTCTACGTTCAGGATCTTTCCTCTCAGAGGAAGGATGGCCTGGGTCGCCCTGCTTCTGGCGGTTTTTGCAGATCCCCCTGCAGAGTCTCCCTCTACGATATATATTTCACACTTACTGGGATCCTTATCTACACAATCCGCCAGTTTACCCGGCAGGGACATACCGTCCAGAGCAGATTTTCTCCTGGTAAGCTCTCTTGCCTTTCTTGCCGCATCTCTGGCTCTCTGGGAAAGGATAGATTTTTCTACAATGATCTTGGCAACTGCCGGATTCTGTTCCAGATAAATCTCAAGCTGGCTGGTAACAATACCGTCAACCGCCCCTCTTGCCTCGCTGTTTCCCAGCTTCTGCTTGGTCTGTCCTTCAAACTGGGGATCTTCGATCTTCACGCTGATGATCGCTGTAAGCCCTTCCCGGATATCCTCTCCTGACAGATTCTGCTCATTCTCCTTTAACAGCTTATTTTTTCTGGCGTAATCGTTAAAGGTTTTCGTAAGGGCGTTCCGAAATCCCATAATATGGGTTCCGCCTTCAGGAGTGGTGATATTATTTACAAATCCATAAGTATTTTCTGTATAGGCGTCGTTATGCTGCATAGCGACTTCCACCATAACGCCATCCTTCATTCCTTCAAAATAAAGGATATCTTCATAAAGGGGGGTTGTGCTCCTGTTCAGATACTGAACAAATTCCCGGATCCCGCCTTCATAATGAAAAACAGCCTCTTTGGGCTCCTCTTCTCTTTTATCTCTGGCAATGATCTTCAATCCCTTGGTAAGAAAAGCAATTTCCCGGAAACGATGCTTTAAGGTATTAAAGTCAAATACGGTCTCCTCAAAGATTTCCGGGTCCGGATGGAAGGATACCATAGTTCCTGTTTTCTCCGGGTCGCATTCTCCCACTACCTTCAGGCTGTACATGGCCTTACCTCTCTCATACCGCTGCTGGTAGACTTTTCCCTCGTGACAGATCCGAACCTCCAGCCAGGTAGAAAGAGCGTTTACTACAGAAGCGCCAACGCCGTGAAGACCTCCGGACACCTTGTAGCCGCCGCCTCCGAATTTCCCCCCTGCATGGAGCACCGTAAAGACCACTTCCACCGCCGGGATCCCGGCCTTGTGATTGATCCCTACAGGGATCCCTCTTCCGTTATCTACAACTGTTATGGAATTATCTTCATTTACCGATACCTCTATGGTATCACAAAAACCGGCCAGCGCCTCATCTACTGAATTATCCACGATCTCGTAGACCAGATGATGAAGACCTCTGGCTGATGTACTGCCTATATACATACCAGGCCTTTTTCTTACCGCTTCCAGCCCTTCCAGAATCTGGATCTGGTCAGCGCCGTACTCTGTCTTAATTTCTGTACTCATGTAATTCCTCCTGTGAACCGGCCTGTGCCGGGAATGATAGGCGTCTGTCAATAGATATTATGTAAACTTTTTAAGAAGGACAGTACACTTTCCCGTCAACTACCTTAAATATTTTATTGATATGAAATCTCTTGTCGATAAAATCATCCAGCCCTGTACAGGTGATCATAGTCTGCACCTGGCGGATACTGTTCAAAAGATAATTCTGCCGGCTGGAATCCAGCTCCGATAACACATCGTCTAATAACAACACCGGCATTTCCTTGATCCTTTTTTTTACCATATATATTTCTGAAAGCTTCAGAGACAAAGCAGCGGTCCGCTGCTGCCCCTGGGAACCATATTTTCTGATATCCATTCCGTTTATTTTTACACAAAGATCATCCCTGTGGGGTCCTGATGAAGTCATTCTGAACCTGCAGTCCTTCTCCCGGTTCTGTGATAAAACCGAAAGAAAATTTTCTTCCAGAGTGCTGGGCTCGTATACCAGCACGATTTCTTCCTTTCCACCGGTTATATTACTGTGGATATCCCGGATGATCTCATTCATCTCTTCTACAAAGCTTCTTCTGCTCCGGATAATCGAAGAACCGTAATAAGCCAGCTGCTCATCCCAGACCTCCAAAGTTCCAATCAGAGAAGGCTGGAAAGAAAGATCCTTCAACAGCTTATTTCTCTGGTTCAGAATATGATTATAATTGGAAAGCTCCGAAAGATACAATTTATTAAGTTGACATAATTCAAGATCCAGGAATCTCCTTCTTTCTCCCGGACCATTTTTTATAATATTCAGGTCTTCCGGAGAAAAAAATACCAGATTCAAAATACCAAATAATTCTCCCGCTTTTCTTATGGGGATCCCGTCAATGGCAATCCCTTTTGACTTATTTTTCTTCAGGTGCATGTCAATTTTCCGGGAAATACCATCTTTTTTTACAAACATCCGGATATGGGCTTCATCGGAATCAAACCGGATCATTTCCCGGTCTTTGCTCCCTCTGTGGGATTTTGTAGTTCCACAGAGGTAAACCGCCTCCAGAATATTGGTTTTTCCCTGGGCGTTGTCCCCGTAAAAAATATTCGTTCCCCGATCAAAGGCGAGGGAAAGGGTCTCATAATTTCTGTAATTTTTCAGCTCTATGGATTCAATATACATCAGTTGCCAAATTTCTCCAGGATCATTTCTCGATCCGGATCTCCTCTCCATTATAGGAAACCACATCCTGGTCGTACAGCTTACGCCCTCTTCTGGTTTCCGTCTCCTGATTGACCTTTACCTCTCCATTCTGGATCACATACTTGGCCTCTACTCCGTCTTCCACTAGATTTGCGGCTTTCAACGCCTGACCAAGCTTGATAAATTCCTCTTTCAATTTGATAATTTCCATTTTTTCCCTCTCTTAATCTTCAACGGCTGGAACTTTTTTGCACCGGTACTCTTCCATTTCTGTTATCTTCCCGAAGCATTAAAATTTACCGGAAGGATCAGATAAATATACTGCTGCGCATCGTCCCGGATAAAGCAGGGGGCCTTAGGATTCATAAGATAAATACTGATTTCTTCATCATCAATGACTTTCAGTGCATCGATCAGGAATTTTGGATTAAATCCGATCATAATGTCCTTGCCTTCTTTTTCAATATCAATATCTTCTTTCATGGAGCCGATCTGAGAATCGATGCTCAGTTCCATCTGGCCGTCAGCAATATTAATGATGATCGGTTTCTTATCTCCTTCTTTCACAAGAAGGGTCGATCTGTCTATACAATCTAAGAATTCTTTTTTATTGATCCTGACTCTTGTTTCATAATCATTGGAGAGCATCTGGTCGATCTTAAAATATTCTCCTTCGATCAGCCTTGAAACCACGGTTGTATCATCAAATTCAAATAAAATATGATTAGAAGACAGATAGATATCCGCCATATCCTCCAGTTCTCCGGAAAGGATCTTACTGATCTCATTTAAAGTTTTCCCGGGAACGATCACCTTACGGTCTTCGCAGGGCTCTTTTAAAGGAATACGGCGTATGGAAATACGATGTCCGTCAAGAGAAATCACTCTGAGATGATTATCTTCTATCTGAAAAAGCTCTCCTGTCATTAATTTGTTATTTTCATTTAAAGCAATGGAAAAAATCGTCTGACGGATAATTTCCTTTAAAGTAAACTGTGAAACCCGTATACATTCATTTTTTTCAATAAGAGGAAGGTAGGCAAAATCCTCTCCTGATTTACCGGGAATATTAAATTTAGCTTTTTCACAGGTAATCGTGGTATTTAATCTTTCATCAGTTTCTATGGTAACATCACTGTCGGGAAGCTTGCGGATGATTTCGGAAAAAATTTTAGCGTCCAGGGCGATGATCCCTTTTTCCAACACCGTACCCTGAACCCGGGTTTCAATTCCCAATTCCATATCATTAGCAGTGAACTTAATGTCGTTGGTGGAAGCATCGATAAGAATACATTCCAGGATAGGCATGGTTGTCTTAGCCGGAACGGCTTTCATAACGATATTTACACTTTTCTGAAGTTCAGATTTGGAACAGAATAATTTCATAATGTGAACAACTTCCTTTCTGTGGTGGAGTCTATAATAAAAATAAATATATAAAATAATACGCAGTAGCCGCCGTAGGGGCTGTGAATATGTGTATAAGTACCGAAAACCCTTTTAAAATAAGGGCATCGGGCTATGGATAACTTTGTGGGTGAAGCCTGAATTTCATGTGAAAACAGGGTGATAAAGGTGTGGATAAAAAATAAGACTTTATCCCGGATTTAAGATTTCCACATAAAATTCACATAATATACACTTTAGGATGTGGACAAAATCATGGCTTGGCAGGATTGATCTTCTTTCTCAGGATATCTATGATTTCCCGGGTAGATTCTGAAGTTTGAAGCTCTGCTTCAATTTTGTTGATCCCGTTCATAATGGTGGTATGGTCCCGGCCTCCCAGATATTGTCCGATGATCTTCAGAGTACTGTCTGTCATATGGCGGCAGAGATACATAACGATCTGTCTGGGAAAGGCGATCTGGCTGTTTCTCCGATTGCCTATAATATCAGAAGGACTCAGGTCAAAATGATCGGCCACGATTTCCGTGATCAGTTCAGGCGTGATCACCCTCTTTTCATTTGGAGAGATAATATCCTTTAAGACCTTTTCTGCAAGAGCCAGAGTAATCTCGCTTTTTTCCAGATTTGCATAGGCCATGATCTTATTAAGAGAGCCCTCCAGCTCCCGGATATTGGATTTTACATTTCTGGCAATATATTCGATCACTTCATTATCAATAGTATAGCCGTCCAGCTCCTCTTTCTTCCGGAGAATAGCCATACGTGTCTCATAATCCGGAGAAGAAATATCTACGATCAGTCCCCATTCAAATCTGGAACGGAGACGGTCTTCCAGGATCTCCATATCCTTAGGAGGTTTATCCGAGGATATGACGATCTGCTTTTTCGCTCCGTGGAGAGCGTTAAATGTATGGAAGAATTCCTCCTGGGTAGACTCTTTACCTATGATAAACTGGATATCGTCGATCAAAAGCACATCGATATCCCGGTATTTTTCCCGAAACTTGGACATGGTAGAGTTATTTCCGTTTCGGATAGAATCGATCAGTTCATTGGTAAAGGTCTCGCTGGTAACATAAAGTATTTTAGCTCCCGGATTTTTCTGCAGGACAAAATGGGCGATGGAATGCATCAAGTGAGTTTTCCCTAATCCAACGCCTCCATAGATAAAAAGTGGATTGTAAGCTTCTCCAGGAGACTCGGCCACGGCCAGAGAGGCGGCATGGGCCATTTTATTGTTGCTGCCAACAACAAAGGTATCAAAGGTGTAACGGGGATTCAGTCCCGCCTTTACAATATTTTCATTGAGGGAAGGTTCCTCCTCCCCGGAGGCTTCCGGAACTTCTTCGGGAATATCGTCGGGAAGGACCAGAGAGATTTCATAATTTTTTCCCGTAGTTTCTACAATGGCGACCTGAAGAGGCAGAAGATATCTTTTATTGATATAATCTACTCCGATCGTGCCGCTGGGAACAACAATGGTGACGATATTTCCCTCAACTTTATATACCTGGAGAGGCTCCAGCCATGTAGCAAAGGCAATGGGAGATAAATCATGCTCCGTCCTTACCATATTCAATATTTCCGGCCATTTTTCCTGTATAACGTGCATTTTCATTCTCCTAACAAGTATTTTATGTCTCTTTTCACACACAAAAATATATGATTGACTGATCAGATCACTCAATCATCGGCAAAAAAAAGTATTATTATCTATATATTATAATAAAAAGCGGTATTAATCAATGAAAAATTAAAGAAACCAGATATGGAAAAGAAAAAAAGAAATGTGGAAAAGTGGATATCTGATAAAGAGAACATTATTATAGGAAAGAACAGGATCAGAAAGACCCGTGAAATTAATAAAATGTGTATAAGTGATAATGTGGATAAAAGGGTGTGGATAATGGTGATAAATATTATCTGTAAACCTGTGGAAAAAAGCAAATGTGAAAAATGTGTATAATGTCAAAAACAGTATCCACATGTAAAATAGTATTGAAATATAAGGATTTTTGAAAAAATATAGGGAAAGAATGTGCACAGATAGAAGGAATTATCCACATCTTATCCACAATTTGTGGATAAATTTACGTAAACCTGAAAATGTGAAAAGATGTGTGGATAAGAAATCGGGATAAGCAGATTCCGGTGAATACTTAACCACATTATTATGTGGATAAATGTGTTTAAATGTGGATAAGTTTTTAACAAGAAATACTTGACGAAAGAAGGTATTGTGAATATAATTGAAATGATGTTTTCTATCATGCATAACTATGGAGACGGTCAAACTTCGATGGATCGTCCATTAATATAAGGGAGGTGCCTTGATTATGAAAATGACATTTCAGCCTAAGAAAAGACAGAGATCCAAAGTTCATGGATTCAGAGCTAGAATGAGCAGTAAGGGCGGTAGAAAAGTGTTAGCTGCCAGAAGAGCAAAAGGAAGAAAAAGATTATCAGCTTAAGACCGCAGACATGTGGTCTTTTCTTCTCTTTGCGAATCTTTTAAAGGTTAGAGTATGAAATATTCGGAATCGTTGAAAAAAAACAGGGATTTCCAGCTGGTTTACAGAAAAGGAACATCTTACGCAAATCGGTATTTAGTTATGTATGTAATGAAAAACCAGGGGAATCGCAACAGAATCGGAATATCCGTAAGTAAAAAAGTAGGGAACAGCGTTGTAAGACATCGCCTTACCCGGCTGATCAGAGAAAGTTATCGTTTGAATGAGGAAAAATTTACCTGCGGATACGATATGATCGTAATTGTCAGAGTGAGCGGGAAGGAGCAGGGGTTCCGTTCTTTGGAGAGTGCGCTTCTGCATCTGGGAAAGCTCCATAAGATTATGAAAAGTGAAGAGAATGAAAACAATATTGATCAAAATGATTAAATTTTATCAGAAATATTTGTCCCCGCTGAAGAGTACATGTTGTCCGTATATACCCACATGTTCTCAGTATGGTTTGGAAGCCATTGAAAAATATGGTGCCTTAAAGGGAGGGCTGTTAGCCGCATGGAGGATCCTGCGGTGCAATCCTTTCTCAAAAGGCGGATATGATCCGGTGCCGTAGGATAGGGGCGACAAGGTTATAAGGAGGATACTGTTTTGGGTATATTACTGACAAAAAGCACCATGCCGATCGTAAACTGGGTAGCAGAAGTCCTTGGATGGCTTATGAACGGCATCTACAGCATTGGAGTGCATAATTTAGGTTTATGTATCATTATATTTACGATCATTATCTACGCTTTTATGACTCCTCTGCAGATCAAACAGCAGAAATTTTCAAAAATGAATGCGGTGATGCAGCCGGAGCTGCAGAAGATCCAGAAGAAATATAAAGGGAAAAAAGATCAGACTTCACAGATGAAGATGCAGGAAGAGACTATGGCCGTATATGAAAAATACGGAGTTTCCCCTACGGGAAGCTGTCTTCAGCTGTTGATCCAGATGCCGATCTTCTTTGCATTGTATCAGGTTATCATAAAGATCCCCGGATATATCGGCGGGATCAAGGATGTATTCAGCGATGCGGTGGCGCAGATCACCAGTGTAAGCGGATACTCCGATATTATCGGCCAGTTTATAAAGGATAATGCGATCAGAAGCTACAGCTGGGTACAGGGACAGGAAGGAAACGCCGATCAGGTGATCGATTTCTTATACAGCCTGTCGCCTTCTCAGTGGGATAAGCTGGCGGAGGTCAGCCAGTTCCAGGGATTTGCAGACATCCTGAACCAGGCTGCAGATAAGCTTCATCCTATGCAGAACTTCCTGGGACTGAATATTGCGGATAATCCCTGGGCGCTGATCCAGGCAGGATGGTCCTCTCATCAGTATCTGATGATCGTGGCAGCTGTGCTTGTGCCGGTTCTGGCGTGGGCGACACAGATGATCAACATGAAGCTGATGCCTACGGCTTCTTCAAACACTAATGGAAACAGCAGCCAGTCTCAGATGGAAGCCACCATGAAGAGCATGAATATTTTCATGCCGCTGTTTACTGCGTTTATCTGCTTTACCTTCCCGTTTGGTATCGGTATCTACTGGATCATCGGTTCTCTGGTGCGTACCGTCCAGCAGCTGGTGATCAATCATCATATCGATCACATGGATATGGAAGCTTTTATTGAAGAAAATAAGAAAAAAAGAGAAAAGAAGATGGCGAAGAGAGGCGTTACCTCTCAGAACATCAGCCAGCAGGCAAGAATGAATGTCCGGAATATTGAAGAGCCTAAGAGAAAGACTATGGCAGAAAAAAGCGGGTCCGTAAAGGAAACTTCCGGATATGAGTATAAAGTTCCAAAAACAAAACCAGGCAGCCTGGCTTCCAAGGCCAATATGGTAGCCGCATTTGATGAGGAAAACAAAAGAAAGAAGAAATAAAAGGTAAGGGGGAAGAGGAATGGAATTCAGAGAATTCTCTGCAAAGACCGTGGACGAGGCCATTACAAAGGCCAGTATTGAATATGAGACTTCCAGCGAAAACCTGGAGATCCAGGTAGTATCTCAGGGAAAAGCGGGATTTCTGGGCTTCGGCGCAAAGCCGGCGATCATTAAGGCCGCAAAAAAGGAAATAAAAGAAGAATTTCCGGAAGAAACTGCCGAACCGGTAACAAAATCAGCCCCGGCCAAAAAAGAAGAAAAGAAAACAGAAAGACCCCTGGCTGCAAAAGAAGAGAAAAAAGAGCAGAAGAGGGAACATAAAAAAGAGAACCGGAAAGAGACCAGGAAAGAAAATCCGGTAAAAAATCAGGAAAAAGTCCAGGAAGCCGCTCCGGCGGAAAAGAAACCGGAGGAAAAGCCAAAGGAAGAGAGAAAAGCTCTTTTAAGAACAGAAGAAGAGATCGCCGAGATCAAGGAAGATGCGGAGAAATTCCTGACCGGAGTATTTAAGGCTATGGAGCTTCAGGTTCAGCTCAAGATGGAATATAAGAATGAGGAAGGAAACCTGAACATAGACTTTGAAGGAGAAGATATGGGTATCCTTATTGGAAAAAGAGGACAGACCCTGGATTCTCTCCAGTATCTTACCAGCCTGGTTGTCAATAAAGGCAGGGAAGGATATATCCGGGTAAAACTGGATACAGAGGATTACAGAAACCGGAGAAAAGAAACCCTGGAAAATCTGGCCAGAAGCATTGCCTACAAGGTCAGAAAGAGCAGGAAACCGGTATCTCTGGAACCTATGAATCCATATGAGAGAAGGATCATTCATTCTGCTCTCCAGGGAAACCGTTATGTGGAGACCTACAGCGAAGGAAATGAACCTTACCGTCATGTGGTAGTAAAACTGAAAAACAGATAAAAATTGTTGATTATTCTAGGTGAAAGCGTGAATAAGAGGGTTTCTTCTGCGCTTTCACCTTTTTCTATATGAGAAAGGGGATGAAAATATGTCTGAGACTATAGCGGCGATCGCTACAGCCCTGTCGGCTTCAGGGATCGGGATCGTCAGGATCAGCGGCCCGGAAAGCAGGGAGATAGCAGGTAAGATCTATCGCTCCAGGGGAGGAAAAAAGGATATAAGAAAGGTTCCCTCCCATACCATTAATTATGGATTTATCCAGGATGGGGAAGAGACCATAGACGAGGTCCTGGTCATGGTCATGGACGGACCCAGGAGCTATACAGGGGAAGATACCGTTGAGATTGACTGTCACGGAGGAGTTCTGGCTATGAGGAAGATCCTGGATACGGTGATCAAATACGGCGCCAGGCCGGCCCAGCCGGGAGAATTTACAAAAAGAGCTTTCTTAAACGGCAGGACCGATCTTTCCCAGGCAGAGGCAGTGATCGATGTGATCAATGCAAAAAATGAGTACGCTCTGAAAAGCTCGGTAAGCCAGTTAAAAGGGAATATCCAGAAGGCCATAAGGGAAATAAGGGAAGAGATCCTCTATCAGATCGCTTTTATCGAGTCTGCCCTGGATGATCCGGAGCATATTAGTATTGACGGATACGGGGAAAAACTGTATAAAGAAGTTAAGAAACAGAGGGATAAGATCCAAAGGCTTCTGGTAAGCGTTAAGGATGGAAAGCTGGTAAAAGAAGGGATAAAAACTGTGATCGTGGGAAAACCCAACGCAGGGAAATCTTCTCTTTTGAATACCCTTCTGGGAGAGGAAAGGGCCATTGTCACAGATATAGCCGGAACCACCAGAGACATCCTGGAAGAGACCATACTTCTCCACGGGATATCCCTGCGCATACTGGATACTGCGGGGATCCGGGATACAGAGGATATTGTGGAAAAGATCGGCGTGAAAAGAGCCATCGATTCTGCAAAGGATGCAGATCTGGTGCTTTTTGTGGTGGATTCTTCCATTCCGCTGGATGAGAATGACCGGGAGATCCTGAAGCTTTTAAAGGATAAAAAAGCCATTGTGATCCTGAATAAGGCGGATCTGGAGCAGGTAGTTACAGAGAAAGAGTTAAGGGAGATCACTCCCCATCCCATTGTCTCTGTATCTGCAAAGGAGGAGCAGGGTATCGACCTTCTGGAGGATCAGATCAAAGAATTGTTTTTCCAGGGGGAACTGGCCTTTAATGATGAAATCTATATTACCAACGCCCGGCATAAGGCAGCTCTGGAGGAAGCCGAAGGAAGCCTGGAAATGGTGGAAAACAGTATCCGGATGCAGATGCCGGAGGATTTCTTCTCCATTGATCTGATGAACGCCTACGAGGCACTTGGAAGCATCATCGGCGAAGCCGTGGGAGAGGATCTGGTAAATGAGATCTTTTCCAAATTCTGCACCGGAAAATAGGAGAGTTATCCACAATAAATAAAAGAAATGTGGATAATTTTCACAGAAAAATAAAAAAATGTGGGATTATCCATTTACAGAGAAAGAAAGGATACAGGGAAAATGAAGGTACTGGAAGAAAGCTATGACATTGCTGTGGTTGGAGCAGGACATGCAGGCTGCGAGGCGGCTCTGGCCTGCGCCCGGCTGGGGCTGGAGACGATCATGTTCACCGTCAGTGTGGACAGTATTGCTCTTATGCCCTGTAATCCCAATATCGGCGGAAGCTCCAAGGGACATCTGGTAAGAGAGGTAGACGCCCTGGGGGGAGAAATGGGAAAAAACATCGATAAGACCTTTATACAGTCGAAGATGCTCAATGTGTCAAAGGGTCCGGCAGTCCATTCCCTCAGAGCCCAGGCGGACAAACATGCTTATACAGAGGAGATGCGGAAGACCCTGGAGAATACGGAGCATCTTACCATCCGTCAGGGGGAGGTAACAGAGCTTATAGCGGAAGAAGGGGTTATAAAAGGGGTTAAGACCTATTCAGGAGCCCTTTATCATACCAGGGCGGTGGTACTGTGTACAGGCACTTATTTAAAGGCCAGGTGTATTTACGGAGACGTAAGCAATCATACAGGACCCAACGGCCTTCAGGCAGCGGATCATCTCACAGATTCCCTGAAAAAGCTGGGGATCGAGATGTATCGGTTTAAGACCGGGACCCCTGCCCGTATTGATAAACGGAGCATTGATTTTTCCAGGATGGAAGAGCAGTTTGGGGATGAAAGGGTAGTGCCTTTTTCCTTCTCCACAGATCCGGAGGACGTGCAGATCCCGCAGATTTCCTGCTGGCTTACCTATACCAACGAGAAGACCCATGAGATCATCCGGGAAAATCTGGACCGTTCGCCTTTATATTCCGGTATGATCGAAGGGACCGGCCCCCGCTATTGTCCTTCTATTGAGGATAAGGTAGTGAAATTTGCGGATAAAAACCGGCATCAGGTATTTATTGAACCGGAAGGGCTTTATACCAATGAGATGTATATCGGCGGTATGTCCAGCTCTCTCCCGGAGGACGTCCAGTATGAAATGTACCGCTCCGTAAAGGGCCTGGAGAACGCCAGGATCGTCCGGAACGCCTATGCCATCGAATATGACTGCATTAACGCCAATCAGCTTTATCCAACCCTGGAATTTAAGAAGATTAAAGGGCTTTTTTCCGGAGGCCAGTTTAACGGCAGCTCCGGCTATGAGGAAGCGGCGGCCCAGGGGTTGGTAGCGGGGATCAATGCGGCTATGGAGGTTCTGGGAAAGGAAATGCTGGTCCTGGACCGTTCGGAATCTTATATCGGGGTGCTTATAGACGATCTGGTGACCAAAGAAAATCATGAGCCCTACCGTATGATGACCAGCCGGGCGGAATACAGGCTTCTTCTCCGCCAGGATAACGCAGATCTCCGTCTCAGAGAAAAGGGATATCAGGTTGGGCTGGTGACCAGGGAGCAGTACGAGTATGTGCTCTGGAAAAAAGAAAAGATACAGGAAGAAAAGGAGAGGATGGAGCATGTTCATGTGGGAGCTTCCCCGGAGGTCCAGGAGCTTTTAAAAGAGCATGGGAGCACTCTTCTGAAAAACGGTATTTCTCTGGCAGATCTGATCCGGAGACCGGAGCTGTCCTATGATCTGGTAGCTCCCCTGGATAAAAACCGTCCGGAGCTTCCCCAGGACGTCCGGGATCAGGTAAACATTAACATTAAGTACGAGGGCTATATAAAGAGACAGGAGAAACAGATAGAAGGGTTTAAGAAGCTGGAGAAGAAAAAGCTTCCTCAGGACCTGGATTACAGCCGGATCAGCGGCCTTCGTATAGAAGCCAGACAGAAGCTGGAACAGTTCAGGCCGGTTTCCATAGGCCAGGCCTCCAGGATCGCAGGAGTTTCCCCGGCGGATATCTCCGTGCTTCTGGTATATATGGAAACTTACAGAAGAACAGCAGGCAAAGGAGAGAAAGAATGAATTACGATCTGTCCATTTTAAAAGAAGGGGCAAGGGAATATGGGATCACGCTGACGGACAGGCAGGAGGAACAGTTTATCCGGTACTATGAGATGCTGGTCCGGTGGAATGAGGTTATGAACCTGACGGCTATCACAGAATTTGACCAGGTGCTTCTGAAACACTTTGCAGACAGCCTTTCTATAGCCGGAAGCCTGGATATGGGAAAAATCTGTTCCTGCATTGACGTAGGCACCGGAGCCGGCTTTCCGGGGATCCCTTTAAAGATCGCTTTTCCCCATCTGAAGGTAACCCTTCTGGATTCCCTGAATAAAAGGCTGAATTTTTTAAATGAAGTCATAGAGGAATTGGGGCTGGAGAAGATCCGCACAGTGCATTTAAGGGCGGAAGAAGGGGGAAAGAAGCCGGAGCACAGGGAAAAATATGATCTTGCCGTATCCAGGGCGGTTTCCCGTCTGGCGGTGCTTTGTGAATACTGTATGCCTTATGTGAGAAAAGGGGGATATTTTGTTTCTTATAAGGCCGGGCAGGCGGAAGAAGAGATCAGAGAAGGAAAAACCGCCATAGCGGTTCTGGGAGGGAAGCTGGCGAAAACAGAGAGCTTCCGGTTATGCCATACCGATATGGAGAGAACCCTGGTGGTGATAAAAAAGGTGAAGGAAACTCCGAAAAAATATCCCAGAAAGCCGGGAACCCCGGCAAAAGAGCCTCTGGGAGCAGGGAAGATATAACGGAAGGAGCAAAAGAAGCCCGATCCGGTATCATAAAAAGTATGAAGAGGAGGTAGTTTATGGCAAAGTACAAATGTAATGTATGCGGGTATGTTTTTGACGAGGAGGAGCAGGGGATTCCTTTTTCAGATCTGAAGGAATGTCCGATCTGCCATCAGCCGGCTTCGGCCTTTTCTCTCTTTGAAGAAATTCCCCAGGTGAAGAGAGAAGAGAAAAAAGAAGAAAGCCTGGAATACCCCAGGGAATTTTCCAGAGAAGACGAAAGCTGCAGGTATATGAAGGAAATCCATGAAATGGCAGTTACAGGGAAAACCATCCATGCCGCTATGGGAACCAGGCTGTCCATGCCTTCCTGGGACGATATCCTGATCCTGGGAGCCCAGCTGGATCCTATGCCCCTGGACGAGCACGCTCAGGTGGACACCACTACGGTGATCGGAAAACATGCGAAAAAGCCTTTGATCCTGGAAAATCCCGTATATATTTCCCACATGTCCTTCGGCGCCCTGTCAAAAGAGGCCAAGGTGGCTCTTGCACAGGGATCTGCCATGGGAAAAAGCGCTATGTGCTCAGGAGAAGGAGGGATCCTTCCGGAGGAGATGGCGGCGGCGGATAAGTACATATTCGAGTATGTGGGGAATCTCTACAGCGTTACCCCGGAAAATCTGAGAAATGCAGACGCCATCGAGATCAAGATCGGCCAGGGGACCAAGCCGGGAATGGGAGGACATCTTCCCGGAGAGAAGGTTACTGCCGATATCGCAGAAGTGCGGAATAAGCCCGTAGGACAGGAAATAACGGCTCCTTCCAGGTTCCCCGGGATAAATACCAAAGAGGACTTAAAAAGCCTTGTAGCCCAGCTTAAAATGGCTTCAGAGGGCCGTCCGGTAGGGGTGAAGATCGCAGCGGGAAGGATCGAGAAGGATCTGGCCTTCTGCGTATACGCAGAACCTGATTTTATCACCATAGACGGAAGAGGAGGGGCTACAGGCTCATCTCCCCTGATGCTTCGGGATTCTTCCAGTGTGCCCACGATATACGCTCTTTACAGGGCCAGGAAGTACCTGGACAGCATAGGCTCGGATATCAGCCTGATCATCACCGGAGGTCTTCGGGTATCTTCGGATTTTGCAAAAGCCATCGCCATGGGAGCAGATGCAGTGGCTGTCGCCTCGGCGGCTCTGATAGCCCTGGGATGCCAGCAGTACCGGATCTGCGGCACCGGCATGTGCCCCGTAGGGATCGCTACTCAGGATCCGGAGCTGAGAGCCAGGCTGAAAGGAGAAGCCGGAGCCAGGAGAGTGGGAAACTTCCTGAATACTTCCCTGGAAGAGCTGAAAATGTTCGCCCGCATCACCGGCCACCAGAACCTCCGCGACCTGTCCACAGAAGACCTGTGCACCATCAGCCGGGAAATCAGCGAGCACACAGACATCCCTCACGCATAACGACTGCAATGCAGACCTTAAATCCTGTCTGCTGAAAAAAGTTATGTAAACAATACATGTAAATCGCACAAACTTACAACTGTGAAGCACAAACCTCCCCTCTAAAGAAACCAGGGAACTGCTTCACCGCCTACAGGAAAACCAGAAGAGGCTGCTTTATGCGAATATCCATGGAGCTGCCCTGCGAAACATATATCAGGAATATTTATACATTTTATGCGAATCTGTCGAGCATGCTCTGAGACTACAGGCTCAGAGCAGCGCAGACTGAGCAATAAAATGTATAAATATTCGAAACTATGTTTCATGGGCAGCTCCGGCGCAGACCGGACAAGAAAGCAGCCCCTTCTGGTTTTTTGTAAAATCTCCCGCAGTTCCCGTCCGTCTTTCTTAAGCCGCAAGTCTTTTGTTTCACAGAAAAATCACATTCTTATCTAATTTTTATCACATTTTTCCCATAAAATAAAACAGTCAAAAAAGCTTAACAAGGAGGGAGTATCTTGATCGAAGTAAGAAATCTTGTGAAAAAGTACGGAGATCATGTGGCTGTGGACCATTTAAATTTTACTGTGGAAAAAGGAAAAATTTATGGTTTTCTAGGCCCTAACGGTGCAGGAAAGTCTACCACCATGAATATGATCACCGGGTACATTGGGTCTACGGAAGGGGATATTTTGATCGATGGACACAATATCCTGGAAGAGCCGGAAGAGGCAAAGAAAAAAATCGGGTATCTTCCCGAGCTGCCGCCTCTGTACCAGGATATGACGGCAAAAGAATATCTGGAATTTGCGGCAGAGCTGAAAGGGATCCCCAGGGAAAAAAGAGAGGGGAATATCAATGGAGTTATGTCAACTACAAAGATCCAGAATGTGAAAAACAGACTGATCAAAAATCTGTCGAAAGGGTACAAGCAGAGGGTAGGACTGGCCCAGGCTCTTCTGGGATATCCGGAGATCATTATCCTGGATGAGCCTACGGTGGGATTGGATCCCAAGCAGATCATAGAGATCAGGGATCTGATCAAGAGCCTGGGGAAAAACCATACGGTGATCTTAAGCTCTCATATTCTGTCAGAGGTGAGCGCAGTCTGCGATTACGTGCTGATCATTGACAAGGGAAAGCTGGTTGCCAGCGATTCTCCGGAAAACCTCAGCCGCATCATGTCCGGTGCAAATTCACTGGAAATGACAGTAAAAGGAAAGGAAGGGGAGATCCGAAAGGCTCTGGATCTGGTAGAAAATATAGAAGATGTGGTTTACCATAATTCTATTGTTCCCGGCGCCTGCGATTTTACGATAAAAATATCCGGCCAGATGGATATGAGAGAGAATATTTTCTTTGCCCTTGCAGAGGCAAAGTGCCCGATTTTAAAAATGCAGTCTTCGAACATGTCGTTGGAGGAAGTCTTCCTGAAGCTTACCGATGAAAGGAAACCGGCGGTCAGACTTACAGAAAATGATATTTTTGAAGACGGGATCAAAGAGGAGGGAGAAGAATAGTTATGCTGGCAGTCTATAAAAAAGAATTGAGAAGTTATCTTACTTCTATGATCGGATATGTATTTATTGCTTTTATCTTATTGATTCTGGGGATCTATTTTACTGCGTATAATCTCCAGTATGCAAGCCCGGATTTCGGGACGACGCTTAGCGCAGTCATCTTTCTTTTCCTGATCATTACGCCTATACTTACCATGCGGATACTATCAGAGGAAAAGAAAAATAAAACAGATCAGCTGCTTCTTACGGCTCCTGTGCCAGTGTGGAAAATCGTAATGGGAAAATATCTCAGCATGCTCACCATATATCTGATCCCGATTTTGATAACCGGGTGCTATCCGCTTATTATGGGAAAATACGGAACCGTTTCTTATGCTACTGTTTATATTGCAGTTTTCGGATTTTTCCTTCTGGGGTGCGCACAGATTGCCGTGGGGCTTTTCCTGTCCTCTGTCACAGAGAGCCAGATCATTGCGGCGGTGATCACCTTTGCGGCGCTGTTCTGCAGCTATGTGATGGACGGGATATCCAGCTTCTTCTCCAGCACTTCTGCGGCGTCTTTTGTAACCTTCCTGGTAATCTCTGTATTGATCGCATTGATGGTATATCAGATGACGAAAGACATGGTTTTATCTTCCATTCTGGGTGTTGTGCTGATCGCTATAAATATTGTGCTGTATATTGTCAGATCATCTCTTTACGAGGGACTGATCCAGAAGTTTTTAGATCTTCTTTCGATTGCAAACCATTATGACAGCTTTGTAGGCGGGATTTTAGATGTGTCAGGGATCATCTATATGCTGTCGGTTATCTGCATTTTTGTGTTTCTTACCATTCAGTGCATACAAAAACGGCGTTGGAGCTAAAAAGGGAAAGGAGATGCAGAAATGAACCAGCCAAAAAGAAAGTTCAGTATAAAGAATTTGAAAAGAAAAATAAATATTAATAATATTATTAGTAATATTAAAGAAAAAAGAAGAGAAAATAAAAAGGTATTAAGGCAGGGATCTTACAGTATTGGGATCGTAGCCATGGTCATTGCGATCGTTGTGGTACTGAACCTGGTTATCCAGGAATTGCCCACCAGCATCCGGGAAATCGATCTCAGCAGTGAAAAACTCTATACCATCGGGGATCAGACAAAAGAACTCCTGGGCAGTCTGGATAAGGATGTAGAATTATATTTTATCGCCCAGGATGGGACAGAGAGTTCTGACATCCAGAGGCTGTTGGAGCGTTATGAAGAAAGAACAGATCACATAACCGTAGAGCAGAAAGATCCTGCGGTCTATCCTACTTTTGCCCAGCAGTATACGTCAGATTCTGTCAGCAATAACAGCATCATCGTTGTATGTGGAGAGAAGAGCCGGATCGTGGACTACAGCGATATGTATGAAACCAGTATTAACTATCAGACTTATACCCAGGAGACAACGGCATTCGATGGAGAGGGACAGCTTACCAGCGCTATCGACTATGTGATTTCTGATAATATGCCGATCCTGTACACTCTGGAGGGCCATAATGAAGCTTCTATGAGCAGTACTATGACGGAAACTGTCCAGAAAGCAAACATTGAGATCCAGTCTTTGAATCTGCTTACAGAGGAGCAGGTTCCGGAAGACGCCTCCTGCCTCTTTATTTTCTCTCCTGCTACGGATCTGTCGGAGGATGAGGCCAACAAGATCATTACCTATCTGGAAAACGGAGGCAAGGCCCTGATCGTTTCCAATTATACAGATGAAGATATGCCGAATTTTGAATCCGTTTTGGAAAATTACGGGGTTCGTCCAGTGGAAGGTATTGTAATGGAAGGGGATACCAGCCATTATATTTCCCAGAATCCTTACTATCTCCTTCCAAACATTGAAAGCAGCGACGTGACTTTAGCCCTTTCTTCTCAGAGCAGATATGTCCTTCTGGCACTTGCCCAGGGAATTGAGAAGTTAGACAATGTAAGAGATTCCCTGAACATAGAGAGTATTCTTACAACCTCAGACAGCGCCTATTCTAAAACAGACCTGGAAAATATGGAGACCATGGAAAAGGAAAGCACAGATATAGACGGGCCATTTGATCTTGGAGTATCTGTCACCGAAGAGATTGGAGAGGAAGACCAGACCCAGATTGTTTATTTTGCTTCAAGCAGTATATTTGACGACACTATCAACAGCTATGTATCCGGAGCCAATTATGAGCTTTTATCCTCTTCTTTATCCTGGCTGTGCCAGTCTGAGGGAGAAGATACTAACGCCATCTCTATCCCAAGTAAGAGCCTGGATACCTCTACACTTACAGTCTCAGCAGCAGATGTAAGTTTCTGGAGCATCTTTGTAATTGCTGTGATACCTGTCTGCACCCTGCTGATCGGATTTGGAATCTGGATGAAGAGGAGAAAACAGTAATATGAAGAATAAAAAAGGATTAATTGTTGGAATTGTTATCTTAATTCTTTTACTGGGAGCGTATTTTCTACTCAGATACTTGAACCTGGATGAAGAAAAGACAGAAGAAGAGGACGCCGAGGAAACGGTTTTCCAGATTGACGCAGAGGATATCAGCGACATAGAGATTGTTTCAGGTGGGAATACCTTTGATTTTTCTCACGGCGACGATACCTGGAGCTATGTCCAGGATGAAAACTTTCCTTTAAGTGAATCAGCGATATTAAATAAAGTGTCAACATTGACTTCTATATCTTCTTCCAGAATCATTGAAGATCCGGAAAATCTGGAGGACTATGGATTAGAAGATCCGGAAGTTACCGCTACAGTGACAGATGCACAGGGAGAACAGACAAAACTGGCTCTGGGATCTACAAATGACGCAGTATCGGGCTGTTATATGAGCCTGAATGATGATGCAAGTAAAATCTATCTGGTAGATACCAGCTTAAAAACAAATTTACAGTTTGAATTAGGGGATCTTGCAGAAAAAGAGGAGATCCCAAGTATTACAGGAAGCACGATAACCAGTGTAAAGATCCAGAAACCCGAGGGAACGGCAAGCTTATATCAGGACGGTACATCGGAAACGGGATGGACATTTGAAGATACAGATGGAAGCCAGATTCCGGCGGACAGTTCTCTGGTGTCTACCTATATGGATAATTTTTCTGCTTTAAGCTGGACAGATTACGTGACCTATGATCAGAGTACACTGGAAACCTATGGACTTGCTGATCCTGTCACAATTACAGTAGACTATCAGGTTGAGGAAGAAACCGAGGATTCCGATTCTGAAGAAACCGAAAGCAGTGAAGAAAGCGCAGAGGAAGATGAAGAGGAAGAATCTACCGTAACGGTTGCAAAGCAGATGGTCATGCTCCTGGGTAAACAGACAGAGGATCAAAACTATTATTATGGAAAACTCCAGGAGAATTCCTGCATATACACCATAGGAGTATCTTCCATACAGGGAATTACAGATGTGGAGAAAGAAGATTTCCTTACGACAAAGGTAGCGGATTATACCTTTGCAGATCTTGATACCGTAACTTTTACCAGAAACGGAGAGACTTATGTGGCTAAATTAGAGACTACAGAAGTAGAAAGCGAAGAGGAAGACGGCGAAACAACCGAAGAAACAAGGTACATGATTAACGACAAGGAAATAAAACTAACAGATTTTATCAACTTCTATAATATGATTACCGCTATGACCTGGCAAAGTCAGGACGAAAATGCACAGCCTTCCGGTGAACCGGATATGACGATTAACTTTTATAAGCAAGGAGGAATCAATGTAACGGTAGATTATTATCCTTATGATACAAACTTCTATCTTGTAATAGATTCCAAAGGAAATCATTCTCTGGTAAATAAGATGGATGTCAGAGAATTCCTGGAAGCATTTGATACAGCTATGGAAGAATTGGAATAATAATGTTTCACGTGAAACATTCTCTATGAAAAATCCTATCGATAAAAAGGGATACCGTCAGTTGATCTGACGCTATCCCTTTTTATAATACGTTGATCCGGCGACCGCTGCGCTTGCGCAGGCAGGCATCGGATAGTTTTTTCGAATATAATTGATTTCCATGGCTTTTACCCCTGCTTAGGAGTAAATTTACATGTTAGGAAACACAGGAAATCCAATATTACAGATAAATATTCATTAATTCTATAAATTTATCAGCGTTTTCCAAATGTGGAAGATGCTTTGTCCTCTCTACAATACAGGTTTCAATAGAAGGATTCATATTCACATATGCTTTTTGAGCTTCCATAGCATTTTCCTCCTCTCCGCCTGAGATCAGTATAATGCTTTGATCGATTTCCCTAAGTCCGTGATTGATGCTATTGTTGGTATAGCAGCCAATAAGACTGGAAAGAAGGAATTTAGAATTACTGAAGCCTTTGTGGGCTGCTTCGTAATAGGTGTCTATCATTTCAGCAGTAACATTAAACGGATTATACAGGTATTTTTCTGTGAAAAGTAATTGTACATTGCTTTGGCAGGTGATCATATTGTAAATTAATGTGCCAAAGACTGGTAGCTCAATAATAAATTTATAAAATTTGCTTCTCTTTCCAGGTATTTTGTTCAGGAGAGATAATTCCGGCGGATTAACTAAAAAGATCTTGCCAAAAAGAGAAGATTCATTGTGACAGGCAAGTATGGAAAAAGAACCGGAATAACCGCTGGCAATAATATCTGTCTTTTCATGGATCACATTTTTAATAAAATCTGAAATGAGCTGAACATATAAGTAATTTGTATAGGTGATCCTTGGCTTTTCAGAGCGTCCGCACCCTAAAAGATCGATCGCATACACTGTATGTGATTCAGCAAGCTTATCAATTGTGTTTTTCCATTCATAAGCGGAACTATATACGGTAAGATCGTGTATTAGCAGAAGGGGGGAACCGCTGCCTTTTTTCTTATAGTATACTTTTCCAAATCTCCAGTTATAATAGTTATTAGCGGAAGATTTCAGTAAATCTTTTAAAGTGGCAGAGGTAAAAACTAAACGGTTTATAAGGTATATAATACCTGTCGCAAAAGTAAGTAAAATGCCAAGAGTAATAAGTCTATGTTTATTTTTTTTCATTCTAAAGCAACTACCTCCTATATTTATGCCTTCAGGCAACAAACCAGGTGAAATCCAAGAATTTACAAGCACTTATGCGTAAGTTCATGAGTTCCTTTGTTCCGTGTATCATTATAGTTGACTATTTTATTATAAAACATAGCAGGGAAATATACAAGAAAAATTACCTGGAAGATTTCTTTTGCTCAGAAGTATGTTTCACGTGAAACATTAAAAACATGAACAAGAAAAAATGAAAATACGACATTTTTTTTGCTAAAACATAAAAAATGTTTCACGTGAAACATTTTTATAGAAATGCATAAAAAAAGGTGCTATAATAATTTTGAAAATGAATTCTTGCAGGAAAAGTGCAGGGAAATTTATGATACTATAACTTATACTTTATTATATTAAGGGGAAATATAAGTGGGAAGAATTATTGCAATTGCTAATCAAAAGGGCGGAGTAGGTAAATCAACCACGGCTATTAATCTTTCTGCATGTTTAGCAGAACAGAATCAAAAAGTCCTGCTGATAGATATTGATCCACAGGGAAACGCCACAAGCGGCGTGGGAGTTGACAAAAATGAGGCGTCAAACACCCTTTATGAACTGCTTGTAGGAGAATGTGAACTGAAGGATTGCATTATGGAGAATGTATACGAGAATCTTTCTCTGATACCTTCGAATGTTAATCTCGCAGGAGCGGAAATAGAGCTGGTAGGAATTGAAGGAAGAGAGTTTCTGTTAAAAAAACAGATAGACACAATTAAAGACAGCTATGATTTCATTATTATGGATTGTCCCCCGTCCCTGAATATTCTGACAATTAACGCTATGACTACAGCAGACTCTGTGCTGGTGCCAATTCAGTGTGAATATTATGCACTGGAGGGACTTACACAGCTGATCCATACCATTGAACTGGTAAAAGAAAGATTAAATCCGAATTTGATCATGGAAGGCGTTGTCTTTACTATGTATGACGCAAGAACAAATCTTTCTCTCCAGGTGGTGGAAAATGTAAAAGCCAATCTGAATCAGTCTATTTATAAAACGATTATCCCCAGAAATGTCAGACTGGCTGAGGCGCCCAGCTACGGTATGCCCATTAATCTGTATGATACCCGGTCTGTAGGGGCAGAAAGCTACCGCCTTCTTGCGGAAGAGGTTTTACATAGGGAGGATGAAGTATGACGGCAAAAAAGAGCGGTTTAGGAAGAGGCCTGGGACGAGGCCTGGACGCTATGATCAGTGACAGCTCAAAGCCCAGGATGGAAGAAAAAAAATCAGAAAAACCTGTGAAAAAAGAAACAGGAAAGGCTGCAAAGGACAATGTGTTTATGGTTAAACTGGCTCAGGTGGAGCCTAACCGCAAACAGCCCAGAAAACAATTTGACGAGGATGCTCTTCTGGAGCTGGCCGAGTCAATAAAACAGTTTGGCGTGCTGCAGCCGCTGCTGGTGCAGAAAAAAGAGGATTATTACGAGATCATTGCAGGTGAAAGACGGTGGAGAGCATCGAAACTGGCCGGCGTTAAAGAAATCCCTGTACTGGTGAAAGATTTTTCGGATCAGGAAGCGGTGGAAATCTCGCTGATCGAAAATATCCAGAGGGAGAATCTGAATCCTATTGAAGAAGCTGCTGCTTATAAACGGCTGATGGAAGAATTTCATCTGAAGCAGGATACCATTGCTGAACGGGTGGCAAAAAGCAGGACAGCAGTGACAAACTCTATGAGACTGCTGAAGCTGGATCAGCGGGTACAGCAGATGCTTGTTGAGGAAATGCTGACTACCGGGCACGCCAGAGCCCTTCTGGCCATCGAAGACAAAGATCTGCAGCATGCTGCAGCGGTTAAGGTTTTTGATGAAAAACTCAGTGTAAGAGAGACGGAAAAGCTGGTTAAGGGAATTTTGAATCCTTCTGAGAAGGAGAAGAAAAAGGAGAAAGACCAGGCTCAGGAGCTGGTTTACAAACAGCTGGAAGAGAAAATCAAAGGCATCATAGGGTCTAAAGTGGCGATCCACCGGAAAAATAAGGATAAGGGGAGAATTGAGATCGCTTATTATTCCCAGGAAGAACTGGAACGGATCGTTGAACTTTTAGAGACTATCAGATAATATAAAGGGGTCAGAGTACATATGAATAATTTTTTAGAATCACTTCAGAATTACTCGGGAAGCCTGCTTCTTTCCCTTCTGATCCTGGTGATCTTACTTTTGGTCTGTGTTTTTCATCTCTCTCTTGGAATAAACAGATTGAATAAAAAATATAAGATCTTTATGAAGGGTAAAGACGGACAATCTCTGGAACGGCTTTTCAAAAGAAAATTTGATATGATCGAGAAGCTGGAAAGCAACAGTGAGATCAATAGAGAGAATATCCAGAAGCTTGAGAAGCTTTACAACCGCTCCCTTCATAAATATGGCATCATAAAATATGATGCTTTTGAGGATATGGGGGGAAAACTCAGCTTTGTACTTGCGCTGCTGGATAAGGATAATACGGGATTTCTACTAAACGCCATACATAGCAGAGAAAATTGCTTTATGTATATTAAAGAGATCGTAAATGGGGAATCCTATGTTATGTTAAGTAGTGAAGAAGTTGAAGCCTTAAAAAAGGCGGTAAACTATGGAATTGAAGAAAGTGAATTTGATATTGAAAAACTTATGTAAACCAATAAGGAGAGACGAAAATGTTAGACATTCGATTTGTCAGAGAAAACCCGGAAAAGGTAAAACAGAATATCAGGAATAAATTTCAGGACAACAAACTGCCACTTGTGGATGAAGTGATCGAACTGGACAAGAGAAACCGGGAGATCAAGCAGGAGGTAGAAGGGCTCAGAGCAGAGAGAAATAAGATCTCCAAGATGATCGGCGGACTGATGAAGGAAGGCAAAAAGGAAGAGGCGGAGGAAGCGAAGAAAAAAGTAACCGCCAACGCACAGAGAGTGGAGGCTCTTTCCGCAGAGGAAAAGGAAGTAGAAGAAAAGATCCGAACCATTATGATGACCATTCCGAATATCATCGATCCTTCGGTTCCTATCGGAAAGGACGACAGTGAGAATGTAGAAGTACAGAGATATGGGGAACCGGCAGTTCCTGATTTTGAGATCCCCTATCATGCGGATATTATGGAGCGTTTTGACGGACTGGATCTGGACAGCGCCAGAAAGGTGGCGGGAAACGGATTCTATTACCTTATGGGCGACATTGCCAGATTACATTCTGCGGTGATCTCTTATGCAAGAGATTTTATGATCAACAGAGGCTTTACTTACTGTGTTCCGCCTTTTATGATCCGCAGCAATGTGGTGACCGGAGTCATGAGCTTTGCGGAAATGGACGCTATGATGTACAAGATTGAAGGAGAAGATTTATATCTTATCGGTACCAGCGAGCATTCTATGATCGGAAAGTTTATTGATACGATCATTCCCGAGGAAGAGCTTCCCAAGACCCTTACCAGCTATTCTCCCTGCTTCCGCAAGGAAAAAGGTGCCCATGGCATTGAGGAAAGAGGGGTTTACAGGATCCATCAGTTTGAGAAGCAGGAGATGATCGTAGTCTGCAAACCGGAAGAAAGTCCTATGTGGTTTGACAGATTATGGCAGAATACGGTAGATCTTTTCCGTTCTATGGATATTCCGGTGAGAACCTTAGAGTGCTGCTCCGGAGATCTGGCGGATCTGAAGGTGAAATCCGTAGATGTGGAAGCATGGTCCCCAAGACAGAAGAAATACTTTGAGGTGGGAAGCTGCTCTAACCTGGGCGACGCCCAGGCCAGAAGGCTTCAGATCCGGGTAAACGGAAAAGACGGAAAATATCTTGCCCATACACTGAACAATACCGTTGTAGCGCCTCCCAGGATGCTGATCGCTTTCCTGGAGAACAATCTCCAGGCCGACGGCTCTGTGAAGATCCCGGAGGCACTCAGACCTTATATGGGAGGGGCTGAGGTTATCAGACCCAAGAAATAAGCGGAGGTTACTCATTGCACAGTTATTTGAAAGCAATCGGGTTTTCGGATATATCCGAAAAGAAAGAACTGGATATTATATTACAGGATGTTATTTTAAACTATGACGAAAAAATTGTTGTAGAGGACAGGAGCAATCATTTATTCACAGAATTATCCAAGATTTACGGCAGTGATTTCGGGATCACGGTCTGCGGAGAATATGATGAAGAGGATCATTTCCAGATGGAATATTATTTTCCTTTCTTCAGAGGGACCGGGATCAGTATGGAGGAAGAGGTTGCCATTGAGAAGCATGCAGGAAAAGAATCCTATGCAGGAGCCTGCGACGATATGCGGATCGGCGTGACGGTTATCTTTTATCTCCAGAATGCGGGAGAATACCTTACGCAGCTGGTCAAAGGCCGTTATTCGGGAGGGGTGCGCAATGTGACTCTTTCCGGCCTTGCCAGAAAGGGGACCATCCTTCTTCCTGTGCTGAAAAGAGAAGAGGAATCCGCTGAGGCGGAGGAAAAGACCATAAACCGGGGAAGGCTGATGGCGGCGGCCAAAAACGGCGACGAGGAGGCCATGGAGAGCCTGACCATTGAAGATATGGATACGTATTCTATGATCTCTCAGAGAGTGGAAAATGAGGACGTATACAGCATTGTAGAAAGCTATTTCATGCCTTACGGCATGGAATGCGACCTGTACAATATCATGGGAGAGATCCTGGACTGTACCAGGGAGCAGAACGTCCTTACAGGGGACTGGGTCTATGAGATGCGGATCTGCTGCAGCGACATTGAGATGGATGTATGCATCAATGAAAAGGATCTTCTGGGAGAGCCTTTGAGAGGAAGGCGGTTCAAAGGGATCGTATGGCTCCAGGGAAATGTGGAGTTTGAATATTGATTATATTTAAGCAGTCTGAAGAATCAACAGCTGCCGGATTTCAAAAGTGTCTGTTCAGGACATAGATGAAATCCGGCAGCTGTTTTTTTGCCGGATAAAAGGGATTTTCGCTAAATTTTACAAAAAGGGTACATCAGATTTTACATTAGAATGATAGGATTAGCGAAAATATTCTGATTTTAAGCATATTACCCCGGTTTTACAAAAATAAGTACGTAATCTATAAACAGGAGGAAAGTGTAGTATGAAGGAAGAGCGGGATATCATCCGGCAGGTCAGGGCCGCCAGGGAAGATATGCAGGCGGCGGACGAACTGATCCGCACATATATGCCCTTTATAAAAGCAGAAACTGCAAAATTTCTCCGGCGTTCTGTGACAGAGGGACAGGATGATGAACTGAGTATAGCCATGATCGCTTTTCACGAAGCAATCTGTGGTTATTCCCCTGCCAGAGGCGGTTTTTTGAAATATGCTTCTATGCTCATAGGGAGCAGGCTTATAGACTATCATCGTAAGGAACAGAGACACAGGAAGGTCATTTCTCTGGAAACTCCCCTTAGGGAAGAGGAGGATAAGTCCCTGGGGGAAACTTTGTCCGACGGAAAAGACCACAGCGAGGAAATGACTGTCAGAGAGGCTACCAGGAAGGAGATAGAAGAATTAACAGCCCAGATGAGGGATTTCGGCGTTTCCCTTACAGACGTTGCAGAGAATTGTCCAAAGCAGGAGCGGACTCTTGAGGCCTGCAGAAAGGCACTCAATTATGCAAAAGAGCATCCGGAGCTTCTGGAAGAACTGCTGCGGACAAAACGGCTCCCCGGTACAAAACTGTGTAAAGGAAGCGGCGTAGAGAAAAAAACTTTGGAGCGTCACAGAAAATATATGGTAGCTCTGCTGCTGATCCATACAAACGGATATGAGATCATCAGAGGCCATATAAAACAGGTTATGAAAGGGGTGACAGAAAGATGAACTATATTGTTATGGAATGCCACTCCAGCTATGCGATCCTCCTGGATGAGGAAGGTCGTTTCCTGAAAGCTGCAAACCTTCATTATCAGGTGGGCCAGAGGGTTTATGATCCGGTTCTTATGAAGGAGAAAAAGAAGAAAATATTTCAGCCGGTAAGATGGGTCACCGGAGGGGCGGCAGTGATAGCGGCAGGATTCCTTCTGGTCTTTGGGATCCATTATTATCAGAATCATCTCATGTCTTATTCTTCCATATACCTTACGATTAATCCTGAGATCCGGATGAGTCTGAATAAACAAGGGAAAGTATTGGAACTTACAGGAACAAACCAGGACGGCGAAGCTCTGCTGGAGGGCTATGATGGTAAAGGAAAGGATAAGGTAACAGTTACAGATGAGCTTATAGACCGGGCCATTGAAATGGGATTTTTGGCCGAAGGAGGACAGGTCTCCTTTTCTATTGATACTCCTGAGGAAGTTCTCCTCCAGGAGTACGGGGAAGAACTGGAGGCAGAAGTGAAACGGCATCTGAAAAACCGACTTTCGATTACCATTGAGATCATTGATCATCATACAGGAGACAGGGAGACTTCTTCTACAGAAAATCCTGCTGGGAAAGAAGAATCCGGGAAACAGCCGGCAGAAGAAACCGGACAGGAACAGACGCCGGCTGCCCGGGAAGAAATGCCGGCTGCTCAGACGGAAACACCGGATCCTGGTCTCCAGCCAGGTAATGAAGCCTCCGGCCCTCAGACTTCCCAGCCCCAAGGATCTGCTGTTTATGAGGACACAGATTATGGAACAGGCAGCGACGGGGAGTCTGATTACAGCCAGCCTGAATCTCAGGCTTCCAGGGAAGCAGAGGGAGATTCCGGATACGAAGCCTCCAGTGATTATGGAGACAGCGGCTACGAAGAAGAGGATGACTGAAAAAATAAAAAAATTTTTGAAAGATACCCCGATTTAAAAAAAGTCTTTCCGTATTCTATGAATACAAGGAAAAATAAAAAGCCAGAAAATGGCGAAAATGAGAGGAGCATCTATTATGAAAATGAGAAAAGTTTTATTAGCAGCATTCACATCCATTACCTTCACAGCAGCGGTTTTTACAACCGGATGCGGCAGTCAGGAAACCGGTCTGGTTCAGGAAAGAGAAATCACAGCGGAGGCGGAAGCTTCTCAGGGGGAGGCTCTCGCAGATAAGGGGATCATTACCTTAAGCGTAAATCCGGAAATCAGTATTGAATATGACAAAGAAGGAAAGGTAACCGCTGTCAAAGGGAACAATGTTGACGGTGAAGGAATTGTTTCCGCATATCAGGATTATCAGGGAAAAGACTGCAGCACAGTTCTGGAGGAACTGATCAACAGGATCAATGAGGCAGGATATTTCATTGATGAAATAGACGGCAACAAGAAGAATATCGTGATCCAGATGGAGCCGGGATCGGTGCTGCCTTCTGATGATTTTCTGGAAACTATCAGCCAGGACACCCGGGAAGCCGTGGCGGGCCTTGAGCTGACCTCCGATATCGTGACCATAGATGACGATGACTATGACGACAGTTATGCAAAGGGAGGAGAACCCTCTCCATATATAACCCTGGATAAAGCAAAAGAGATCGCACTGGCACAGGCGAATGTCAATGCAGCAGACGCAGTATTTGAAGATAAGGAGTTTGATTTCGACGACGGAATTGCCATTTATGAGCTTGAGTTCACCGCAGGAGGCAGCGAATATGAGTATGATATCCATGGAGTAACCGGAAAAGTCTTAAAGGGAGAACATCATGCAACAGGCCAGGCAGTAGAGGATACGGATTACGGCCCGGGCAATGACGGAGTAACGGACTACAGCGATACGGACTATGGCCCGGATAACGACGGAGTGACGGACTATGGAAACACCGACTACGGCCCAAATAATGACGGAGTGACGGATTACAAGGATACGGATTATGGTCCGGATAACGACGGAGTAACGGATTATCAGGATGACCTTGACGGCGGCGACAGCGGATATGACGTCCAGGATGACCCTGATGACGGCGACAGCGGATATGACGCCCAGGATGATCTTGACGACGGCGACAGCGGCTATGATGATTAAGTCTTTAAAAGCAGTAAGCCTGCGTCATGAGTTTAAGCACCAGATCAGTCCCGGTGAGGATCTGGTGCTTTCCCAGCGGCTTAGAAAACTGTTTCCTCATGATAAGTATGCAGGCCCCGGGGGAAGCTACAGGATCACCAGCCTTTATTTTGATACTCCTTATGACAGCGCCTACAGAGAAAAGCTGGACGGGGTGGACAACAGAGAAAAATTCAGACTGCGGTATTATGGGACAGATACTTCCTTTATACGGCTGGAAAAAAAGTTTAAGCGAAAAGGTCTTTGCGGCAAGAGAGGGGCGTCCCTTACACAGGAGCAGACAGAGAAGCTTCTGGAGGGAGACTGTGGATTCCTTCTGGAATCTGCAGATCCGCTGCTGATGGAATTCTACAGCAAGATCCTGGGGAAAGGACTCAGACCAAAGACGATTGTCCGCTATGACCGGGAGGCTTTTGTCTATGCTCCGGGGAATGTAAGGATTACCCTAGACAGAAATCTCTATACAGGTCTGGGGAGTATAGATTTTTTGAATACAGACCTTAAAGGGATCAAGGCTATGGACCATTTCAGAGTGCTGGAGGTAAAGTATGATGGATTTTTGCCGGAACTGGTGCGCATGGCGGTACAGGTACCGGGGCGTCAGGCGGAGGCCTGCTCCAAATATGCCCTTTGCCGGCGGTTCGACTGATCCGGGAGAGAGGAGTGTTTTATTATGACTTTTCAGGATATCTTTAAATCAAATTTTCTGGAAAATATTACGGGAATCTCGGTTCTTGATATGGTTATAGCTCTGGTTCTGGCATTTCTCATGGGACTGTTTATCTTTTTTGTATATAAGAAAAGTTGCAGCAGCGTTATGTATTCTGTCAGCTTCGGCACCACCCTGATCGCTCTGGCGCTGATCACCACGATCCTTATTATGACAGTAGTCAGCAATGTGGTGCTGTCTCTGGGCATGGTAGGAGCATTGTCCATTGTCCGCTTCCGGACGGCTATAAAGGAACCTCTGGATATTGCATTTCTCTTCTGGAGTATTGCCCTTGGGATCATCCTGGCGGCAGGGCTGCTTCCGCTGGCTGTTTTCGGGAGTATTTTTATCGGAGCAGTGATCCTGATCTTTTCAAACAGGAAAACTGTGGACAGTCCCTACATTCTGGTGATCCACTGCGGCAGCGGAGAGACGGAGGAGCAGGCGGAGACTTTCGTGGCAAGCCAGGTGCGGAGAATGAATCTGAAAAGCAAAAGTGTGGAGACAGGACATATTGAGCTGAACTACGAGGTGCGACTAAAAGAAGACAGCAGCAGGTTTATCAATGATCTGGCGGCTCTGGAGGGAATTACCCACTGTGTCCTTGTTTCTTATAATGGAGATTATATGGGTTAAGCTATGGCAAAGCATAAATATGTGGATGGGATCTGTCTGCTGGCGGCTCTGGTAGGAGTTCTTCTTACCCTGCTTTTTATGAACGGAGAATCCCTGGGAATTCCAAAAGCCAGCGCAAATCCCGGTTATGAGAGCCGGTTGTTTGACCAGGGGAGGGTTCACACCCTGGATATACAGATAGAAGACTGGAAGGGATTCCTGGAGCAGGCACAGAAGGAGGAGTATACGGCCTGCAACCTGGAGATAGACGGTGAAGAATTTCGTCAGGTGGGAATCCGGGCAAAAGGAAATAATTCTCTCAGACTTACACAGGAGTACGGGCTGTACAGATACAGCCTGAAACTGGAATTTGATCATTATGATAAGGGGGGGAATTATTATGGGCTGGATAAGCTGTCCCTGGACGCATCCTTTCAGGATAACAGCTATATGAAGACCTGGATCGCCTATGATATGATGGAGTTTATGGGGGTTCCGGCGCCTTTGTGCAGTTATGTCCGGGTGACGGTAAACGGAGAAGACTGGGGGTTGTTTTTGGCTGTAGAGGAGCCGGAAGAGGCCTTTGCCAGGAGAAATTTCGGCAATGACTATGGAAAACTGTATAAGCCGGATTACCGCCGTCTGGATGAGGAGAATGGGGATCTGGC
>CALWSM010000007.1 GCA_944384185.1 uncultured Blautia sp. | reverse complement strand
GTGGTAGAACAGCAGCCTACTGCAGAAAACGGTCAGAAGGTTGTGGCGCTCCTGGACGATTCCGCTACAGTAAAAACCTTTTATAAAGAGAACGGCCATATCCGTCTCCAGCCGGAAAACGATTCCATGGAGCCGATCATCGTAGAAGCAGATCAGCCTTTCCAAATCTTAGGCAAAGTGATCGGGGTTTTCCGTTTTATGCGGTAAATTTTAAAAGAGCCAGTGTAAAACAGGCGTCTGCACATCTGTTTTGCACTGGCTCTTTTTATCTTTCTTAGTCAAAATCTTCTCTGTTTACAAGGGTTCCGTCTCTCCAGATCCTTTCCAGATCGTAGAACAGGCGGTTTTCCTCATCAAAAATGTGGATGACCACATCTCTATAATCAAGAAGGATCCAGTTTGCAGTCTGATAACCTTCCATCTGTTTTGGTTCTGCTCCGGCTCTGCCCAGCTTCTCGCTGACGCTGTCCGCCATAGCCTGAACCTGGTTCCGGTTGCTTCCGCTGGCAATGATAAAATAGTCTGCCAGGGTGGAAACCTTCTCAATATCAATGATCTTAATGTCCTGTGCTTTTTTATCTTCCATAGCCTCACAGGCAAGACGCACCATTTCTTTACTTTCCATGTTTTTCCTTTCTCTGCTTTCTTTCCAGGTGGAGAGTTTCATAATATTCAAAGGCCTTCCTGGTCATGGGATCCAGAACCTTACTGCTGTTTCCCAGATAGGAAAGACTGTCTTTCAAAATATAGTACATACCTTCGTCCAGATCTTCAAAAGCCACTTTCCGGATCCAGTCCAGTCTGGGGGCCTTATTTCTTCCAGGTTCGATATAATCTGCAATATAGACGATCTTCTCCAGTTCGCTCATAGCCTCTTTTCCCGTGGTATGCCAGCGGATGGCAGACAGGATCTCTTCGTCTTCGATCTGGTATTTTTCCTTTGCAATATAGGCGCCAAGCTTTGCATGGAGAAGAAACGGATTGGACTCCTCCACAGATGAAATCCCTATATTCTGTTTTTTACAGATCTTCAGCTTCTTTTTGTTGGGAATACATTTTGCGCTGTCATGAAGCAGTCCGGCCATCTGTGCCTGCTCCATGTCATGGTCATGAGCCATAGCCAGGGCCGCAGCCGTGTACATCACTCCCAGAGTATGCCGGTATCTGTCTTTATCCAGATATTTTTTTAATTTTTTCTCGTATTCTGCAAAATCATACTTCATCTTCATCACGATCCTTATAAATGTTATTCCGCTGTATATACTCAATTACCTGTTCCGGCACATAATAAGCCAGGCTTCTCCCTTTTTCGATCCAGGAACGTATCATCTTGGAAGAAATATCTATATTCAGAGACTCCAGTTTTTCAATCCGTCCCTGATATTTTTCCTCCAGACGGCAGATAACCCTGTCCAGTTTTTCATCACTGGTATGATTTCTGGTCCCTACCAGGATCGTACAGGCGTCCAGTATCCTTCCCGGTTCCTTCCATTCATCGAAGGTATAAAGAGAATCTGCGCCAAGGATAAAATAATATTCTGTGTCGGGATATTGTTTCTTCAGCCGTTCCAGGGTCCGATAGGTATAGGTATATCCCTCCCTGTGCATCTCTTCCAGGGACAGGGTAAAATGGGGATTGGAAGCAATGGCCAGCCGGACCATATCCACCCGCTGAGAATCTGAAGCCCTGTTCTCTCTGCACTGCTTATGGGGTGGATTTCCGGCGGGCATAAATAATACTTTGTCTAAATGAAACTGATGGTATGCAGTTTCCCCAAGGATCAAATGTCCGATATGGATCGGATCAAAGGTACCTCCCATGATCCCTATCCGCTTCTTCTTTTCACTCATGGCTGCTCCTCTTTTTTCTGCGCCCCGGCAGGCTGCCGAAAGTCTATCCTGAAACTCCCTGCTGTCAGGGAAGAAGTATTTTTTTCTTATCTTCTTTTCCTTCTCTGTAAAGAACGATCTTTTTCCCAATGACCTGGACTACCTGGGAGCGGGTTCTTTCCGCCAGCATATCTGCAAGGCCTCTTGGATCGTCCATACAGTTCTGCAGCACGCTGATCTTGATCAGCTCTCTTGCAGTAAGAGCCTCCTCCACAGCCTTTGTCAGCTCCGGAGTCAGGCTGGATTTCCCGATCTGGATAATGGGCTCCATTTTCATAGCAAGACTTTTTAAATATGCTCTCTGTTTGCTTGTCATAATCTACTCCTATTTGTAATAATCGAAATCAAAACCGTACATACGTACCGTATCCCCTTCCTGGATCCCGGCTTTCTCCAGATCCTCCAGGATCCCGGATTCTTTCAGGAACTTCTGGAAAAACAGGAATCCTTTTTCAGAATCCAGGTTGGTATACCCCAGCATTTTCTCGATCTTGGGACCTTCTACGATAAAGATGTGTTCATCATCCTCCGCTCTCTCCACTGTATAGGGCAGATTTTCCCGGATCATCATATCCTCCGGGAAGAATTCCTGTTCAAATACAACAGGTTCTTTATCTATAGAATCCAGAAGCTGCTTCACATAATAAAGCAGTTCTTTTAAGCCTTTGCCGCTTACCGCAGAAATACCGAAGACCCGGATACCCTGAGGCTCAAATTCTCTGCGGATCCTTTCCACAGGATCTTCATCTCCGGAATAAACGGCGTCGATCTTATTCGCCGCTATAACCTGAGGCTTTTTCATCATTTCCGGGTCATAGGCTTCCAGTTCTTTGTTGATCTTGTAGATATCCTCCACCGGATCCCGTCCTTCTGTAGAAGCCGCATCCACCAGATGGATCAGCACCCTTGTCCTCTCAATATGGCGCAGAAACTGGTGACCCAGTCCTACACCCTGGGAAGCCCCTTCAATAAGCCCTGGGATATCAGCGATGACAAATCCCTGACA
Organism: uncultured Blautia sp.; assembly: GCA_944384185.1. Lineage (GTDB taxonomy): Bacteria > Bacillota > Clostridia > Lachnospirales > Lachnospiraceae > Blautia. The sequence goes on along the minus strand of CALWSM010000007.1, from coordinate 33,608 downwards.
TCCTTCAAAATCCACAACTCCCAGATGAGGATTGATGGTGGTAAAATGATAATTAGCGATCTGGGGACGGGCATTGCTCACTCTGGAAAGGAGAGTGGATTTTCCAACATTCGGGAATCCCAGAAGACCCACGTCTGCGATCACCTTCAGCTCCAACTGTACCTCCAGCTCCTGAGCCGCCTGACCCGGCTGTGCATATTTCGGCGCCTGCATAGTAGCGGTGGCGTAATGCTGGTTTCCATTTCCGCCTCTGCCGCCTTTTAAAACAATCTGCCTTGTATTCTCACCGGACATGTCGGCGATCACCTTCCCGCTGGCTGCGTCTTTGATCACCGTTCCCTCCGGGACCTTCAGGATGATGTCTTTACCATCTGCCCCATGGCATCTTCTCTTGCCGCCCGGTTCACCGTCTCCTGCGGCGTATTTTCTTTTATGACGGTAATCGCTCAGGGCGTTTAATCCTTTATCCACCTCAAAAATAACATCGCCGCCTCTTCCGCCGTCTCCGCCGTCAGGACCGCCGCTTGGGACAAAAAGCTCTCTTCGGAAGCTTACATGTCCGTCGCCGCCTTTGCCTGAGCGGATATAGATTTTCGCTCTGTCTGCAAACATAATTTCCTCCGTCTGATTTTCCATATGAAAAAAAGTGGCTCCAAACCAAAATGATTTGAAGCCGCCCTGTTATCGTGATTACTCAGCCGTAGTTACGGGAACTACAGAAACCTGTTTTTTGTCTCTGCCTTTTCTCTCAAAACGTACCACACCGTCAACTAATGCAAACAAAGTGTCGTCTCCGCCTCTGCCTACATTTACGCCTGGGTGGATCTTGGTTCCCCGCTGTCTGTAAAGGATATTTCCAGCTTTTACAAACTGTCCGTCAGCTCTTTTGGCACCCAGTCTCTTGGACTCGGAATCACGGCCGTTCTTTGTAGAACCAACTCCCTTTTTATGTGCGAATAACTGAAGGTTCATCTTTAACATGTTCTTACACCTCCTCGAATATAACATCCAGATAATCCATATATTCTTCTTCTATCCCCTGTAAACCGAGGATAAGGGAATCCAGAAGCAGTTTTGATCCCTTGGAGTATCCCGGCTCCATTCTAAGATACAGCCCTCCGTTTTTCCCGTCTACATCAACAGAAAATCTGTCTTTTGTAAACCGCTCAATAGAATTCACTGTATTCTGGGCCAGCGCCGACACAGCCGCACATACAATGTCGCTGCCGCTTTCGGCATAACCTGCATGTCCCTGTATGGCAAATCCTGAAATCTTCCCTTCTGAACTCTGATAAATCGTTACTTTAATCATAGGGATTAAGCATTGATCTTTTCAATTTTTACTTTCGTAAACTGCTGTCTGTGACCGTTTTTCTTGTGGTATCCGGTTTTTCTCTTATACTTGTAAACGATAACTTTCTTTGCTTTACCGTTTTCAACTACAGATGCAGTTACTGTTGCGTTGGCAACATCTTCGCCAACCTTTAAACCATCGTTGCTCACAGCAAGTACCTGGTCAAAAGTAACGGTTTCCCCAGCTTCTGCTCCAAGCTTTTCTACTCTGATAACATCGCCTTCGGCTACTTTGTACTGTTTACCACCTGTTGCAATAATTGCGTACATATGGCACCTCCTATTATCATTACTCGCCAAATATGGTGGTCCTTTCGGGACGCTTCAACCTCTTTGTGCGGCATACGATAGTATATTACCATCATTCCTTCATTCCGTCAATATATAAATTTTATTTTTTAGCCCATAAAGTTTCCCACAACCTGCCAGATCAGATAGCCGTTTTGATAGATCACAGACTCCCCTGCACCGTTCCTCAGCATATCAAAAACTCCAAAAAGGAACAGTGCGCCACCCAAAATTATAGGGAGCACCGTAAGGACTACCAGCAGCACCAGTATTTTATCAGAGGTAAAATACCGCTGCTCTTTTCCCGGCGCGCCCCGGCGCAGAAGGTAAGCGGATGTATAAAAGCAGAAAGGAGCCACACAGGCCATACCGATATAAATCCCCAGAAAGGACAAGGGAAGTCCATTTTCCGCCAGAGACTGGGTTACCGCCTGAGTATCTGTCCCATTCCCGGCTAGTCCGGTCATTCCGGACAGCAGGGTTGGAAAAAAGTTGTTTATAAAGTGAAACAGAGCCGGATAAACCATATTTTCTGTTTCCACCATCAGATAAGTAAGTGCGGCTCCCAGAAGGGCTGTGGGGAGGAAACGCCACACACTGCCATGGAATAGTCCGAAGAGCACTCCCATCAGCGCTACCAGGACCCATTTCCCTTTTATCCCGGACTGAAAGCTTTTCAGGATAAAGCCTCTGTGGACAGCTTCTTCGCAGACCGCCGGCAGGACGCAGCTTATCAATACGGAAACCGCCAGAGGAACCGTAGACATAAAGTCATTCAGACTATCGCTGACAGAAAACATTTCCTGGGGAAAGAAATAAGCCACGATCATGGTAAGAGGGATCACGGCGCTGTAAGAAGCGACCCAGCCAAGCAGCACTGCAAAGACCTTCTGCCACTGGGGTCTTTGCACAGGAAAGACCTCTTTAAAGGGTACTTTCAAAAGCTTTGCACCGCCCAGAGCCAAAGCCAGAAGATACAGCTCGGTCAGGGCCAGCCCATACATTCCCCACTTCATCTGGGCCCAGGCGATAATGGTATAGAAAGAGACCATCACCACAATAAAAAGCAGGATCCCATGGACAGGCTTCAGACTATTTCCCCTGGCTTCTTCTCTTCTATCTTCGTAATTCCATTGTTCTTCCATCTAATACCGCCTCTTTTAATTCATTGTCAATATACCACAGCTTCAGGGAAAAGAAGGGATGATTCTCTCTCAGGAGACGGAAGAAGATCTTATCCCCTTCCCAGATTTCCAGATCCTGAAGCTTCTCTTTTGGCACCCATTCCAGAACTCCTTCATTGCAGGAGGAAAGCTCGCCTTCATATTCCTTTGCGGTATAAAGGCACATATACTCTGTCAGAGTCTTTCCCTCCTGGGAGTCTGTAAGCTTAAAAGTGATCAGGCCTCGGAAATCATAGGCTTTCAGGGTCAGTCCTGTCTCCTCCTTTACCTCCCGGAGAAGGCATTCCTCAGGGCTTTCCCCTTCTTCAAAATGCCCGCCAACGCCGATCCATTTATCTTTATTTACATCATTTTTCTTCACCACCCGGTGAAGCATCAGGTAGCTGTCCTCCTTCTCAATGTAACAGAGGGTTGTCATAGCAGAAGGCTTCTTCATTTTTCCCAGTCCTTTCTCCTCTTCATCTCTTCTTCCAGAGATTTCTCCACCTTTTTTCTGGTTACCTCCACAATATTCAGGGGAGTCATATCCACCACCGTTGCTTTAACCGGGTCCTTTCTCAGGTGATTCTGAAGAACTCTCAGAAGTTCCTTCTTGTCTTCCTCCTCTTCCATATTGATAAAATCTATCAGGATGATCCCTGACAGGTTCCGCAGCCGAAGCTGAAAGGCGATCTCCCTGGCAGCCTCCAGATTGATCTTCCGGAAAGTCTCTCTGGTATTTTTCTTATCGGAAAATTTTCCGGAATTTACATCTATGCTCACAAAGGCCTCGGTCTGCTCAATGACCAGAAAGCCTCCGGATCTCAGCCATACCTTCCGGTCCAGAGCTTCCTCCAGGGATTTTTCCAGACGATATACCTTGGGAAGGGGCAGCATTGGATCTTCATAGAAACGTATGGGCGCTTTTCCGCCTTCCTCTCCGGTATGCTCCCCGCTGATCTGCGTCCAGATTTCCCGGTCGTCTGTCACAATCTCCTCCAGATCCCGGATATAGACTCCCTGAAGGATCCGAAGAGGCTCTGCTATCCCTTTTTCCAGAAGGGTATAGCATACCCTGGACATGGCCCGTTGTCTCAGTTCCCGGTATTTTTCCCGCAGCCGGAAAAGCTCCTTTTCCAGTTCTTCTGGAGAAGCCTCCCTGGCATTGGTCCGGACAATGATCCCTTCCTCGCCGGATATATGTTCCTGGAGAATGCTCCGGATTCGGGCCTTCTCTTCTTTTGTAAGCTTTGCGGAAAACCCCAGCTGTTTTCTCTGGCTGGTCAGGACCAGATATTTCCCCGTAAAGTTGAGATTTCCCGTAACAGAGGGAAGTTTCGACTTGATCCCTTCCCGGGATATCTGGACCACCACCTCGTCTCCCTCTTTTAGGATCCTGTCCTTTTTCGGGTTAGTAAAAAGCGGAGGCTCTCCTTCTTCCAGGTCATAATAGCACATTTTTCCGGGAACGATCTCAATAAAAGCGCAGTGTATATTTTTCTTGATATTTTTCACCTTGCCGATATAAATATTACCCAGGAGTTTTTCTTCCCCCTCCCGGACAATATGAAACTGACAGATACGCCCTTCTTCCTCTTTTGCGCTTACCAGGAGATTCTCTCCTCCAAAATCCATATGGGTAATGATCAGCCTACTCAATTTCTTCACCCAGTTCTTCCAGAGATACCAGTTTCTGCTCTCCCTCTTCTCCCAGCTCTGCGTAGACTTCCATTCTGTGGATCAGAAGGGACAGAGGCTGAAATTCCCGGCCGCAGAAAGCAAAAAAAGCCTCCATGACCAGTTCCGGCTTGGTGTTCTTCACGCTTCCTGCAGCCAGCTTCAGAAAGATACGCTCTCCTCGGATCTCCATCTCATATATATAAGGTTTAATATCGACTTCTTTCTCGTTTTTCTTGGTTTTTTTCAGGATCCGGATCTCCTGCTGTTCCATAAAAGCAGGGACCTTCTCTTTCCAGTTTTCCCCGGGCTCCATGCCTTCCCGGAAGGATACCAGGTAATCTGCCGCAGCCACCAGGGACATGGCCTTTCCTTTCTTCCCTTCCGGAACCTCCCGGACGCTTCGTACTTCCATACCGTCTACCATCACCCGGTTCAGCCGTTCCACCGCTTCTTTCGAAGACATCGGCGTCTTCAGCTCCAGGTCAAAATATTCTCCTTCGCTGGTGACTCCTACGCCAAGAGGAGCTGCAAAGGACATGATCATATGGGGGCTGAACCCTTCCGAATAAGCAGCGTCCAATCCCGCCCTTTTTACCGCTTTCTGAAAATACCGCATAATATCCAGGTGTCCGATAAACTTCATAGCTCCCTGTTTTGCAAACTTAATTCTTACCTTCAACGCAGACACCTCCTTTATATGCTCCTGCGCCGCAGCCGGAACACTGCTGTCGGCAGTTGGGGGTAACTTCCCCTTTCATGGCCTTTTTCCATTCTCTCTTCAGGAAATCCTTTGTCACGCCGATGGAAATAAAATCCCAGGGGAGGATTTCCTCTAAAGACCGTTCTCTTAAAGTATAGAATTCCGGATCGATCCCCAGCTCCTCAAAAGCCTCCATCCACAGATCATAGCGGAAATACTCCGACCAGGAATCGAAAACGGCTCCTTTCTGATAAGCAGCCTCCAGCACATCCGCCACCTTCCGGTCTCCTCTGGCCAGGATCCCTTCCAGGACAGTGACGTCCGCCTCATGGTAATTATATTTAATGCTCTTCTGGTTTAACTGGGCCCGGATCTCTTCTTTTACCACTTTTGCCTTATCCAGGTAATCCTCTTTCCGGAACATTCCCGCCCACTGGAAAGGCGTAAAGGGCTTGGGTACAAAGAAGGAGGTGCTGACCACGATCTGGCATCTGCCGTGGCGCTGGTCTTTGGGTATCTCATAATATTTCTTTGCGATCTCCTCCGCCAGATGAGCGATCCCCTTCATGTCCCCCTCTGTCTCTGTGGGAAGTCCCAGCATAAAATACAGCTTTACTCTGGTCCACCCGCCCTGGAAAGCCCTGGAAGCGCCCTCCAGGATCACTTTCTCTGTAAGACCTTTGTTGATCACGTCCCTGAGTCTCTGGGAACCGGCTTCCGGAGCAAAAGTCAGGCTGCTTTTTTTGATATCCTGAACCTTGCTCATCACATCCAGAGAAAAGGCGTCGATCCGCAGGGAAGGAAGGGAAATATTCACCTTCCGGGCAGAACATTCTTCGATCAGGTAATCGATCAGCTCCGGCAGTTTTGAATAGTCGCTGGAGCTTAAAGAGCTGAGGGATATCTCCTCATGGCCGGTGCTTTCTATAAGGGCTCTGGCCGTATCCTTCAAAAATTCCAGATCCCGCTCCCTGGTAGGACGGTAAAGCATACCTGCCTGACAGAACCTGCAGCCCCGGATACATCCTCTCTGGATCTCCAGGACCACCCGGTCCTGGGTAGCCTTGATAAAAGGTACCACCGGTTTTCTGGGGTAATAGGTGTGCGTCACGTCCATGACCACCTGTTTCTCGATTTTTTCCTTTGCATGAGGATTATTGGGGGTAAAGGCTTTTATCGTCCCGTCCTCCTGATACTCTACATCGTAAAAGGCCGGCACATAGATCCCGGGGACCTGAGCCGCCATTTCCAGAAATTCTTTTCTGGACTTTCCGGATTTCTTCCATTCTTTGTAAATATCTAAAAGATCATTAAAAACCGTTTCTCCCTCTCCAATATAGAACATGTCAAAAAACGGCGCAAGAGGCTCTGGATTATAGGCGCAGGGGCCTCCTCCCATAACAAAAGGATGATCCTTGGTCCTGTCTGCCGCCCGGAGAGGGATCCGGCTCAGATCCAGCACCTGGAGGATGTTAGTGTAGCACATCTCGTACTGAAGGGTGATCCCCAGGAAATCAAAATCCTTTACCGGATCCTGAGACTCCAGGGCAAAAAGGGGGATCTGCTCCTCTCTCATAACTTTGTCCAGATCCGGCCAGGGGGAGTAAACTCTCTCACACCAGGTATCCTCCCTCTGATTAAACATATCATAGAGGATCTGGATCCCCAGATGGGACATGCCGATCTCGTACACATCCGGAAAACACATGGCGAAACGGATATCCACCTTTTCCTTGTCTTTCATCACCGAGTTTACCTCATTCCCGATATACCGGGCAGGTTTCTCGATATTTAATAATATTTCATCATTTAAAGCTAGTCTTCTCATAAAAACCTCTCTACTTATTTTCTATCTCTCCCAGGCCCCTTTCAATAGCCGCCACAGCCGCAGCCAAAGCCTCCTTTTCTTCCGGTCCTTCGCTGGTGATCTCGATCTCCTGCCCCTGGGCCACCCCTGCCGCCACTATATTCAGAATACTCTTCAGATTTACAATTCCTTTAACGTTATTTTTTTTATAAATAAACTGCAGCCTGGCATCATATTTTAAAACGCTGTTTGACAGCACAGTTGCTGTTTCCAGGTGAAGGCCTGACGGATTTTTGATTTTTACTTTTTGACTGACCATAATGCCTTCCTTCCCGTTTTATATTCCCAGCGCAGACTTTGCAAGACGGTCAACTGCCTCGTTTAATTCCACGCCGCTGTGGCCTTTTACTTTATGAAAAATCACTTTCACATTTTTTAAACTGTCGTAAAAATTTTTGTAACGGATGGTCCCCGGCTTATTTCGTTTCCACTCACCAGTGGCCCAGGACTCAATTCCCTGATAATCATAATACAGATGGAGAAGCTTGATATTCTTCTTTTCGCAAAAATCCATGGCCGCCATAGCGCCTTCCAGTTCTCCCGCTACATTTCTCATAGAAGCGTCTTCTCCTCCCTGGAACGCCTTGCTCATTTCCGTCCTTTCCCCCTGATAAAAAAGGATACACCCGTAGGAATATGCATTCCTGGTCTGATCAAAGCTGCCGTCCACATATGCCGTGCAGCCTTCTGTTTCCTGAAGTCCCGAAGCAGAAACCGGATCTCCCTGTAAGTATCTCAGCGCTTCCTCTGCTGTGGAAAAGCTTTTATACTGTGCGCCCGGATAACCGTTTACACTGGCTTTGCAGTCTTCCCAGGCGGTAAACAGCCCTGTTTTCCTGCCCTTTTTTACTGCATAAATTTTTTTTGCCATAACATTCCCTTTCTCAGTGCTGTCTTGCTTTTGAAATTATGCATGTTGAAAACTCTATATTTTTCATATGTATTCTATCACATACAGATCTATTTATCATTCTTTTTTCATAAAACTTTTGAGAGAAAAAAAGGACGATACCTGACATCTGAATGCCAGATTTCGTCCTTTTGTCAGATTCTGAACCAGGCTCTTAAATTCTTGCTACGCCGGTCTTGCGGGCCGCTTCGGCCACAGCCTCAGCAACTGCTTTCGATACACGTTTATCAAAAGCGTTTGGAATAATATAATCCGGAGACAGCTTATCTTCTTCTACCAGGCTGGCGATGGCATAAGCTGCGGCTACTTTCATTTCATCATTGATATCTTTCGCCCGTACATCCAGAGCGCCTCTGAAAATACCGGGGAATGCAAGCACATTGTTGATCTGGTTCGGGAAGTCGCTTCTTCCTGTTCCCACTACGGCAGCTCCTGCTTTCTTAGCCAGATCCGGCATGATCTCCGGAACCGGGTTGGCCATTGGGAAGAGGATCGGCTTGTCAGCCATATTCTTAACCATCTCTTCTGTAACAGTTCCAGGAGCGGAAACGCCGATAAACACGTCTGCGCCCTTCAGGACCTCTGCCAGAGTTCCCTTCTCCATGTTCTGATTGCAGATCTCTGCCATTTCTTCTTTTTCTTTATTCAGGTTGTCCCGGCCTTTGTAGATAGCGCCGTGACGGTCGCACATAACTACATTCTTCAGTCCCAGGCTTACCAGCAGCTTGATAATGGCAATCCCTGCTGCGCCGGCTCCGGAAGTAACCACTTTGATATCCTCCAGTTTCTTTCCTACCAGCTTCAAAGCGTTGATCATAGCGGCTGCTGTGACAACTGCGGTTCCGTGCTGGTCGTCATGGAAGATAGGGATATCACAGCACTCTTTTAACTTTCTTTCGATCTCAAAGCATCTTGGAGCAGAGATGTCTTCCAGGTTTACGCCGCCGAAGCTTCCTGCCAGAAGGCTTACGGTCTTCACGATGTCGTCTACATCTTTGGAACGCACGCACAGAGGAAATGCGTCTACGTCAGCAAAGGTTTTAAACAGTGCGCATTTTCCTTCCATTACCGGCATACCGGCTTCCGGTCCGATATCCCCCAGACCTAATACTGCAGTTCCGTCAGTAACAACAGCTACCATATTTCCCCGACGGGTATATTTATAAGACAGATCTACATCTTTGGAAATTTCCACGCAGGGTTCTGCAACTCCCGGTGTGTATGCAACAGAAAGATCTTCCGGTGTCTCGATCTTTGCTCTGCTGATCACTTCGATTTTTCCAGCCCATTCTTCATGCTGCTTTAAAGCAAATTCTCTCTTGTCCATTGTTTTTTTCTCCTTTTTATTCATTTACCTGTGCCCAGAAGTCTTTTAAGATCTTGGCTGAATTGTCCATTGCGGATTTTTCTTCCTCATTCATGGGAACGGTCAAAACTCCCTGGATCCCATTACCGCCGATACGGCATGGCAGTGAGAATGCGATCCCCGCCCAGTTGTCAAAGCTGTCGTCCAGTACATGGGCAACCGGAAGGATGGCTCCACTATCTCTCAGGATATTCTCCACGATAGTAGAAACCGCCATGGCAACGCCATAGAAAGTAGCTCCCTTTAATCCGATAACTTCTGCGCCTCCAGTTTTAGTATGTTCCGAAATCTCGGCTCTGTCAAGTTCCTTTCCTGTCTGTTTTAAATATTCCTCTAAAGGAAGTCCTGCAACAGCGGCGGAACTCCATACCGGCACCTGGCTGTCCCCGTGTTCGCCTAAGATATATGCCTGTACGTCTTCTACGTCGATTCCCAGGGGCTCGCTGATATTACATCTGAATCTGGCTGTATCCAGAGAGGTGCCGCTTCCGATGACTCTCTCGGAAGGAAGTCCGGAAACCTTCTGTACTTCCATGGTCAGAATATCCGCCGGGTTGGAAACCACAATGATCAGAGGGTTCTTTGCATATTCCATGATGCTTTCCGTAACGCTCTTGATAATAGATACATTGGTCTTTGCCAGTTCCAGACGGGTCTGTCCCGGTTTTCTCGCAATACCGGCTGTCACGATAATAATATCTGCATCTGCGCATTCTTCATATCCGCCCTGTTTTACCCTTACCGGACAGTGGAAGCCTGCGCCATGAAAAACATCCAGAGCTGCACCTTTTGCCCTGGCCTCATTTAAGTCTACCATCACTACTTCGGTAGCCTGTTTTCTCACCATAAGAGTATAGGCAATCGCCTCTCCCACATTTCCTGCGCCTACAACCACGATTTTTGTTTTTCCTGAATTGTTCATTTCTGCTCTCCTTATTGTTTTGATCGTAATTTGTTTATGCTGCTTTTATTGCCATATGCTCTGCCTCGGGCGGCGCCCGCAGGCTATCTGACAGATCAGATTTTTCCCATCTGCCGAAATTCTGCTTCTCTTTACAGCTATAAAATTTTTTCTCTGCCCTCTCCGGGTCTATGTAAGAGATCCTGTGAGAAAAATCTGTAAAGGAAAACGGAGATTTTTTTTCTCTGGTCCAGAACTGTTTGATTTCTTTAGACGATAAAGGAATGATAGCTGCGGCTTTTTTTTCTTTTTCCTGAAAAGAACGAACTCTCTCCTCATTCCTCAACCCTCTCTCCGGCAGCTTAGCTCCGAAGAAATACAGACTGCTCTGAACAAATACAAGCATAAACAAAAAAAACGCACATATCTGTTTATGTTTTCTCATACAATATCGTTCCTCGCAGATTTTAACCTTATTGGCCATAGTTTTAACATTTCGTTAAAAATTTCACTTTTTAAACAAGTCTATCATAAACAAATAAGGATGTCAATTTCTTTGTACAGAAAAAAATACAAAAGAAAAACTGCCTCCCGGGCAGCCTTCCTTTTTGATTTTTCCTTCAGTCAATCCAATTTATAAGAAGATTTCACAGTCGTCCTCCACCTTTTTGCAGTTTTTCAGGACCTCCTGCATAACGGTTTTCGGCTCCTGGCCTTCTTCAAATTCTACCTGCATCTTCAGGGTCATGAAATTAACAACTGCGTTTTTGACCCCGGCGGTTTTCTTTGCCGCTTCCTCCATTTTATTGGCGCAGTTTGCACAGTCTACCTCGATCTTATAAGTTTTCTTCATAGTGATCTCCTCTCTGATTATCTTTTATCATTTATTTAATTAAATAATCTTTTAATTGTTGACTATACTTTACTTCTGTATGTATAATAAGTCAATAGGAATAACCGCCCTTCTCCTGTTTGGGCGAAAACTATTTCCAAACGGAACAATTCTACCTGGGAGGGATGTGCTATGAAGAATCAGATTTTACCCCATGACCATGGAAATAACGAAGAAAAAGTGGCGCAGCATATGCCCACGGAAAATGAGATCGCCGGCGTTTCCGAGGCTATGAAACAGCTGGGGGACCCCAGCCGCCTGCGGATTTTCTGGCTGTTATGCCACTGTGAAGAATGCGTGCTGAATATTGCCGCTCTGGTCAATATGAGCAGCCCCGCTGTCTCCCACCACCTGAAGCTGCTGAAAAGCAGCGGGCTGATCGTCAGCCGCAGAGAAGGAAAAGAAATGTATTACCGCACAGCCGACACAGAACTTGCCCAGGTCCTGCACCATACCATCGAGAAGCTGGGAAAGATCACCTGTCCTGAAAGCTAGTGTTTTAAAAGTTTGAAGGAGTTTTGCTGTATGGAAAAAGAAATCTATTGCCAATTAAAGAAAAGACTGGAATCTGTAGAGCCGGGAAAAGGTCTCTTCATGCATCATAACGTCCATTCAGAAGCGGCGGAAAAAACCATTTTTTCACTGCCCGGTTCCGGAAATACCCGGGTGCTGCTGGAACATTATGATCTGTATCCGGGGATCGGGATCACTTTCAGCCGCTGTATCGGGCAGAAATTATCCTTTTCCCACACTCATAAGCCTTCTGTCTTGAAAGTCGATCATTGCAATCTGGGAAGGATCGGCTGGAATATGGAAAACGGCCAGAGTCTTTATATGGGCAAAGGAGACCTGGCGGTCCACGCCAGAGCCGCCTGCAAAGAGTCAAATACAGAAATCCTCTTTCCTCTTGGGTATTATGAAGGCATTACCTTCTCCCTGGATCTTGAAATTTTAAGCAGGACACTGCCTTCTCCCCTGGATGAATCCGGTCTTAGAAAAGAGCTTTTCTTTCACAAATTCGGCGCCTCCCGGGAGATTTTCTCTTTTCCCGCTAACCCGAAGGTCGCCCACATATTCTCGGAGCTGTATGATCTTCCTCAGGAAATGAAGTCTCCCTATTTAAAATTAAAGTGTCAGGAGCTGCTTTTATTTCTTTATATGGAGGATCCTTTTCTGGGAAAACCTGCGGATCCTTATTATTCCGATCAGGTAGACGTGATCAGATCCGTTCACAGCCTTATCACAGAAAATCTTACACAGCGTTTTACCATTGAAGAGCTGTCAAAAAAATATCTCATAAACAGCTCTGCTTTAAAAACCATTTTCAAGTCTGTATACGGGCTTCCCATTGCCTCTTACATGAAAGAGTACCGTATCCGCCAGGCAGCGGCCATGCTCCGGGAATCTCAGGAAAGTATCGCTGTCATTGCCCGCCGGGTAGGGTATGAAAGCCAGAGCAAATTCACCAGCGCCTTTAAAAGTGTCATGGAAATACTTCCCACAGATTACAGAAAACAGTATCAGAGATAACCTCTATTCTCTGCTTTCCAGATCTCTCTGGATCCCATCCAGAAAAGGGATCAGAACGTTTCCTTTCCTTTTCAGAAACCATTGGGGCTCCAGTTCCTGATATTTAAAATTCCTGGGGCCTCCCTGCTGACCCCGCTGCCAGAAGCGGTACATCTGCCGGAAGGTCAGATAATAGATCTCATCTCTGTGGGAAAAATACAGGACCAGAAAAGCTACGCCCTGCTGATCCTCAAAATCTTTCATAAAATCCACCTGATGCTGATGGATATTCTGAAGTGGAAATACGTCTGTCGCACATTCCTTTGCATCAAAGCACACAGGAATTCCCTGGACGGCGCCAATGTAATCCACAGTACTCTTCTTCTCAAAATACGCCAGCGTGATATGCCGGCTCTTCTGATCGATCTGTACCGGAGTAATGGGGGTAGGAACCTTCTGGATCAGAGCCAGTCCCTTTTCCCGGTAGATCTGACAGGTATGATTGATAAATTCTTCCAGGGTAGATCCTCTCAGCCCTCTGGAATTCCAAGTTGCCATCCTCTTACCTCCTACTTCAGAAATTTAATGCCCGGGAAATATTTCAGTACCGCTTTCCCCAGGATCTTATCCCGTTCCACATAGGTATTCTGCCAGAAACGGGAATCCTTAGAATTATTCCGATTGTCTCCCAGCATAAAATAGCAGTTTTCCGGAACTGTGTAAGGCCCGTAGTCTCCTGTAGGCGTCTCCAGAGTAAAGCTGTCGTCTAAAGGAGTTTCGGAACCGTCAATATAAACCTTTCCGTCTATAATCTCCACAGTTTCCCCTGGAAGCCCGATGATCCTTTTGATAAAAAGCTGGCTTTCATCATCCGGATATTTAAAGATCACGATATCGAACCGCTGGGGATCCTTCCATATATAAGCCAGCCGGTTGCCGAAAATACGATCCCCGGTCATAATCGTGTTTTCCATAGACGGCGAGGGGATTTTTGCATTGATGATCAGAAAATTATTCACGATCAACACAAAAACCAGCACAAAAATGATCATTTTTATATATTCCCACAGTTCTTTTCCGATGGATTTTTTCATGATTCTGTATCTCCCTTATTTTCTCTGTATCGCTTTTCCGAAAATCCTTCCCCTCCAAGGACTGTCCGGAACAATTCCGGAGGACTGGCTGTGACTGTTCTGCAGGACAAGCCTGCCAGGACGCCTTTCTCCTGGGGAAACTTCAACCTCCAGGCGTGGAGAAGCTGGCTCTTTACGCCATATTTTCTCTCATATCGTTCATTGCTCTTTTTTTCCCCATATTTCCGGTCTCCTATGATCGGATGGCCGATGGACGCCAAATGGCTCCGTATCTGATGAGAACGGCCGGTTATAAGCTCCACCCTCAGCAAAGTATCTCCTTCCCGGGAAATTTCCAGAGGTTCATATCTGGTCTCAATGGGAAGGCTTCCCGGAATTTCTTCCGCTGATACCGTTACCTGGTTCTTCTTCTCATCCTTTTTCAGGAAACCCCGGATATGGGCCGGCTTTTCCAGCCTGCCTCTGACCAGGGCCAGATAATATTTCTCCATGGTCCGTTCCCGAAAGCACTCCGAGAGAGCCTGAAGGCCTCTTACCGTCTTTCCTGCCGCCACCAGGCCGCTGGTATTCCGGTCCAGCCGGTTGCAGATCCCCGGACGGAAAGTATCTCCCCTTTCCTCTCCTTCCTTCCTGCTAAGATACCCTGCGATATATTCCACCAGGGAGATATCTTCTCTGGCGGCCTTTTGGGAAAGCATTCCTGCCGGCTTGTTTACAAAAAGCACCTGGTCGTCCTCGTATGGAATATCCAGACTTCCCTGAGCCTCTTCTCTTTCTTTGGCTCCCCGGAATTTTTCTATAGTCTCGGCAGCCAGAAACAGTTTGATCTCATCCTTTTCCTTTAAAATCTCATTTCCCTGGGCTTTTTTCCCATTCAGAGTAATATTCTTTTTTCTCATCATCTTATATAGAAAACTCCTGGGAGCCTCTTTCAAATATTTCCCCAGGTACTTATCCAGGCGCTGTCCGCTGTCTCCCGGTTTTACTGTAATCTGTTCCATAAATCCTCCTAGAGAGAAATAGCATAGAGCACAGACAGGATCTTCTCATTTCTGGTCATATCCGGTCCTGCCGGATCGGGACGGTATTTAATGTCCTTTTCCAGAGCTTCCCTGCGCTCCCACATAGATTCCAGACGGCCAGTATAATCCGACAGCCTCCGGAAGATCTTCACTGTCACATAAAATCCATTCTGCCGTAAAATATCCTGGATATGTTTCTCCACAAATGCCGTATCTGTTTTCTCTCTGCTTGTATAACCTACCACATTATTGCCGCAGACTGCCAACGAATCTACAAAAGACTGTTTCTCATAGGCAGAGATCACCAGCTCATAGCCGCAGTCAAGGCCGTGCCGGTGTTTTTCAATCTCCCGGTAATCTTCCTCAGACATTGGCTTCTGAAGGAACATCATGATCATATCCACCGCAAATTTACATGCCGGAAGGCAGGCCACCACCGCCACCACTGTAAAAACTGTATTTCTTGTCCGGTTGATATATAATCCTGTAAAAAATACCAGAAGAGGAGCGATAAAAGCCAGGACTGTATACAACACCCTTTTTTTCTGCTGTATCTTGATATATCCGAAGTCTCCCTTCCGGATCTTTTTCTTTGTCGTCTTACTCATGAATCTGACTTTTCCTCCATTAATTTCAATATAAGACTGTGAGGAAGAAGCTTACAGCCTGCCTTCAGGCATTTTATAAAAATCCCCGGAACAGACAGCTCTCTTCCCCTCGCCCCGTCTCTTAATGCTTTCCGCACCACTTGCCGGGGACTGGCGATAAAAGGCTTCTTATAGGCAGGCATCCGGTCCTTCCCGCCCATTTTTTCCAAAAACGGAGTATCTACCGGACCGGGGCATACTGCAGTGACCTGGATCCTCCGGTTCTTCAGTTCCCGGTTCAAAGCCCTGGAAAAGCTGACCACATAAGCCTTTGACGCCGCATATACCCCGAATCCCGGCTGAGGGACAAAGGCTGCGGCACTGGCCAGCATAAAGATCCTGCTCCCCTCCGGGCAATAAGGCAGACAGATCCTTGTAATCCCTGTAAGGGCAGTACAGTTCAGCTTTGTCATCATAAGGATATCTTCCAGAGAAGTCCGGGCAAATTCTTTTTGTATCCCCATTCCTGCGGCGTTTACCAGAAACAGGATCCTGGGCTTCTCTTTCCCGAGGATTGTTTTTAATTTCCCCAGATCCTCTTCTCTGGAAATATCCAGAGGCAAAGGCCTTACAGAAACCTCTCTTATCTCTTCCTTCAATTTTTCGAGCTCCCCGGCCCGTCTGGCTATGACCCAGATCTCATCCAGCCAGGAATATTTAAGGGCGAGCTGCCGGACGAATTCTCTTCCCATACCGGAAGACGCTCCTGTGACAACTGCTGTTTTCATCATACCACAACCTTATCTTTTTGTCTTTTTTTGATGTACGTTCCGGATCGTCTTTTTCTTTTCAGCTCTTGCTCTTCCCGAAGGACTCTGTTCCCTTTTCCCCTGGAGCTTTTCCCCTTTGCCGGGCCGTATCAGGCATTTCCTGTCAAATCCTATAAGATCCTTTCGTCCGGCCTGTTCCAGAGCTTCCCGGACCAGTTCATAATTCTCCGGCTTCCGGTACTGGAGAAGAGCTCTCTGCATGGCTTTCTCTCTGGGAGCTTTCGGCACGTAGACCTTTTCTCCCGTCCGGGGATCCCGCCCCGTATAGTACATACAGGTAGACATGGTAGACGGGGTGGGATAAAAATCCTGGACCTGTTCCGGCATAAACCCCATATCCCTTACGTACTCTGCCAGCTTTACCGCTTCCTTCATAGTGCAGCCCGGATGGGAAGACATCAGATACGGCACTGCATACTGTTTCATTCCATATTTCTCGTTTATCTTATAAAATCTCCGGATAAATTCTTCGTAAACCTTATGCTCCGGCTTTCCCATATAATACAGGACCCGGTCGGAGACATGCTCCGGAGCCACCCGAAGCTGTCCGCTGATATGATAGCGGACCAGTTCTTCCAGAAATTCCGGGGAAGGGTCTTCCTTCACATAGTCGAACCGTATCCCGGAACGGATAAACACCTTCTTTACTCCAGGCAGTTTCCGCAGCTTCCGCAGAAGCTCCAGATAGTCCTTATGATCGGCTTCCAGATTTTTGCAGGGCTTTGGGAACAGGCACTGCCGGTTGGTGCAGATCCCCTTTGTCATCTGCTTTTTGCAGGAAGGATGGCGGAAGTCTGCCGTAGGTCCTCCCACGTCATGGATATACCCTTTGAAATCCGGATCCTTAATGAAGCTTTCTGCTTCCTCCAGTATGGACTCCTGGCTCCTGGTCTGGACGATCCTTCCCTGATGGAAGGCCAGAGCGCAGAAATTGCAGCCTCCGAAGCACCCCCGGTTGCTGGTAATGCTGAACCGGATCTCTTCGATCGCCGGGATCTTTCCCTCCCTCTCATACATGGGGTGATAAGTCCCTGCGTAGGGCAGTCCGTAAACCTCGTCCATCTCTTTCTGATTTAAGGGCATAGAGGGAGGGTTCTGTACAATATATCCTTTTCCCCCATAACTTTCTATTAATATCTTTCCCGTAAAAGGATCGGTATTTTCATATTGTATCCGGAAGCTCTCGGCATAGGCCTTTTTCCCTGTGGAAACTTCCTCATAGGAAGGCAGCCGGATCCCCTTTTGGGAAGGCTCTTTGGTCCGGTATACGGTTCCTGGAATATTGGTAATATGTTCCACCGGGATCCCCATATCCAGGGCTTCTGCGATTTTCAGGATACTCCGCTCCCCCATGCCATAGGAGATCAGGTCCGCTCCGGAATCCAGAAGGACCGAATGCTTCATAGTATCCGCCCAGTAGTCATAATGGGCCAGTCTTCTGAGAGAAGCCTCGATCCCGCCCAGGATAATGGGGACATCTTTATAGGTCTGCCGGATCAGATTGCTGTACACTGTCACTGCCCGATCCGGCCGCAGGCCCATTTTTCCTCCCGGAGAGTAAGCGTCTGTTTTCCGGTGCTTTTTGGAAACCGTATAGTGGTTCACCATAGAATCCATATTTCCCGCTGACACCAGAAAGGCCAGTCTTGGCTCTCCGAAAACCGCAATGCTCTCTTTCTTCTTCCAGTCCGGCTGGGGGATGATCCCTACAGAATAACCCCTGCTCTCTAATAATCTTGTAATGATAGCCATTCCAAAAGAAGGATGATCCACATAAGCGTCTCCGGAAATATAGACAAAATCCGGCTGAAGGATTCCTCTTTTTTCCATTTCTTCTCTTGTCACCGGCAAAAATTTTCTACTCATAGGCACTCCCTGAGAACTTCATAATAGTTTTTCCAGCATGTTCTTTTAATCTCTCGATTTCTTCCCGGGTCAGAGGCCTGTATGCTCCAGGTTCAAGATTTTCATCCAACTCCAACGTACCCATAGAGATCCGTTTTAAATACAGCACCTGGTTATCCACCGCCTGGAACATTCTTTTTATCTGATGGAATTTTCCCTCCCGGATCGTAAAATAAAGGCTTGTCCTCTCTGGAGCCATCCGGGAGATTTTCCCGGGCAGGGTTAATCTTTCTTCTCCTATATCTACTCCTGTTTCCAGCAGTTTCACATGCTCCGGAGACACCGGTTCCTTCACTTTTACAAAATAGGTCTTATCCACATGTTTTCTGGGAGACAGCAGCTCATGGGCCAAAGCCCCGTCGTTGGTGATCAGGAGGAGTCCTTCCGTATCCTTGTCCAGCCGGCCTACAGGAAAGAGATCTTTCCTCCTTTTTTCTGTGATGAGATCCACCACTGTTTTCTCCCTTTTATCTTCTGTGGCAGAGACCACTCCCGCCGGCTTGTTCAGCATATAATACTCCAGTTCCGCATAGGAAACCTGCCGGCCCTTTGCAGTTACCTGATCTTTCTCTGTATCAATCTTATACTCCGGATTTTTCAAAGTCACGCCGTTTACCTGAACGGCTCCTTTTTTGATTTCCTTTTTTACTTCGCTTCTGGTTCCCAGGCCCATATCTGCCAGGAATTTATCCAATCTGATCTTTCCCATTACATCAGCCTCCAGCCCGGATAATATTTATTTTTCAGGATTCCTCCGTTTAATTTGCCCCAGCCCAGGGCAAAGCCGTCCACACATACCAGCTGCCAGCCCTTTTTTCTGGCTGACGGAAGATCGTCCACAGCAATGGTCTCTCCCTTCAGATACTTCACGGTCCGGATGTCTTCCAAAGAAAGATGGATACAGGAATCAAAGGTCTCCGGGGACAAAGCCATGGCAAAAGCCTGACTGGGCTCAAACCGGTTCTTTTTCACATCTCCCAGATACAGCCCTGTACGGAGATAGCGGAGTCTTGGCATCTTTTCTCCTCCCGGCAGAAAATAGACCCTTTCTCCTTCTGTTTTAAAGGATCCCCCGGAAAGGTCCAGGGACACGGTTTTCAGAAACTCCTGGACCGGCAGAGGCAGAGAAACACTCTTTCCCCTTGCTGTCTTTTCCTCTGGCGCCTCTCCTTTCTTTCTCAGAAGAGCGGCAAAATGTCCTTCCCCTGAAATCTTATGGGGAAAAAGGCGGATACATTTCTTAAGCTGGCTGTTGATCTCCTCCGTCTCTCCCTCTAAGGGAAATCCCATTGAAAAATCTTTATAAGGCACAGGATCTGCAGTCTCCATATCCGGCCGTTCCTTTAAGAGAAAGGCGATCACCTCTTCATTCTCTTTCTTTGAAAAAGTACAGGTAGAATAGAGAAGCATCCCTCCCGGCCGGAGCATATCCGCCCCCTGTAGGATCAGCTTTTTCTGGATCTGTGCATAATAGGCCGGAGGCTTTTCCTCCCAATACCGGGCCATCTGAGGCTCTTTGTGGAACATGCCTTCTCCGGAACAGGGAGCGTCGATCAATATCTTATGAAAATATTCCGGAAAATTTTCTCTCAGTTTTTCCGGATCCTCGCTGACCACATAGTAATTGGTCAGCCCGGTAAGCTCCAGATTTTTCAAAAGGGCTTTTGCCCGACTGTTGCTGATATCATTTGCCACCAGAAAGCCCTTTCCCGAAAGTCTGGCTCCCAGCTCTGTAGCTTTTCCTCCAGGGGC
Source organism: uncultured Blautia sp. (assembly GCA_944384185.1). Classification (GTDB taxonomy): domain Bacteria; phylum Bacillota; class Clostridia; order Lachnospirales; family Lachnospiraceae; genus Blautia. The sequence continues at coordinate 13,789 of CALWSM010000007.1, read as the reverse complement.
TGCGCACAAGTCCAGGACCCTTTCTCCCGGCTCCACAGGAAGGCGGCTGGCCGGAGTCATGGCGCTTGGCTCCTGTATGTAATAAAGACCTGCATAATAATAGGGGTGTCTGGAAGGGCCAGCGCCCTTCTCCTCCCCCTCTTCCTTTTCCGTGTAATATCCATTTTCCGTCCAGGGAACCCGCCGGCATCCGAAAGGATCCATAGCCTCCCATTGTTCCCTTGTCAGCTTCCTGGAATTGATCCGAAGCCCCTGGCGCACCAGACGTTCATAGGTGTCCAGATACGCCGGATACTCCTCTCCCAGAAGGGCTTTCATCTCATCTGTAAATATCTTTGGTAATTCTATCATCTCTGCCAGCTTCCCTCGATCTCTTTAAAATCCAGCGCCTGAGCCTGATACCCTTCTGCGATGATATCCAGTTCTCTGTGAAACCGCTCAAGCTTCCGGAGGTCTTTTTTCTTATAGATCCTGTAAAATTCATCCTGGATCTTTGCCACTTCCCGTTTGTTGGAGTAGTGATACAGATTTTCAATATTGTTCAGGATATCCGCCACCAGATTGGACTGATGGAGCATGGAATTCTGGGCGTCCATAACCTCATTTCTAACAGAAGACATTTCTGTATCCAGCTGGATAATGGAATTCGCTGCATTTGTCAGCCGTTCCGCCAGATGGGGCGGCATATTCCCCTTATATTTATATTGAAGAGAATGCTCAATCGTAGCCCAGAAATTCATAGCCAGGGTCCGGATCTGGATCTCTGCCCGGATTTCCTTCTTCCCTTCCAGGGTCTCTGTGGAATAAGAAATGATCATATGATAGCTCCGGTATCCGCTCTCCTTCATATGGGTCACATAATCCTTGATCTCCAGAACCTGCATATCGCTGCGGTTTCGTATAAGCTCGGCCACTTTCTCAATATCTTCATAAGACTGACATAGCATCCGTGCTCCGGCGATATCCTCTACTTTTTCTGCCAGTTCTTCCCAGGATATATTTTTTCTCTGCATTTTTTCCAGTATGCTGTTAATGGATTTCACCCTTCCTGTTACCTCTTCGATGGGAGAGTACAGGTCTTTCTCCTGGTGTTCCTTTTTCAGATGATTGAACTTCATAACCAGTTCTTTCACCGCAAGTTCATAGGGGATCAGCAATTCGCGCCATAAACGTATTTCCATAACACATTACTCCTTAACTATATCTTAAAAGTATAGCATATTTTTTCCCTTTTTAATAGGAAAAAATTTTCTGCTTTTCCTGTAAGAACTGCAGCACCGGATATGGGTTCAGGGCGTACTCCGGATTTTCTTCAGTTTCCACATAGATTCCCAGATGGAGGTGGGGCGCAAACATTCCTGTGGTTCCCTCAGGCCCGTAACCGCTGTCTCCTAAAAAGCCCAGCACTTCCCCGGCTTTCACCGGATCTCCTTTCTGAAAATCCCGTCCATAAGAAGAAAGGTGGGCATAATAAAAATATCCTCCGCCGGGGCTCCTCACGCCGATCCGCCAGCCGCCCAGGGGCAGCCAGCCCACCTGCTCCACCATTCCATCGGTCATGCTGACCACAGGATAATAATCGGTGAGGCTCTGGCTTCCAAAGATATCGCAGCCTTCGTGAAACCGTTCCCCGCCGTAGCTCCTCTTGTCACCCCAGCCGTCCTCAAAAGAGAATATCTCCTCCCCTTCCCGGGGAAAAGCCAGAGGAAAATATTCCAGATCCTTCCAGAAACCTATGTAGAGCAGGGCGTCCTTCCTGCTGATGCCGGCCTCCCGGAAGCTCTCCCGGGGAATCCCCGCCTCCTGCAGCATATTCAGGGAAGTCCTTTCCCTCAGATCTCCCAGGAGCTGGGCGTCGGCAAAAAGAAAGAGCCACAAAAGAAGTATCCATTTTCCCACAAAAACACCTCCGTCCGCCAAGAGGATACCCGGCGAATGCAAGTTCTTACCAGTGTATCATTTTATGCGGATCCAGAGGTGTTTATGATATTATTCTTTCATATTTTTCAAAACTTCTATAAGATAATCCCATACTCTCCGGACAGAAGAGATCGAAAGCTTCTCTTCTGTAGTATGGATATCCTTCATATCCGGTCCCAGAGATACACAGTCCAGTCCCGGGAGCTTCTCATAGAAAAGACCGCATTCCAGGCCTGCATGGATGACCTTGACCTCCGGTCTGGTATGGAAAAGCTTCTCGTAAATATCTACCATATAAGGGCGGAGCCTGGAATCCTGCTTATACTCCCAGGAAGGATAATCTCCCTCTGCTTTGTATTCCCCGCCTAAAAACTCCGTCAGATATGCAATCTTATCAGCCAGGGCCTTCTTCTCTGTAGCTACGGAACTGCGGACGCTGGCGGAACACTGAAACTCCTCCGGGGTCAGTCTGGCGATTCCCAGATTGCAGGATGTCTCCACCAGCCCCTCCATGTAACCGCACATTTTCTGGATTCCGTTTGGATAATGAAGAAGGAAGAAAAGGAGCTTCTCCAGGCTTACCGGATGGAGCACCGGTTCCTCCCCCTCTCCTCTGGCTTCTACGGTAACCGTGATCCCTTCATCACTGCCTGTATATTCTTTCCTCAGATCCTCTGTAAATTCACCGGCAAAGCTCTGAAGCTGCACACCGGCCTGGCTGTCTGCCAGTATCAGCGCCCGGGCTGTCCTTGGAATGGCATTATCCTTCTGCCCTCCTTCCATCTCGGCCAGGGCATATTTTCCTTTTTCTCTGGCTTCAAAAAGAAAACGGCCTAAAACAAGAGTTGCATTGGCCCGGTTTTTGTCAATCTCAGCTCCGGAATGGCCTCCTGCAAGTCCGGACACTGTAACTTCGTACTTCACGCCTCTGGTTTCCTGATACTTCACCGGAATACTGGTCTGGGCTGTCAGCCCTCCTGCGCAGCCTACCCACAGATATCCCTCCTCTTCAGAGTCCAGGTTGATCAGATATCTCCCTTTCAGCGGCGCAGTATCCAAAGCTGCAGCGCCCAGAAGTCCAATCTCCTCATCCACTGTGATCAGCACCTCCAGAGCCGGGTGGCAAAGGCTGTCATCTTCCAGGATTGCCAGGGCATAAGCCACTGCGATCCCGTCATCTCCGCCTAAGGTGGTATCCTCCGCAAAGATATAATCTCCTTCCACTATAAGCTTCAGCGGATCCTTCGTAAAGTCATGGCTGCTTCCCGGCTTCTTTTCGCATACCATGTCCATATGCCCCTGAAGGATCACACAGGGCGCCTCCTCATAACCTTTCGAAGCATCTTTAAAAATGATCACATTATTACTCTCATCCTGTATATATCTCAGACCGTGGTCCCTGGCAAATCCCGCCAGATAATCACTGATCTGTTTTGTGTTTCCTGAGCCGTGGGGGATCTTCGTAATTTCCTCGAAATAATAAAATACCCGTTCCGGCTGTAAATTTTCTAAAACAGACATATTTTCCCTCCTGTTGATCACTAAATTTCTTCTCTTATTCTTACACATTCCTCCGAAATTAGCAAGCCTCCATTTCCCAGTCATGAAAAAGCCGGGGATTCATATATTTTAAATAAAGAGTCCGGGGATCCTGTCCATGAAACATCTGTTATACTCTCTGCCTTTATCCTGCATTCTTTTCTTTCTCCTGTTGTTTCCCAAAAGCGCTGCAGAATACGCCAAAGCCGGTCTTTTGCTCTGGTTTAATACCCTTCTGCCTTCCATGCTTCCTTTCATGATCCTTTCAGGGCTCCTTATCAAAATCGGTTTTCTGGAAAAGCTCTTGTCCTTTACCGGCGGATTTTGGAAATCTGTCTTTGCCCTTACTCCTATGGGCGGCTACAGCCTTCTCACAGGAATCTTCTGCGGCTATCCCATGGGCGCCAAAACTGCCGCAGATCTGTACAGAAGCCGGTATATTTCCCGGCAGGAAGCCTGTTATCTCCTGACCTTTTCCAATCATCCCGGGCCGGCTTTTCTTTCTTCCTATCTGTGCGCAGAACTGCTCCGGCGGGAAGAGCTGTCCCTGCCCGCCTTTGGGATCCTTTATCTCTCCAGTTTTCTGACTTCCCTGCTCTTTCGCCGCTTCTATGTTTTTTCTAAAGCGCCTGGAGAAAACCTAAAAAGAAAAGAGACATCCTCTGCTTTCTCCTGGGGAGAAGCTCTGGACGTCTCTATTATGGACAGTTTTCTTTCCATCACTAAGCTGGGCGGCTATATCATTCTCTTTTCTCTTTTTCAGGGAATCCTGGCGCTCCTGCCCTGTGTTCCCCCGGATCTGAAATCCATTCTTCTGGGGATTACAGAAATCACCACAGGAACAGCCGCAATAGCACAGCAAAACTGGGGATTCTCTCTCCGCTTTCCTTTACTGCTTGCCTTCGCCTCTTTTGGCGGACTGTGCGTCGCCTTCCAGGTCAAATCCATACTTAGTGAAACAGATCTTCCCCTGGCACCCTACCTGAAAGGGAAGCTCTGCACTTTCTTCCTTACACTGACTCTTGGGAGCTTATTCGTCATAATCGTCAAAGTCATCATCTAAATCATTGTACTCGTCATCATATTCATCATCCTCGTACTCTGTCTGTGATTCTTCCTGATAATCATCTCTGACAGATCCCTGAACTGCAGCTCCTCCCTGAAGCTGAGGCGCCAGCTCCGCCCGATTCTGACGGATCACATCCAGAGATGCCTGGAGAGCCTGGACAAATTCCTTATATTTTTCTGCGGCATTTTCCAGCATGCTGGAAGCAATCTGCCCCATATTTCCCATAAGCTCATCCGTATAGGATACTGCGCTTAATCGAAGAGCGTTGGCGTCGTTGGTAGCAGCGTCAATAATAGACTGTGCCTGCTGGTTCGCACTGTTGATCGTTTCATTTGCCTGGGCGTAGGCCTGCTGCATAACCTCAGATTCCTTTACCATCTCCTGAACCTGTTTCTTGGTGTCTTCGATAATATTATCTGCCTTAGACTGAGCATCTGCCAGGATCGCATCCTTGTTGCTGATGATCTTCTGGTAGCGTTTGATCTCATCAGGTGTTTTCAGACGCAGTTCTCTCAAAAGCTCTTCGATCTCTTCTTTATTCACGATAATCTTAGTAGTCGATAATGGCTGATACTTACAGCTCTCCACATATTCTTCGATTTCCTCAATGATTTGTTCAATTCTGCTGCTCATTTCTCTTTTCTCCTTACTGTATTTTCTTCCTCACTGCAAAAGGTTCTTCTGTATCCTCTCATCTGACAGAAGTCCGCCCATATTTCTCTTCCACTCTGCGCACGACATATTCCGGTACAAATTTGGAAATATCTGCCCCGAAATAAGCGGCTTCCTTTACTGTAGTAGAACTGAGATAAGCATATTCCAGGCTGGTGGTCAGAAACATAGTGTCCACGTCCCGGGCCAGCACCCTGTTGGTTTGAGCCATCTGAAGCTCATACTCAAAATCAGTAATGGCGCGGAGTCCCCGGATGATCACCTTTGCGTTACAGCTTCTTGCAAAATTTACGGATAACCCGCTAAAAGATGTAACCGTCACATTGGGTACATCTTTTGTTATATTCTCTAATATATTAACACGTTCCTCCACAGAAAACAACGGACTTTTTGCAGAATTATTTAAAACTCCCACGATCACCTCGTCAAAAAGAGCCGCCGCCCTGCAAATAATGTCTAAATGACCATATGTAGCCGGGTCAAAACTGCCCGGATAGATCGCTCTTGCCATATCCTTATGCCTTTCTGATAAATATATGCTTATTTGTCTTATATCTTTTCTCCCGCACAGAGCGGAACCCATAGGTTTCCAGATAAGAAAAATCTGTATCAAGAGAAGCTTCCACGATGATCAGAGTATCTTCATTTACGTATGAAGCATCTTTTAAAACTGTCAGTACCTGTTTTTCCAGTCCCTGATCATAGGGCGGATCCATAAAAATACAGTCAAAAAGCTCCTCTCCTTCCAAAAGACGAAGAGCCGTCATAGCATCCCGGTCAAAAATCCTGGCTCTGTCTTCCAGTCTGGTAAATTTCAGATTTTCCTCTATGATCTTTACTGCTTTTCTGTTCTTCTCAACAAAGGCGCAAAAATCCGCCCCTCTGCTCAAAGCTTCAATCCCGATCCCTCCGCTTCCGGAAAAAATATCCAGAAAACGGCATCTGCACATATAAGACTGGAGCATATTAAAAAGAGTCTCCTTGATCCTGTCTGTGGTAGGCCTGGTCTCCATACCCGGGATTGTCTTCAGGGGCATGCTTTTTGCGCTGCCTGCAATCACTCTCATATATTTTTATCCTTTTTATCGGGAATTCAGACGATAGTCCAGATCTCCATGTTCCAGTCCGAGGATCAGGGATTCCGCTGTTGCGATATTGGTTGCAATAGGAATATTGTACTGATCGCAGCATCTGGAGATCTGATATACATCCGGTTCCTTGGGATCGATCATAGACGGATTGTAGAAAAAAATGACCATGTCGATGTCTCCCCGCTCGATCATCTCCGTAAACTGCTTATCTCCTCCCATGCTTCCGGGAAGGAATTTATGGACGTGGAGATTCGTCGCCTCTTCGATCCTTCTTCCTGTGGTTCCTGTGGCATATATCTCATGCTTTGAAAGAATATTTTTGTAAGCGATACAAAAATCCTCGATCAAAGCCTTTTTGCTGTTATGCGCTATAATACCTATGTTCATCTGCATCATCCTTATTATTTTTTGTCAAAATTCATTATAGCAAAAACGCTAACTTTTTTCAATTATCATTTATAATTTTATACATTTTTTACAAAGCAGGACTGTTTTTTCCTTTCCTACCCTGCAACTGATTTTTTATTCTAATATAATTCTCAGATTTTGTCAAAATATGAAAGAACTTCTAGTGTATTTTTTCCTGAAATTCATATAATACCAATGTAACAAAAAACAACTTTCAAAGGAGGAACTAAAAATGTCTAACAGCAATTCTTCTAACAAAACAGCAGTGCCAGAGGCAAAAGGCGCATTAAACCGTTTTAAATATGAGGTTGCCAATGAACTGGGAGTGCCCCTTACCGATGGCTATAACGGAAACCTGACTTCCAAACAGAACGGTTCTGTAGGCGGTTATATGGTGAAAAAGATGATCGAAGCTCAGGAAAGACAGATGTCCGGAAGCGGCGGCATGCAGCAGTACTAATATTATAAGACACAATATCTGAGCTTATGGCCAAAAAACAGGGCGGAAGATATTCTTATCCGGATATCTTCTGCCCTGTCATTTACAACATTTATATTGGAATTACAAAACCATTTATTATAACTCTACTTTTCTTCCGCCTTCTACAAACTCGCCGTTTACTACATAGTAAGCAGCATGCTCTTCAGGCTTTACATAAATCTGGATATCCTTGATATCGCTTTCCTTCTTTCCAGTCTCAGCCATCCATGCTTTTTTCACATTGGCTTTTACATCATCTAAACTATACTCTGCACCTGCAAACTGAAGAAAAACAGATTCTTTAATCTCTGTCTTCGCAACGGTTGCCTTAGCAGCAGTTGTTTTCTTAACGGTAGTTGTTTCTTTCTTTGCTGTTGTTGTTTTTTTAGCCGGTGCTTTCTTAGCAGCAGCAGTTTCTGTTTTAGATTCTTCTGTCTTCACTGGAGTTGTCTTCACGGCAGCTTTTGTAGTTGTCTCAGCTGTCTTTGCTGTTGTCTTTCTTGATGACATATCATTCTCCTCCTTCATACTTCCAACTCTAAATGTCCCGTCTATCATATACCTTTTTTTTGAAGTTTTCAAGTTTTTCCAGGAAGTTTGTGTTTTTTTACAGAAACATAACAATATAAACCCACAGGCTTTACTCACAATCCAGGGGAATCCATTTTATCTTTTGCATAAGACAAAAGCCGGTCTTTCAGACGCCGGTTCTGCTCCAATCCCAGGTCCGGGTCCAGCAGCAGCACTGCACCCGCCGCTTCACTGGCTTTCTTCAGAATATCCGCATCCTGGAAGATATCTCCCAGACGGAATTCCAGCATGCCGCTCTGGCGGATCCCCATCAGATCTCCCGGCCCCCGAAGGCGCAGATCCTCTCCTGCTATATAAAAACCGTCATTGGACTTCACCAGGATTTCCAGCCGTTTTCTGGTCTCTTCATCATCCCCGCCATAAATAAAAATACAATAGGACTGATGGACGCCTCTTCCTACTCTTCCTCTCAACTGATGAAGCTGCGCCAGGCCAAACCGCTCTGCATTTTCCACCATCATTACTGAAGCATTTGGCACATTGACCCCAACCTCAATAACCGTAGTAGATACCAACACCTGTATTTCATTTTTAGCAAACGCTTCCATGATCTCATTTTTCTCAGCAGCCTTCATACGTCCATGGAGATAGGCAACCTTGATCTGGGGCGGCAGGATTTCAGAAAGGGACCGGCTGTAGTCCAGGACGTTTTCCGCCTCCAGCCCTTCACTCTCTTCCACCATAGGGCAGATCACATAGATCTGGCGGCCCTGGCTGATCTGGTTTTCCATGAACTTATATGCTTTAGGACGATAGGAAGTATCCACAACACAATTTTTGATGGGAAGCCGTTTCGCCGGGAGTTCGTCCATAACAGAAATATCCAGATCTCCATAAAGAATAATCCCCAGAGTTCTCGGAATAGGGGTTGCGCTCATAACCAACACATGAGGCTTTCCTCCTTTTCCAGATAAATCTTCTCTCTGGTTTACGCCAAACCTGTGCTGTTCATCGGTGATCACAAGAGCCAGCTTCTGGTAAAGAACCTTTTCCTGGATCAGGGCGTGGGTGCCGATGATCAGTTTCGCCTCTCCCTCCTGGATCTGCCGGTAGATTTCTTTTTTCTCTTTTCCCTTGACAGATCCGGTAAGGAGTACTGCCTGGTAAGAAAGCCCCTGGTCTTTGAGAAGCCGGCACATTCCCTCATAGTGCTGTCTGGCCAGTACCTCGGTAGGCGCCATAAGCGCCGCCTGACAGCCGTTAGCCGCCGCAAGGAGCATAGCCAGAAAGGCAATGATCGTCTTTCCGCTTCCCACATCTCCCTGGACCAGGCGGGACATCAAGTGCTTTCCTGTCATATTCGTCTCAATTTCGTTCCAGACCCGTTTCTGAGCCCTGGTCAGCTCATAGGGAAGATTTTCTATAAGCTTTTCCGTCTCCCATACCGGTTTCAGATGGAAAGTATTTTCTCTGTTCTGGTTTTTCTCTTTCATCATACGTATGGAAAGGACAAAAAGAAAAAACTCATCAAAAACCAGACGTTTTCTTCCCAATATCATGTCCTCCCGGCTTTCCGGAAAATGGATATGGGTCAGGGCATAGTTATATTCCGCCAGCTGGTAATGGTTCCGGTATTCTTCCGGCAGGTATTCCTGGGTCATTTCCCGTTCTTCCAATACCTGTTTCATAATCTTAACCATGAATTTATTGGTAAGGCCTTTTGTTAGACTGTAAATAGGATAGAGCACATGAAGCCGTTCTTCATACTGTTCCCGGGAAAATATCTCCGGATGTTCCATGATGCGTCTGCCTTTTTTCTCTACGATCAGCCCCCGGAAAATATACAGGCCCCCAGGGCGAAGAGTATTCCTGAGAAACGGCATATTATACCAGGTAAACCAAAGAGTCTGTTCTCCCTGCCTGGCGCTGGCCGTGACCACTGTAAGTCTCCCGGTATTCTTAACGCCCACCTTTCCGGAGAGCCTTGCCAGAACTGCCGTTTTCTTTCCGGGATGCGCCTGAGAAATCTCCACCGGTTCCCGGTATTCATCATAATCTCTGGGATAATATCTGAGAAGATCTCCCACTGTAAAAATCCCCAGCTTTCCCAGAAGCTTCTCGGTTTTTTCCCCGATGCCTTTGACGTTCCGTATACTGTCCTGTTCCCTCATGCTCTCACTCTCCCCTGCCTGTGTTCTTTTTACCTCCTGCTGCGGTAAAAAGAGGCTGGAAAGACTCTGTGGCTTTTTGCCGCAAAATCCTTCCAGCACTCTCAAAGCTTATACTCTTTCTATTCTTTTTGCCTTTTTACTCTACGGAGATCACATAATAATAGATCGGCTGTCCGCCATAATTGATCTCAATATCAAGATCCGGATACAGCTCTTCCAGACGGGAGGAAACTTCCTCCGCATCAGCTTCTTCTACTTCGGCGCCATAGTAAATACTGATCAGTTCGCTTTCTTCGTCTGTCATCTTTTTCGTCATCTCTACCGCAACGTCCCGGATATCCTGGCCCACCGCCAGGATCCCTTTGTCGCCGATCCCCATGATATCTCCCTGGTGGATCTCCTGGTCGTCGATCCTGGTATCCCGCACTGCATAAGTCACCTGTCCGGTCTTTACATTTTCAATAGCTTCCATCATCTCTGCAGTATTCTCTTCTACCGATCTTTCCGGCACATAAGAGATCATCGCTGAGATTCCCTGAGGGATCGTCTTCGCCGGGATCACCACAATATTCTTATCTTCCGTCAGATCCCTTGCCTGGTTTGCAGCCAGGATGATATTCTTGTTGTTCGGGAAGATGAAGATATTTTTTGCATTTACCTCTTCGATGGCTTTCAGCATATCCTCTGTACTGGGATTCATGGTCTGGCCTCCCTGGATCATAAAGTCCGCTCCCAGCTCCTGGAAGATCTCTCCCATGCCTTCCCCGGCAGATACCGTAATAAATCCCACTTCTTTTTCCGGTTTCTCTGCTCTTTCAGCCGCCTGCAGAGCAGCCATTTTCTCCGCTTCTTTAATGACTTTTTCATGGTGTTCCAGACGCATATTATCAATCTTCATATTAGAGAGCTGTCCGTAAGTCAGAGCCCTCTGGATCGCCTCCCCAGGGTCATTGGTGTGCACATGGACTTTTACAATATCATCATCCGCCACTACTACCAGAGAATCTCCGATCGACATGAGATAATCCTTAAAGGATTCTTCATCTTTTTCCGTAAACTCCTTTTCCAGCATAATGATAAATTCTGTGCAGTATCCGAATTTAATGTTACTCTCCTCAGCAGACACCGGTCTGGCCGGAACAGGTTTTACCGCCGGCTTTTCAAAATCAAGATCGATCTCCTTGCCCAGATATCCGTCAAAAGCTCCTTTCAGGACTTCTACAAGACCCTGGCCGCCGGAATCTACCACCCCTGCCTCTTTCAGCACCGGAAGCATTTCCGGCGTCCTGGCAAGAACTTTCTCAGCCTCTGCGATCACATCTGTAAAAAAGCTCTCCAGGCTCTCACTGTCTTCTGCGATTTCCGTCGCTTTGGCAGACACTCCTTTTGCAACCGTAAGGATCGTTCCTTCTTTCGGTTTCATAACTGCTTTGTAGGCAGTTTCCACCGCCCTCTCAAATGATCTGGCAAAAATCGGAGCGTCGATCTCCTCGTACTTCTCGATCACCTTCGTAAATCCTCTTAAAAGCTGTGACAGGATAACTCCGGAGTTTCCTCTTGCACCTCGCAGTGATCCGGATGAAATGGCCTTTGCCAGGCTCTTCATATCCGGGTCTGACAAAGCGTTCACCTCAGAAGCCGCAGACATAATGGTCAAAGTCATATTGGTCCCTGTATCTCCATCAGGAACCGGGAAAACATTCAGCTCATTAATCCACTCTTTTTTAGCTTCCAGATTCTTGGCTCCTGAAAGGAACATCCGCCCAAGGATCTTTGCATCAATGGTATTGGTATTCACAACAAGTTTCCTCCTTATTAATCAATTACTCTCACGCCTTCTACAAGGATGTTGATCTTCTCTATAGTAAGACCGGTAAATTCTTCTACTTTATACTTTACATTACTGATCAGGTTATCGGACACTGCAGAAATGCTCACCCCGTAAGCGACGATCACATGAAATTCCAAAGTGATCTTATTATCTGCGATAGCCACATTGATCCCGTGCTTCAGGCTGTCCTTTTTCAAAAGCTTTACAAGCCCGTCCTTCATGCTTACTGCGGCCATACCTACTATCCCAAAACACTCAACCGCTACGCTTCCCGCATAAGTGGCAATGACATCTGTATCAATCGTAATCTTTCCTAATCCTGTATCAACAAATCCATTCATGCCGGACACCTCCATAATTTTATATAAGCTATTCTAACATATCTTTTCCTAAAACGAAATAATAATTTATTTTTTTTAGAATTCCACTTGCAAATTAAAATCTAATCTGCTAAAATAACTATTGTTGTGAGTTTGTTTATACGGACTTAATATATATTAGGGAGGTGCTACCATGGCAAGATGTGCTATTTGTGACAAAGGTGCTCATTTTGGAATTAATGTCAGCCATTCTCATAGAAGAACAAACAAAATGTGGAAATCCAATATTAAATCTGTAAAAGTAAAGACAGAAAACGGAAATGCAAAGAAAATGTATGTTTGTACTTCCTGCTTAAGAAGCGGCAAAGTAGAAAGAGCATAAGCTCAACAAGATGAAGAAACTGCTGAAGAGATATTACCAGATCAGAAAACTGATCCGGCGATATCTCTTTTTTTAACAGGAAACCTATTTTATTCTATTTAAAAAGCACCGTCTGGCGAAAAATGTCCGTCATACAGTGCTTTTACCCATTCCTATATCTTCATACATCTGCCGCCTCAGCAGCAGAATAAATTATAGCCGGCCAGGAGACACAGGGCGGCAAACACCACCATTAAAAAAGTTTTCGGAAAGATCAGAGCGATAAAAAGCCCTGTGCCCACACAAAACAATGCCAGTCCGCATACTCTGCGCATATTCTGTTTCTCCTTTTTCTTTCACTACCAGTATATGCGCACCTGCATGAAGTAATCCTGCTCTTTTACTCTTCCTTCTTCTCTTCTTTCTTTGTTTCCTCCGTGGCCTTTTCTTCTGAAAGGACTACCTCGCTTTTCTTTCCATCTGTAAATTTATTCAGGAAATCCGGCACCATATCCAGGATCTTGGTGAGACCGTCCTGGTTTTTGATATTTACCAGTTTTGTCACGCCGTTGGAGATCACCAGCACTGCGCTGGGAGAAACCTTTCCTCCCATACCGCCGCCTCCGTTATTCTTCTTTTCTCCGGAAAAAGCTCCTGCGCCTACGCCAAAGGTCACATCCACCAGCGGCAGGATAATGGTATCCCCCACGGTAATCGCATCTCCTACCACCGTCTTGGTCGAAATAAAGCTGTCCATTCCTTTAAACAAAGATTCTACTGTAGATTGAAAGTTATTATTTTCTGAAGCCATAGCTGGTTCCTCCTTCACGTTGTTTATGACAATCCCCTATCTTACAAGCTCCGGGAATTATTGTCTGAAATGCCTGATAATGTAGCGGACGTCCCGGCTGCGGATAATCTTCACCGCCGAGATCAGCACCATAACGCCGTACATTCTCCCTTTGAGGGAAACAGTCCCTTCTAAAACAGTCTGGCCAAAACACGGCTCTATACTGAAATTTTCCCCATACAGAGGATAAAATATGCCTGCCGCTCCCAGAATTTCTCCTGTAAGACAGGGATCCTCGGTTCCGAATTTTATACGACCCTGTATTTTTCTGGGAAACCCATGGGCAAGGAGCTTTTTCCCCTCCTCCAGGATCAGGCGCATTCCTCTTTTGAATTTTTCACTTTCCAGAAATTCCTTTATCTTTCTTATTCTATCACAGATATCACCGGCTGTTAACCGGAAATTTTTCAGAGCCCTGCCTATTTTTCCGGGAATCCGGAAAATTTCCCGTATCTTTTTGAGAAAAGCCGGCTCTTTTTTTCTTTCTTCTCTTGCCGGAGTCTCCCTTATCTCCCTTTTGGTCTCTGCCTTCTCTGAGCTTTCAA